>AFHY01000166.1 GCA_000213395.2 gamma proteobacterium SCGC AAA007-O20
ATATAAATCTTGACCTTGAAAACAAGAATATTGAAGTTATTATGGGTCTTTCAGGTTCTGGAAAGTCCACACTAATTCGCCACATTAATCGACTTATTGAGCCTACTACTGGCTCAATAATGATTGGTGGTGAGGACGTTATTCAGATGCCAATAGAAAAGCTTAGACTGTTTAGGCAACAAAAAACGGCTATGGTTTTT
>AFHY01000165.1 GCA_000213395.2 gamma proteobacterium SCGC AAA007-O20
TTTGCTAATTTTGGCTCAATATAACGAATAATTTCATAGCCAAAATAACCCACCAAACCGCCATTAAAGTCTGGTAAATCATCTAATTTAGGGACATTAAATTGATTTTGGTAATTATCAATCCACGCTAAAGGATCCTCAACTTCATACTGATCCACCAATACACCATTTTTTTCAACCCTAACCTCATAATCATATACCTTAAT
>AFHY01000164.1 GCA_000213395.2 gamma proteobacterium SCGC AAA007-O20
GGTAAGTTCAAAGTCACGGTCAGCTTGGTAGTTTTTATCGAGGCTGATCTGTTTGGTTAGTTCGTCGCTCTGATTGACAACTATTTTGTGATAGCTCGAATCTAGCGATTCAACTTCAAAACCCGCCTTGAGATTGATGTTGATGGTGATCGGTAAATCGGCTCGTCTATCACTCGGAGGAGTGATTTTGGAAGCGTCCTTGACTTGGTG
>AFHY01000163.1 GCA_000213395.2 gamma proteobacterium SCGC AAA007-O20
AAAAATACAAGACCATACCTATTCTATAGTTTTATCTTTCAACGATAATGTAAGTTCAAACTTCGCAACGACATCCATCGATAATGAAGGTACGATAGCCTCTATATTCATTTTGTAGTTATTCCTTTCACCGGTCTTGACAGTCTTTTCAACCAGCTCTCTTATGGCTAGACCGTCGTTACAGTAAAAGTGAACGTCCCCTTCTGGGCGTTTTAGAGAGATTA
>AFHY01000162.1 GCA_000213395.2 gamma proteobacterium SCGC AAA007-O20
TCACACCCAAAGCCCTACCTCTTGGAATAATGCTGACCTTGTAGACCGGGTCATGTTCAGGAACCAAACGTCCAACTATTGCGTGTCCAGCCTCATGAAAGGCTGTCATTTCTTTTTCCGCTTCATCCATAACCATACTCTTGCGTTCCGAGCCCATCATTATCTTGTCTTTGGCTTTTTCAAATTCTTGCATTCCCACTAGTTTTTTACTTTTTCCAGCCGCAAT
>AFHY01000161.1 GCA_000213395.2 gamma proteobacterium SCGC AAA007-O20
GCCCGCTTTATCTACTACCACTATTCTTATTCCTGTACCTGGACTTCAACTTCACTTAACTGTTCAGAAAGTTCTTGCTCCGCTTCACTGGCCTGCATTGAATCCTCTAAACGACGCATTCTTTTATCCTGATGATGCTTGAAACCAGTACCAGCAGGTATCAGTCGACCTACAATAACATTCTCTTTTAAACCTTTAAGGTTATCAATCCTTCCAGTAATAGACGCTTCGGTTAA
>AFHY01000160.1 GCA_000213395.2 gamma proteobacterium SCGC AAA007-O20
AAACTTGAAACAAAATCATCAGTCTGGATTCCTGCTTGAGGACTTGGTACATGCTGGAATGACTTCTTGATATTACCTTCAATAAGATTAAGTTTTGATATTGCATCTTCGAAAGTGCTTTCATCAGGATTAATGTGGGTAATAATGTGAACTTTACTGGATAAGTTATCTACAACCAACAAATCATTTGACACCATCAATAAGATATCGGCAACATTTAACTCATCTGTTTTATCA
>AFHY01000159.1 GCA_000213395.2 gamma proteobacterium SCGC AAA007-O20
ATCCCATGGAAGTTGACAAAAGGTTTCAGGATCAGCTATACCGACAAGCTCAGAAGCTTCAGGTCCATAACCGATATAATCACCATGACGGTCAATGAATAAATTAGCTGTTGAACCGTATACTAATTGAAATCCTTTTTCAGCCAAACGTTCCCAGTGACGACCAGGAATACCTTTGCCGACAATGCGACCAGTAACTGAAACAAATTGATAATATACATATCTAATACCCAAAGCATCAATCTT
>AFHY01000158.1 GCA_000213395.2 gamma proteobacterium SCGC AAA007-O20
GCTAACCCATCGTGCTGTAGCCACATTGATTGCTTCAAATTGACAGTCGACACCGTACTCATATTTAAGCCGATGAGCGACCACATCGAACTGCAAAACACCTACCGCCCCTAAAATTTGAGAATTATTCGAAATCGGTCTAAATACTTGCGTTGCACCTTCCTCAGAGAGTTGATCAAGGCCTTTTTGAAGGGCTTTTGCTTTGAGAGGGTCTTTGAGTTGTGCGCGTCTAAAAAGCTCAGGTGCAA
>AFHY01000157.1 GCA_000213395.2 gamma proteobacterium SCGC AAA007-O20
TCAACATCAATAACCTGTATATATTCACCTGCTTTGACTTTATAAGCCACTGCCGTACTGTTATTTATCCTGATTTCCTGAGCGTTTTTTGCTAGAGGCTCTGGTAGACGTTCAGAAGGTTTTGTTGGATTTGTGCGAGAAACATTTATCAAAATCTCTGTTGGTGCATCATGTTCGTCGACAATCATAGGGCCACCTTTTGCATCAAATACACATAAGGTATCCTTGTCAATACGAAAAGATTGACGTG
>AFHY01000156.1 GCA_000213395.2 gamma proteobacterium SCGC AAA007-O20
AACTACCCTATTTTTGGTCTAATCTATTCACCCTTTGACAAGATTCACTATTACCGATTACCAGGAAAAACTTCAGTCAAACTCGTAGATAATATTTGTTACAAACTTCGCACTCAAAAGCCTAAGCGCTGGGAAAATATTGTTATTGGAAGGTATTCAACAAAAAACAAACAACTCCAAAAGCACCTCCGATCAAAGACTAATTTCGAAATCTTCCGCTTAGGAAGTGCTCTAAAATTTTGCTCAATTGCA
>AFHY01000155.1 GCA_000213395.2 gamma proteobacterium SCGC AAA007-O20
TGCGGTCACCCATTGTTCCAATATAGTTGGCTCAATTAATGACCTTAAATCAATAGCAAAATTAGTTCATGAATATGATGCCTATATCATTGGAGATGGTGTCTCTTACGCACCACACGGTTTTCCAGATGTAAAGGATCTTGACGTTGATTTTTACGCATTTAGTCTCTATAAGACCTATGGCCCTCACTTAGGGCTTCTTTATGGAAAAAAAGAGATTCTCAATAAACTACCTAATCAAAATCATGAATTTTT
>AFHY01000154.1 GCA_000213395.2 gamma proteobacterium SCGC AAA007-O20
GTGTTGGGGACGACACCTAGGGCATTATTAGGGGTCGCGACCATAGTGCCTGGAATATATCGATCCCCGACAACCATAGGAAACCTGATTGAGAATTTATCGTTGTCAATGAGTACCGCCTGTTGGTACTGGATAGCAATCCCTATTGTGGCACCTGGACCGATATTGGCAACACTGGTGGTAAAGATGTTGGGTCGTTGCTGTTCCACCAAAGAAGCGCTTTTGCCCTCCGATTTAGCTTTTTCGTAGGTTTTTTTGGCCTCC
>AFHY01000153.1 GCA_000213395.2 gamma proteobacterium SCGC AAA007-O20
GGCTTTAGGAATTTTCGCAAGAATTGCACCTGCTTCAATTAATTGTCCATTTTCCAAGTTAATTTTGACACCTGATGGTAGATAATGCGTTGACAATACAAGTTTTTTATCTTTTTTGTCAACCAATTTAATCATTGGCTTCTTGTCTTTGGCTGCCGATGTCCTCTCGCCTTCTTCAATCATTTCGAAGAAATTCAGTCCAGTTAATGGATCTGAATTTTTGAGCACCGTCACTCCCTCATCAAAGTCAATAAAAACTACACGACC
>AFHY01000152.1 GCA_000213395.2 gamma proteobacterium SCGC AAA007-O20
TCAACTAATTGACTTACAGACCCTCTGATAGAGTTTCTGCAGCCTCTGCAACTAAATCAGCAGCAGAACCTTCACCCAAGATCATGCCTTGGATGGCGCTGTTGATACCCATTTGAAGTGCTTTGAAGTCTTCAAACATTGGTTCAGGACCACCACTTCCAATTGGCGCAACAAAAGTCTGCCAATAGTCAGTTGAATAGTAAACATCATCCCTCATCTTATCATATTGAAGAATCGGCGTTAAACCCCAGCTCATATCAAGATCATATTGAGCCTCACCAGAT
>AFHY01000151.1 GCA_000213395.2 gamma proteobacterium SCGC AAA007-O20
GACCTCCATCAGAAACAGTTGCAAGAACACCAGGTTGATACAATGCCTGCATTTCTTCAGAAATATCAACTGGTACAATCAAGCCACTACGACCTAATTGCTTCAAGGTACGAGAGCCGATATAAGCTAGTCCTACTGGATCACCAGCAGCAGCAAGCGTCATTGATTTATCCTGACATGTTCCCCAAGGAACCGCTTCAGCGTTAACTGTGACACCTGGATATTTCGCCTCAAAAGCATCAATTACTATTTGATCAGCGGGACGTATTTCACCACCACACAAGATCATAT
>AFHY01000150.1 GCA_000213395.2 gamma proteobacterium SCGC AAA007-O20
AAAAAATATCGTCTATCAATTGCAGCAAATAGAGCACCTAGGGCAATCATCAAAACCACCCAACCATATCCATCTGACGAGTGGCTTATAATATATTCTTACACTCCAAGCACTACCACCTAAAGACTCTCCCAATGCAACGTACAAATCTCTGGAAATTGATGGGTCAATAGCAGCTTCTGTCATCGGCATACCTGTCTGATATTGCCTTTTTTCTGGATATAATCGAACAACCTCTTTGTTGTTTTTTAAGACAGTTAAATCACCTTTAAAACCCTTATAGTTATTGTTTT
>AFHY01000149.1 GCA_000213395.2 gamma proteobacterium SCGC AAA007-O20
GCCATCATTAGGTTGCTTATCGTTGCCTGATTTATTGACTATTGTGAAGTAACCTAAGTTACTCTTCTTGATTCCAGGATAAGAAGTAGTGACATAATTTTCAAATTCTTTTTGAAGTAACTCTTGTTTTGCCTTGAAGTTCGTATTAACTTTTTCAATTTGAGTTTGAAATGATGCTTCATCAGCAATAAATTGATTAGCCTGATCACCAATACGCTTAATTGATATACTTTCAATAATATCACCTTGCTCAATTAAGTTGACAATACTCATACCTTCAGTAACAAGGCCAAAAAC
>AFHY01000148.1 GCA_000213395.2 gamma proteobacterium SCGC AAA007-O20
GTTTTCAATTTTCCACTTGACTGTTCTAAATATTTCATCCTCATTGCCGACCTGACCGTCAGTGAGAAAGATGACTTGTCGCAGATAATTTTCTGACTTACTGTCTCTTGATCCGAGACCGTATTCGATTGCATCGAGTGCTTCCGTACCGCCATCGGCAATAAGGCTATTTACAAAGCTTTGTCCATATTGCTTGTTTGTTTCAATGGCTGGAACTGCGCCTTTAAATAACGGTCTAAAGCTGCTATCAAAATCAATGATATTGAAGCGGTCTGTCGGCTTTAGTCTTGCTATTGC
>AFHY01000147.1 GCA_000213395.2 gamma proteobacterium SCGC AAA007-O20
GACATCGAGAAAACGAGTCTGCATGAGGAGTGGGAAAAGAAATATGAGGCGGCATTAAAGGCCGCTTCAGCTAAGTCTCACAAGGTTGATAATACAAAAAAAGGAAGGGGAAAGGGTAAATGACTGACATCAATGTAGTTAAACAGATTCAGGATTTAAGGAGAGATTTAGATATGGAAGTAAACATGTTTCATGAACAGATTGAACTACCACTGGATGAGGCTTTGAAAGAAGGCAAAGAGTTTTCAGAGAAAAAACAATTCGGCAGCAATTCAGCTCAGATCAATAAAGGAATTGC
>AFHY01000146.1 GCA_000213395.2 gamma proteobacterium SCGC AAA007-O20
GATGGGCAGCAATGCTTCAGCACTACTTTTTTACAGCATGGATTCCTAACGAAAATGAAATTCATACCTATTCAACCAAATCTAATAATGACAAATATCTTTTGACAACGGTTAATCCAGGTCTAAAAATCGCTCCAGGAAATCAAGTAACGCTTGCAAATAACCAACTTTATATTGGCCCTAAAGAACATGCACGTTTGGAACTTCTAGCCCCCGGCATAGACAAAACAGTCGACTACGGCATTCTTTATATTGTAGCAAAACCTCTGTCGGTAGTTCTGCACTGGATCAATGGCTATATTTTTAACTG
>AFHY01000145.1 GCA_000213395.2 gamma proteobacterium SCGC AAA007-O20
CAATGAGGCATTACTCTACAATATAAGTGGCGCCTGCTATGCCAACTTAGGGCAACTAGATACTGCAGTTAAGCGCTATGAGAAGTCACTAGCCATTAAACCAGACTACGCTGAGGCGCATAATAACCTCGCTGTCACACTCAAAGACCTTGGTCAACTGGATGCTGCGGTTAAAAGTTATGAGCAGGCACTGGCGATTAAACCAAACTACGTTGAGGCACATAATAACCTCGGCAATATTCTCAAGGATCTCGGTCAACTGGATGCTGCGGTTAAAAGTTATGAGCAGGCTTTAGCGATTAATCCGGACTACG
>AFHY01000144.1 GCA_000213395.2 gamma proteobacterium SCGC AAA007-O20
ATAATGCGCTCGTTGACGAACATTGTCAGATGATCCACGGCAGAGTCTTCAGGCAATGGAAACACATAGACACCCTCAACCCATTCATTAGATGGGTTGGTGAAGATTTGTTCTACCGTGACCCGGTTAATGACTCCAGTGATGTCCATCCGAACCTTAGTATCAAGAGCTGTCTGCATGATTGACGGTGAATCCGCGAATTTGAAGATTATCGATCCGGCTTCAGCGTCATTGACGTGAGCTGGTTTCTGGGAAAAGGAAATGTCGGCAATGGTGGAACTTGTGAGCAGCAAACAGATAACGCTCACAAGAGTTTT
>AFHY01000143.1 GCA_000213395.2 gamma proteobacterium SCGC AAA007-O20
AATAACGACCCCATTTTTCGCCACCCTGAACTGACTCTAAAAAATAACTATAAGGTGAATTGGCAAGCTTTAGATACATTGCCAAAGCTGTATCGGTATCTACAACAACCTCTCTGGAGAAAGGTATATGATTAAAGCCTTGATCAATTAGGCTAGTAAACTCAGATTTTTCCATGGGTGCATTTTAACTTACCCTGATAATTAGTGGTTTGCTTTAGTTGAAGTGAACACTCGCTCTTTCTTAAGAGACTAACTCATTCTTGTGACAATTTATGGGTATAAAAAAATTGGCACCTCAATATAATTAACTTTTTTTTGA
>AFHY01000142.1 GCA_000213395.2 gamma proteobacterium SCGC AAA007-O20
ATTCTCCCAAACAGGTTGGAAAGTATTCACCACAAGATAGAGCAGCATAGTTGGTACTTGTCCAACCTCCTAAAAAGATTTGAACTAATAATAGAACAATGGATGTAGCCAATATTAATTTGTGCCGCTTTAAAATATGCTGATTAATTCGATTTGGAACGCTCTGGTTTAACAGAAGCCATAACAGCAAAACGGTTGTAGTAAAGCCTCCCATTAAATGCATCGAAACTATACCAGGGTGAACCAACTCGGTAACTGTCCACATTCCTAAGGCGCCCTGGAATCCAACCAGCAGAACCAAAAAGGCAGGTAGTTTTATT
>AFHY01000141.1 GCA_000213395.2 gamma proteobacterium SCGC AAA007-O20
GTAACGCGGTGTTTTACGAAAGGCTGCAAAGAAAAATATGGCTACAATCAACAACCCCAGTATTGAGGCTGCGTATCTGTGAATCATTTCTTTCCAAGCCTTTGCAACATCAAGCGGCCTTTCAAACTCACTTGAGGCGACATCAGGAACAATTAGCTTGCCGTAACATCCTGGCCAATCAGGGCAGCCAAGACCAGCATCAGCTAGACGTGTGTATGCACCCAGCACCACAACCACTACAGCTAATAAAAGAGCAAGATTAAGAGTTTTTGTATACATACGAGGCTCCCAAGAGCGACTTAAGGCAAATATTAATTTACTGA
>AFHY01000140.1 GCA_000213395.2 gamma proteobacterium SCGC AAA007-O20
ACTTTCTCTCTCAAATTTTTGATGAAAGTCTTTAATATCAGTTGTCGCATCCATTAACACCTTTTTCTTGGCCATGATGACTGTCCAAGAATAAATTGACATTAGGACTAACACTAACATCACAAATTTCACAACCAGACCTGCACTGAATATCAGGTTGATGATTGATAAACTACTGTCTTCCATTTAGTTCCTCCAAGATAACTTGCGGCAAAGCGCAAGGTTTAAAATTATTTTTAAGGACAGAAACTACCTTAACTTCCGCATTAAATAATACCGTATTTTTCTCTATATTCACTATTTTCTGAGCAAAAGTTAGACTCG
>AFHY01000139.1 GCA_000213395.2 gamma proteobacterium SCGC AAA007-O20
ACGATATATGGAACACCTACCTGGCGAGACAAAAGAATGTGCTCACGAGTTTGAGCCATGGGCCCATCAGTTGCAGCGATAACAATAATAGCGCCATCCATTTGTGCAGCACCAGTAATCATGTTCTTAACATAGTCAGCATGTCCTGGGCAGTCAACGTGAGCGTAGTGACGAGCTTCTGACTCATACTCTACGTGTGCAGTTGAGATGGTGATACCGCGCTCTCTTTCTTCAGGAGCGTTATCAATATCTGCGTAATTTTTAATTTCACCACCACGAGCTTCAGACATACATTTAGTCAAGGCTGCAGTTAGTGTAGTCTTAT
>AFHY01000138.1 GCA_000213395.2 gamma proteobacterium SCGC AAA007-O20
GAGTACCTCTAGCTATATCCATAGATTTGACATTTTTTGCAACTGGCAGCTTCCTCATATGTATCTTCAAAATAGCATCACGCCCTTTTATATCAGGCAAACCAACGGTGACTGTGCGATCAAACCTTCCAGCCCTGAGTAGCGCAGGATCAAGTACATCTGGACGGTTAGTTGCTGCAACAACGATAACACCCTCTGTCCCTTCGAAACCATCCATTTCAACCAGCATCTGGTTAAGGGTTTGTTCACGCTCATCATGTCCTCCACCTAAACCAGCTCCACGCTGACGACCTACTGCGTCAATCTCATCAATAAAGATGATACAG
>AFHY01000137.1 GCA_000213395.2 gamma proteobacterium SCGC AAA007-O20
AATTGGAATCAATAATTATACGAATTTCAGAATCCACTTTATTAAATGTGTCATCAGAAATATGCTTATGTTTGGTTACCTGTCGACCTAGGAACACTTCACCTTCTTCTTCACCATAGGCCAACGGACCCATCACATCAGACATACCCCAAAGTTTGACCATTTTATGGGCAAGTTCAGTGGCACGTTCTATGTCATTACTTGCACCTGTTGTTACAGCGTCTTTACCATAAACAAGCTCTTCTGCAATTCGGCCACCAAATAATGAGGAAATTTGAGAGTTAATTTTGCGCTTTGAAATACTATATTTATCTTTTTCGGGTAGAAA
>AFHY01000136.1 GCA_000213395.2 gamma proteobacterium SCGC AAA007-O20
GTTTTTCCAAGCATGGCCGGTTTATCAGAACTAATTTACTCCTTGCCCGATGACAAGAGCCTTAATGACTGTGATATTATATTCTTTGCAACCCCGCATGGCGTTGCCATGAATAGTGCCGGATCTTTCCTTGAAAAAGGCATCAAAGTAATTGACTTGGGTGCAGATTTCCGTATTCATGACGCTAGCAACTGGTCCCAATGGTACAACATGGAGCACACCCAAAATTCGCTACTCGAAGAAGCAATTTATGGTCAACCAGAAGTTCGAAGAGAAGCCATTAAAAGTGCTCGCTTGGTTGCAAACCCTGGCTGTTATCCAACGGCAGT
>AFHY01000135.1 GCA_000213395.2 gamma proteobacterium SCGC AAA007-O20
TGGTGGTAAACGCGAAAAGGATAAGTAAACCTCCCATTGTAGGTGTTCCAGCTTTTTCTTGGTGTGATTCTGGTCCATCTCCACGTATCACTTGACCAATTTGATAGTGCTGTAGTTTAGAGATGATCCATTTTCCAAGGAAAAGGGTAATAAGAAGTGCGGTCATCATTGAAAACACAGCTCTTACCGTTAAATAGCTAAGTACATTAAAGCCTGTATCTAGTGAGGAGAGAAAGCTAATTAATTCAAGAAACATGCTTAGTTATCCTCGGCAGAAAGAAGTTCTAAGTTAAAAATAAGAATTGATTCTTGTGGAATATCACCACTAGAG
>AFHY01000134.1 GCA_000213395.2 gamma proteobacterium SCGC AAA007-O20
ATAAAAACAACTTGAAGCTCGTCTTTGTTCTCCATCATCTCAAAACTGAGATTAATTTTCGAAAGATCTATAGGGCATACATCTGGGCAAGAAGTGTAGCCAAAGTACATTAAAACCCATTTATCTTGAGATATTTCAGATAAATTTAACGATTCAGATTGATCATTTATAAAATTAAGCTTCTCAGAAATAGATTTGGCTTCAGGGTAAATTGACGCCGCAGGTGCGACCGATTTTTTTAGTCCTTCGATATCTTGTTGACTACCAAAATATAGGAAGCCAGCAATAGCAATAACGGCTATAAGAACTAGTGAAAAAAATTGAGTAATCTTATT
>AFHY01000133.1 GCA_000213395.2 gamma proteobacterium SCGC AAA007-O20
CTGCCATACCATTTAAATCAGAACCAGAAGAAGCCGCTGTCGGTGATGTGTTTGGAACTTTTGAAGTGCTCGTTGCCGAAACTTTGACCTGGTCTAATTTGACACCAAATTCGTTAGCAACTACTTGCGCTACTTTTATAAATAAACCCTGACCCATTTCTGTACCACCATGATTTAGATAGATACTACCATCTTTATAAACATGGACTAAGGCTCCAGCCTGGTTCAATAGTTGTGTAGTAAAAGAAATCCCAAATTTAACAGGAGAAAGCGCTAAACCTTTTTTAAGGTATTTGTTTTTTTGATTGAATTTTTGCACCTCTTGTCGGCGCTTATGATAGC
>AFHY01000132.1 GCA_000213395.2 gamma proteobacterium SCGC AAA007-O20
CAGCTTGATCAATTGCGCTTTGAGCTTCAAAAAATAAGCCACCATCAGAAAATGAATCTGGTGTGATATTGAGTACGCCCATGATGATTGGTTGGTCGACCATCGAGCTCATTTCGAACTATGCAAACTGCTCAGTACTGCTGTCACCACCTCGATTGTCATCTGAAGACGGTTTAGAACCTTTAGTTTTACTACCAGTTCCCAACTCGGACGAAACCTCTTCAGAATCAACAACTTCAGCTGCCTCTCGCATTGGTTTTCTAGCCATCAGATCATCAATCTGGCCCGTATCAATAGTCTCAAATTCGACTAGAGCTGCAGCCATTGAGTCTAGGATGTCTCTGTTTTCCTCAAGAATTTTGT
>AFHY01000131.1 GCA_000213395.2 gamma proteobacterium SCGC AAA007-O20
ATTAACTGGGAGCTTCAAGAGGGTGAAGGTGCTTTTTATGGACCTAAGGTTGAGTTTGTCTTAAAAGATTGCCTAGATCGTGAATGGCAGTGCGGCACAATTCAAGCAGATTTCTCAATGCCTGAGCGTCTTGGTGCTCAGTATATTGCTGAAGACGGATCAAAACAAACACCTATTATGCTTCATGGCGTTAAAGTTGGATCAATGGAGCGATTTATTGGAATTTTGATTGAACATTATGAAGGCGCATTTCCTTCATGGCTTGCTCCAATTCAAGCAGTGATTATTAATATTACTCAGAAACAAGAAGAATTTGCTAAAAAAGTTGAAAAGAAGTTAAAAAAACAAGGACTTAGAGTGATTTCG
>AFHY01000130.1 GCA_000213395.2 gamma proteobacterium SCGC AAA007-O20
GCCACCAGAAAGCTGTCCGGGCTTAAAATCTAAACGATCAGTTAATTGCAGTATTTCTGCAGCACGATTCACTTGCTCCTTTAATTCAGCTTCATTAATTTTTGCAACTCTGAGTGGAAAGGCAATGTTTTCAAATACGGACAAATGTGGATATAGCGCGTAGGACTGAAACACCATAGAAATGCCTCGATCAACTGGCTGTTCATTGGAAACATCCTCTTCATCAATAAATACCTTGCCGCTAGTAGCCTCCTCTAAACCACAGATAATTCTCAGTAATGTCGTTTTCCCACAACCCGAAGGGCCAACAAAAACAACAAACTCCTTGTCATCAATACTCAGGTTAATATCTTTTAAAACTTCGGTTTCACCAAA
>AFHY01000129.1 GCA_000213395.2 gamma proteobacterium SCGC AAA007-O20
ATTTACCTCCATCCTCTGAACCCCCGACCCAGCGGAAATTATTTTCACAGAGACGGTATAAAGTGCCATCATCTACCATACAACCATTGTCGTAGCACATAGCAGAATAGACAACTTGACCAACGGCTAGTTTACGAACATCTCTGGTTATTGCATACTGCATCAATGTTTCTGCATCTTGACCATAGACTTCAAACTTTCTGAGTGGCGCTAGGTCAATCATAACAACCCCTTCACGGCATTGCCAGTATTCCTTTATTGCACCTAAATTAGTGTAATCAAGTGGCAACCAATAGCCATTATAGTTATCAAAGTTTTTGGTTAATTTTGATGTATTTTTATGAAAACCGGTTTCTTTAGTCATAGTGGGGATTGATTGTGG
>AFHY01000128.1 GCA_000213395.2 gamma proteobacterium SCGC AAA007-O20
TTAAGGTATTTGCGCTGCGTAAAATTAAGTCTTTGTCAGGTGATATTGTCTCGTTACCATAAATACGATTTATTTCTCCATCATTCCTTAAGCTGAAAGTAATCTCATCGCCATAATCTAGAAGCTGAAAAATGGTTTGAAGATTATGGTAGCCATCTGCTCTTTTTGAAGTAATGTGCAAAAATAGGTTAATTTTTGCGGGAGCAAGATAGGTGGCTTCAGGCATCAATAAAGTGTTCTCGATAGTGCTTCAATTCATTGATAGAATCGTATATGTCTGACAAAGCTAAATGCTTCGATTGTTTGAATGAAGTGCTAACAACATCAGGTTTCCAGCGAACTGCTAGCTCTTTTAGTGTTGAAACGTCTATATGACGGTAATG
>AFHY01000127.1 GCA_000213395.2 gamma proteobacterium SCGC AAA007-O20
CTTGCAGAATTCGGAAGAGGGGCCTTCACTTATATCGGTTCAACTCAAGAAGTAGCGCAGAAGATGCATGATCTATTTGAAAAGCTCGAGTCTCCTGCACTTACCGATATTGAGGTAGACTTTCCCACTGAGGTCAACGCTGAGCTCGCACTGGGTGCCATATCCGACCTCTATGCCGGGGAAACCATCACTGCTGTATATAAAGTCAACGTATTGCCAAACACTTTAATTATTAGTGGTAATACCGTTGATGGCGTTTTTAGCAAGAATATCACCATCAATTCAAGCAACAACACCAAAGGACTGGATGTTCTCTGGGGGCGTCGCAAAATCGATCGGTTGAAAGATATATATAACAATCAATTTAAGGAAAAATCTAGAGAC
>AFHY01000126.1 GCA_000213395.2 gamma proteobacterium SCGC AAA007-O20
TAATGTTATTGACCGCCTAAATCATTTTATGATATCTACAAAGGTTCAGCCCTATGCGGAGTTTGATACCTCTGCAATTGCAGGTGACAACATGGACCAGGCAACGAACTTATTTGCTGAAATGATTAACGCCGAGAATGATGAAATCATTATTGGTAGTTCTACAACTATGAATATGTATGTTCTATCTAATGCAATGAAAAGTCTTTTAAGTCCTGGCGATGAGATTATTGTTACCAATCAAGACCATGAAGCTAATGTTGGTGCATGGCGACGACTTGCTGAACATGGAATGACCATTAAAGAGTGGAAAATAAACCCAGCTTCTGCCGAACTTGAAATTGATGATTTGAAAGCGCTTTTATCCGATAAAACTAAAATTGT
>AFHY01000125.1 GCA_000213395.2 gamma proteobacterium SCGC AAA007-O20
ACATATGCTAACGGTGCCGTAAGAGCTTGTCAATGGCTAACCAATAAAGAAAATGGACTATATTCCATGCAAGACGTATTAGATCTCTAAAGAATTCAAATGTTATACGCAATTATTTCACAAGACGTTGAAAACAGTTTAGAAAAAAGAATTGGCGCACGTCCTGAGCATATCAATCGATTAAATACATTAAAAGATGAAGGTCGACTTATTTTGGCTGGTCCTCATCCAGCTATTGATAACAATGAACCTGGTGAGGCAGGGTTTACGGGCTCATTGGTTGTTGCAGAGTTTGAAGATCTTAAGGATGCTAGAGATTGGGCTGATGCTGATCCTTATGTTGCTGCTGGTGTTTATTCAAGTGTAGTAGTTAAAACTTTTAAGAA
>AFHY01000124.1 GCA_000213395.2 gamma proteobacterium SCGC AAA007-O20
TATCAATCATTGGTCGAGGAAAATCAAATCGACCTTCTACTCCCTTGGTGGCCAAAAGAGCCAATGCTGGCCCTCCAGGATATCCCAAACCAAGAATTTTTGCTGTCTTATCAAAAGCTTCTCCGACCGCATCGTCTAATGATTGTCCTAATATTTTATATTCACCTATACCATCAACCTCCACGAGTAGGGTGTGCCCTCCTGAAACTAGAAGTGCCACAAATGGAAACTTTAGTTGAGATGAACCTAAAAGTGGCGCCAATAAATGACCCTCCATGTGGTGAACACCTAAGGCAGGAATTCCCAAACCCCAGGCAAGGCTCTGGGCAATAGAACCTCCAACAAGTAAAGCTCCAGACAAACCCGGTCCAGCAGTGTACGCAATACCA
>AFHY01000123.1 GCA_000213395.2 gamma proteobacterium SCGC AAA007-O20
AGGAGTTCTTAGTCTAAGTGAGAAAACCGCAAATTATACTTTAAGCTTTTGAATTATTAACTATTTTGTGTAACAAGCCAATCAAGCTCAATAAAAGACCTAGAGCAACAGCGTTGTGCAAAACGGCTACGAGCATAGGCAAAGATAAGACAACATTCATAATTCCTAAAACTACCTGTGTCACTAATAGTGCGAGTATAAGAAATAGATTGTTTTTAAGCCTTGGATAGTTTTTAAAATTGACAATCAAAAAGCACAATGCCAGTGTTACAACAAGGGCGCCAATTCGATGAAGCATTTGAATCGCACTTCTAGTTTGGCTTTCAAGAACACCAAACTCATAATCTATACCAAGCGGTCCCCAAAAAAACGCATTTTTAAAATCCATGCTCTCTGGCCAT
>AFHY01000122.1 GCA_000213395.2 gamma proteobacterium SCGC AAA007-O20
GAGATTATCTAAATCTTCAATATTAATCATCTAGAGTGTAATCATTCCTTTCTTCTACGTTTTTCGATAGGTATTCTACAAACTCCCAGTCCCGACCTTCAGGGTCATAGAAATAGAGTCGTCTACGAAAAGGGTGATTATTTTCGACTGTTGATTCAATATAGCCACCAGCCTGAAGACGGGTACGGACTTGATCGACATTGTCAACCATATAGCCGAGGTGATTAACTCCTGGCTTTCCGGAATAGGGTGCCCAGTCAGATGAGTCTTTTTGTGAAGAGTTGTTCAAAGCAATATAGGTTTTGTCATTTCCAATATGTACCCACCTATCGCCATCAGTATCGGTTTCGTCATGACGAATAACGAAATCAGGAAGCGCCGTTTGTAAAAACTTAATCATCCCTTCAATATCACT
>AFHY01000121.1 GCA_000213395.2 gamma proteobacterium SCGC AAA007-O20
TGGGTCAAGGGTAATAGACTCCGGTTTAATCCCAACACCTGAACATGCCTCGAGTCGTTCTATAAAAAAAATTTTAACATCACTGACAACATCATCGTACTTCGGATTTTTTTGCATCATTCTTGGATTCCCTTGCATGTGCATTAAGCATACATCTGCACCCAATGACGCTGCCATTTCTAAGGCGCCCTCAGAGCGAAGAGCATAGACGTCATTAATAATACTAGCACCAGCATCGAAAGCTCGCCTCATCACAACGGGTTTTGAGGTATCAATCGATATTGGTACATCAATGTTACCACTCAAAGCTTCAATGACAGGTAAAACTCGCTTCAACTCATCTTCAGCACTCACCTCAGGTGCACCTGGTCGAGTTGATTCACCGCCAATATCAATAATATCAGCTCCTTGTTCAACCAT
>AFHY01000120.1 GCA_000213395.2 gamma proteobacterium SCGC AAA007-O20
ATAAGGCAAACAAAGACATCACAAATCCAGGCGTACAAAAGCCGCACTGAGAGCCACTTTCATCTACCATCGCTCGTTGCACAGGGTGAAGATCTTTTCCTTCCATTAGGCCTTCAATAGTGACCAAATGTTTACCCACCAAGCTATACGCTAGTGCTATACAGGTATTGATGCTTTTATATTCAATGACTTGCTTCTTGTTTTGGACAACCAGTTCACCAATAACCGCCGTACAAGCTCCACAGTCTCCAGAAGCACAACCCTCTTTACTTCCAACAAGATTGTTATCACGTAACCATTGCAATACAGTGGTATTTGGATTTATTACACCCAAATCTGTTGGTGTTATGTTTTGATTTAATAAAAAATGCACTAACTTCCTCTATAGGTTGAATAACTAAAAGGAGAGATTAATAAAGGTA
>AFHY01000119.1 GCA_000213395.2 gamma proteobacterium SCGC AAA007-O20
ATCTAATTCAATATTACCTGCATCTAGAGTTTCTCTAATTAATGGTAAAACTCTTTGGATATGGTCTCGTGAAGCAAGTTCAGGCACTACTCCGCCATATTCAGCATGTAAATCTACCTGCGAAAACAGTTTATGAGCAAGCAAACCTCGATCACTACTGTAGAGCCCTATGCCCGTGTCATCGCAAGAAGATTCGATACCTAATGTGATAAATGATTTCTTACTCACTGATGGTGGCTTCACCTAGGTAAACCTTTTTAACATCATCATTCGCTAAGATAGATTCTTTACCACCCTGTGCGATTATTTTGCCAAGATGTAGAACATAAGAACGATTGCAAGTATCAAGCATTTCTCGATAATTGTGATCTGTAATTAAGATACCAATACCCTTATCTCTAAGCTGATAGATGATTTCTTGAATTTCACCAACTGA
>AFHY01000118.1 GCA_000213395.2 gamma proteobacterium SCGC AAA007-O20
TAATATACTAGTGCTTTTTGCTAAACCAATGCCAGACGTTAAAGCGAGGCTTGGTTAGAACTCATCAATATTAATATAGATTATTGTTCTCTTGCGGAGCTATTTTTCATATACTTCTCCATTTTTCTAGTGCCCAATAATTTTTAAAGTACCAATCTTTAAATTCAGGATTGGCTTTAAATTCTTCTGTCATTTGCTTTGATGTAAATTGGTCTGACCTAAAACGCTCTGCCAACAACCTATAATCTAAAACTAATAGTTTTTTCAGTTCATTTTTAGCGAACTTTAATGTTTTATTTTTTGTACGTCTTATCATTTGGCCATAGAAAAATGGAGAAGTTATTTTTCAGAACTTTCTTCAGAAGTATCGTCTGATGTTTCAATTTCAGCTTCTTCGTGGTCATCAATTTCTTCAACTTCAACTTCTATAGCCTCTTCTTCTTCTTCTTCTTC
>AFHY01000117.1 GCA_000213395.2 gamma proteobacterium SCGC AAA007-O20
TTTGTCAGCAGGGCAAGGGCGTTAATAATATCAATAGAATCTGACGTCATTCAACCTCCCAAAAATTTCTTTCTAACTTCTGGATCATTAATCAATTCATGTCCAGTCCCTGTATATTCATTACGACCCGATACCAAAACATAACCTTTGTCTGCTATGTTGAGTGCTTGTTGTGCATTTTGTTCGACCATCAGTACTGCCATTCCAGCATCTCTTACATCCAATATATTGGAAAAAATTTCATCCATTACAATCGGTGACACGCCAGCAGTTGGCTCATCTAAAAGCATCACAGATGGCTGAGTCATCATTGCCCGACCAAAGGCAACCTGCTGCCTCTGTCCGCCTGAAAGTTCTTCAGCTAATTGTCTACGCTTTTCATAAAGAATCGGAAAAAGGTTGTAGACTTCTTCCATCGTTTTTTTGATGTCATCGGTTCTAAGGAAAGCGCCCA
>AFHY01000116.1 GCA_000213395.2 gamma proteobacterium SCGC AAA007-O20
TTTACCCTTTAAGAAAATGTTGATGCTAGAAAAAAGTATGATGGGCTATTACCTTAATCGACACCCTATTGATTTGTACACAGCTGATTTAAAGTCGATAGTTTGTACATTGCCAAAAGATATTGTTTTTAGAAATAATCGTGACGTTCGTATTCTTGCATTAATCTCGGAAGTTAATTATCGTAAAACTCAAAGAGGTCAGATGGCAAGTTTAATTATTGAGGATGGTGCTAAGAAAATTAATGCTGTACTTTTCTCACAAGCACTTGGAGTAAATAGTGATCAGTTGATTTTGGATGAGGTGTTTGTTTTTAGCGGCAAAGTTAATAAAGATTTTAGAGACCAATGGCAGGTTGTGATTGATCACATTGAACCTGTTGAAAAAGTTCAAGTGAAATATGCTAAGTATTTAAAGTTATTGCTGAGCAAAAATAATAAACTCGAATATGAAGATATCTGTCAGTTAT
>AFHY01000115.1 GCA_000213395.2 gamma proteobacterium SCGC AAA007-O20
ACAAGCCGAGTAAAAAAGTTTTATTGATGCCTGGATCACGTGAAGCAGAAATAAAATCTTTGATGCCTGAGTTGTTATCTACTGTTAAATTAATGCGCGAACAGGATTCAAAAATACAATTCTCATTAGTTCTTGCTAATGACCACTACAATGAGTGGGTTAAAGATCGAATAAATAAATTAGGGATAGATCTCAGCGTTGGTGATGCTTATGAACAAATTGTAACATCGGATTTAGTGATTGTTGCCTCGGGTACTGCAACACTTGAAATAGCGATGCTTGGCGTACCGATGGTAGTTGTTTATAAACTTTCAGGTGTCAGCTATCAGATTGTAAAACGCCTTTTAAAAACCGAATTTATTTCTCTACCGAATGTTATTTTAGGAAAAGAAGTTGTACCAGAGTTAATTCAAGACAGTGCTAATGGGAAAAATATTGCAAATGTTGCTATGCAAATAATCGTCTCTGACAATT
>AFHY01000114.1 GCA_000213395.2 gamma proteobacterium SCGC AAA007-O20
TTAATAAAGGTACGTGATAGTTTTCATTTCCCTCGGTTATATAGAAACGAACAACCACATCTCTTAAAAAAGGGCAATCAACCCTATTAGCCTTAAAATATTGGTCGACTGCGAACTCAAGCTCGTAACAACCCACTATAAAGTTTTGACCAGACAATAGAGCTTCATCGCAGCGACCATCAGAATTTGTTTGCACTGTTTTAATGAGCACTGAATTCTGGTCCTCTTTTCGATATAAATTAATTTTTACACCATTAGCAGGTTTGCCTGAACTTGTGTCTAATATGTGTGTTGTTAGTTTTGCCATGTTTGCTCCTTTTTCATTTTATTTTTGATAGGCGCATTGACCTAAAATATACACTTTACTCACAAGTCTATCATCTCCAAGAGTCATCAAACAAAACAATAAATCATTAATATTGCTAACTGTTTTTAGTCTCTGGGTTAATAATTCTGTGGCTTTCAAGTCAAGTACAATA
>AFHY01000113.1 GCA_000213395.2 gamma proteobacterium SCGC AAA007-O20
TCAGCTTCCTTGTTAGATTCAAAATTACCCAAACAGTCACTTAAATTTAATACCTTTGCAGCAGCCAAAGTGGTCAAATAAAACGCCTTAACTGGATCTAGGTTGTAATCATTTAGTCTACATATTTTATAGGCTTGATTCATAACATCAAACATCGAAAAACTATCTCCACCACCGACGTCTGAGGCTAGGGCTAAATTTATGCCGTGTTGTTCTAGTTCATCTAAATCAAATAAACCACTCCCCAGAAAAAGATTTGAAGTCGGGCAAAGTGCAATCTTGGAATTGGTTTCTGCTATGCGTTTATATTCATCAGTTGAATTATGAATGCAGTGGCCAAATACTGAATTCGTTCCTGAAAGTCCGAGATTATCGTATACATCGAAATAGTTCTTAGATTGGGGATAGAGCTCTTTAACCCAAGCTATTTCATCACTATTCTCATTGAGATGAGTTTGTAAAAGCACCCCTTTAGCGTTCTTT
>AFHY01000112.1 GCA_000213395.2 gamma proteobacterium SCGC AAA007-O20
GTTGAAAAATTGTTATTATTGTTGTATATCCTAACATGGATATCGGTTGGATTCCATCCATTAGCAGAGGAGGTGTCGTCTGGACATGCTGATGATATACATACTAAATCATCCAAAGCTTTAAATAACACATAGTCACCTGGCCTCGACCAAGAAACATCAGCAGTCATTGCATGACACTCTTCAATTGCTGTATTAAAAAATAGATTCACAGCCACCCAATTCTTGCGCGGAGCGATTCCATACTCAGCAAGAGAATTGTTGAAGTTCTCATTACAATTGACATGGCCTGGAAAACCTCTATCATCATAATATTTAGCATTACAAGCCAAACCAAATGTGTCATGCCTACAAACCGTATCTCGAACAATTTCAACTAGCGGAACTGAATTCTGATTATAAAACTTGTCATGGCATCCCGGTTCAGGATAACTTTTAAGCATGTGTGATCTTGTCACAGTTGGGTCGAGGTTTAATTCTCTATTGTTTTTTAAGTC
>AFHY01000111.1 GCA_000213395.2 gamma proteobacterium SCGC AAA007-O20
TGAATACTGCCATAGAGTCAGTAATCAACAGTGTTCCACTCTCACCACTTGGACCAGCAGGAATAGGCACAACGATTTCAGCAATATTTGCATTGTGTTGACCTGCGCCCCATGGACCATTGATGTACATTCCAATCTGACCATCATTGTACAACTGAGTCAATTGAGAACGCTCATATCCCATAGGACCTTCCTGTGCAACACCAGCTAACTTACCATAAAATTCTAGTGTCTCAATAGTCTCAGGACTGTTGAAAGTTATCTCACCAGTAGCTGCATCACTTACAGTACCACCATTACTATATAGGTAGTTAAGGAATTGGTGCATAGTGTTATCAAAGTCCTTTCCAGTTATGCCAATACCTGCAGCTGAGGTATTGTCATTAACAGCCTTAGCCATATTGTAAAGTCCTGTCCAAGTTCTAGGCGCAACACAAGCCTCACCCGCTGCTTCAACTAAACCACAGTTGATGAACATTGCTTTCGTAGAGAAAGCATGTGGGTAACCCCAGAATT
>AFHY01000110.1 GCA_000213395.2 gamma proteobacterium SCGC AAA007-O20
ACCTCTGGTATACAATTTCATCTTTGCCCTGAGCTTTAAGTTGTTTGTTTTTCTCAATAACATGTGCATATTCAGCAGTCTCACCATTGACATAGTGAGAATCACCATTATCTAAAATTTCCACTTTTCTTAGCATTTGTTTGATTATAACTTCAATGTGCTTATCAGAAATTTTCACACCTTGGAGGCGATAAACATTCTGAACCTCTTTAACAATATAATTCGCTAAAGCTTCAACCCCTAACAAACGCAGAATATCATGTGGATTTGATGGACCATCGGAGATCATGTCTCCCTTTTCTACAGTCTCACCATCAAATACATTAATAACACGCCAGTGATGAATCATCATTTCAGTGTCCTCACCCTCTTCATTAGTAATTAACAAACGTACTTTTGATTTAGTTGGGCTGCCGAAACTAACAACACCGGCTGTTTCTGCTAGGATTGCATGATCTTTAGCCTTACGTGCTTCAAATAGATCAGCAACACGTGGCAAGCCACCAGTAATGTCACTTGTTTTT
>AFHY01000109.1 GCA_000213395.2 gamma proteobacterium SCGC AAA007-O20
AGATTAACTTATCTCTGAAGTTTATCATTATATGTGTTTATGTTGTATTAGCAGATATTTTCACTATCTCAACATTGTTATTACTCTTCATTTGACTGTAATTTTTCAAGTATCAACTATTCATTAAGAAGACTGTATAGTCAAATCGCTTCTAATTCCTCTAAGTTCCAGCGTGGCTTAACCAAGACTTCATAGTGATTATTACTTTGACCGGAAAGTAAGCGATAATGTCCCGCAAGAGCAATCATGGCTCCATTATCTGTGCAAAATTCAGGGGCTGGGTAATGAACATCGATGTTAAGTTTCTTTGCCATATCATTTAGAGTTTGACGCAGCGCTATATTGGCACTAACTCCCCCTGCAACGACAAGTGTTGAAAATCTCGTCTGCTCTAGCGCCCTTCGGCATTTAATCATCAACGTGTCAGTAGCAGCGACTTCAAAAGCCTTAGCAATACTGGCTTTTTCTTTCGGAAAATTTATAAAAGTATTACGTGCAAATGTCTTTAAACCACTAAAACTAAAGTC
>AFHY01000108.1 GCA_000213395.2 gamma proteobacterium SCGC AAA007-O20
AAACTTTTTCAAAACTAGCAGGGGCATCTAGACCAGTTTTGTTGTCGTTATCATCATTGTAGATGGCATTTTTGATTGCTAACCAAACAGATAAAGCAAGCATAAGTGGTGGTTCGCCTACGGCTTTGGATTTATGAATAGTGTTTTCATGGTTAGAGATGTTGGGTTTAATTTTGACATTGAAATGTTCAGGGGTATCGCCAATCGCTGGAATTTTATAGGTTGACGCTCCAGTTGTTAGTAGGACTCCAGAATCATCCCACATCAATTCTTCAGAGCATAACCATCCCATACCTTGTATAAAACCGCCAACTATTTGACCCATATCGATTGCAGGATTTAAGGAAGCTCCTACATCATGCAAAATATCGACAGCAAGTAACTTGTATTCTCCTGTCAAGCAATCAACAATAACCTCGCTAAGACATGCTCCATATGAATAATAATAGAAAGGTCGGCCCTGTTTTTTAGCCTCATCGTAATATATTTTTGGTGTTTTGTAAAAACCATTACTGAATAACTCAACTCGATT
>AFHY01000107.1 GCA_000213395.2 gamma proteobacterium SCGC AAA007-O20
ACATTTGACAGAGGCACACTTAATGCTATTATCGGTCCATCAGGCTCAGGAAAATCAACCTTAATCGATATTATATCCACTTATAGAAAACCCAACAATGGGACACTTTTCTTTGGTAGGACAATATCTACTGATTTTCAGATTAATAATTTGATCTCATATGTACCTCAGCAACCACAAATATTTGATGGTCAGATCATAGATCATATCTCTTATGGTATGCCTAACAAATCTTCACCTGATAGTATAGACGCGGCAAAACTGTCTGGAGCACATGATTTTATTATGGATTTGGAAAATAAATACCAAACAGTATTAAATAACAATGGTGATAATTTATCAGGAGGACAACGATACAGGGTAGATATGGCACGTGCCTTGTTGTCAGATGCACCAATATTAATACTAGATGAACCTACCAGTGCACTTGACTATGAAAGTAAAGATAGTTTTGTAGAAACACTTAAAAAGATAAAGAAAGAGACAGATAAAATAGTTATTGTAATAACACATAATTTTTCGATTATGCCAGTATTTGACAGTATTGTTTTGTTAGAGGATG
>AFHY01000106.1 GCA_000213395.2 gamma proteobacterium SCGC AAA007-O20
CGGAATCGATATGAGTACAGATCACACCTTAGAAGAGGTCGGCCGACAATTTGACGTCACACGAGAAAGAATTCGACAAATTGAAGCAAAAGCCTTACGTAAATTGAGACATCCATCACGTGCTCACAAATTACAAAGCTTTTTGGAATAATTCCTACACCGGGCCTATAGCTCAGCTGGTTAGAGCAGTCGACTCATAATCGATTGGTCCTTGGTTCAAGTCCAAGTAGGCCCACCAAACTCAATAAAACCCATGTTTTCAACATTACTCCCAAAACTTATATCGCTGACTTCTATGGTTGGTGAGACTATCATAGCTCTTCATAAAGAAAACATGAGTTTTATTGTCAAATCTGATAGTACGCCTCTGACACAAGCAGATAAAATTTCCCACAATCTCATTACAGAGACATTAAAAAAAATTGATCCAGGTATTCCAATATTGTCAGAAGAGTCTAAAAACATTCCCTTTTCTGTTCGTAAGAATTGGAATGCATATTGGTTGATTGATCCTTTAGATGGAACCAAAAATTTTTTAGATGGAACTCAAGAGTTTTGTATAAGTATTGCATATGTAG
>AFHY01000105.1 GCA_000213395.2 gamma proteobacterium SCGC AAA007-O20
GTTGCACAAATTAAACCTGGGCAGATATTATTTGAAATGCAAGGTGTTGATGAAATAGTTGCAATAGAGGCTTTTGAACTTGCTGCTGCAAAACTACCTGTCAAGACAACGATAATTAAACGGACAATAATGTAATGGATGTTAAAGAATTAAGAGAACAAGACTTACTTCAGTTGAATGAAAAGTTAATAACACTTCTGAAAGAGAATTTCGAGTTGCGTATGCAGCATCGTAGTTCTCAATTAGCTGATCTGTCAAAGCTTGGTAAAACAAAAAGATCTATTGCCCAAATTAAAACAATTATTAAAGAGAAGCAATTATGAGCGAGTTGAATTCTGTAGAAAGAGTACTAACTGGCAAGGTAGTTAGTAATAGTCGTGATAAAACAATTGCTGTTTTGATAGAGCGCAAAGTGCGTCATCCGATTTATAAAAAATATATTAAGCGTAGCACTAAAGTTCATGCACATGATGAGAAAAATGAGTGTGGCTTAGGTGACGTTGTTAGAGTTTCTGAGTCAAAGCCGTTTTCAAAAACAAAGAATTGGGCTTTGATAGAAGTTATTGAAAAATCAGTGAGTAT
>AFHY01000104.1 GCA_000213395.2 gamma proteobacterium SCGC AAA007-O20
CGGATCTATTATTTCAGCACTTACACCTATCTTTTCTAAAAGTTTATGAGCTCTCAAAGACTCTATAACCATATGACTAATAGCTACTATAGTTATATCAGACCCTTCGCGTAATCTTCTGGCTTTGCCTATTTCACCTTCATAGGCTTCATTTGAAACATGTTCTTTAAGAGAATATAGCATACGATGCTCTATAAAAACGACTGGGTTGTTGTCTCTAATAGCAGCTATCATAGAACCCTTTGCATCACTTGCAAAAGTTGGGGCTACTACCTTTAATCCAGGAGTATGCATAAAAAAAGAATGTAACGCTTGGCTATGTTGAGCACCTTGCCCCCAACTTCTTCCGATAGCACCGCGTAATACCAAAGGTATACATACAGAACCGCCAAACATATAATGACTCTTAGCTGCCATGTTAATTAACTGATTCATACAAAGCAACAAGAAGTCAATACGAATATGAACGTTAATTGGTCTTAATCCTGCAAGTGCGGCGCCTATAGCTACGCCTAATATTCCGTCTTCAGCTATGGGCACATCAAAAGAGCGATTCTTACCAAAATCTTTATGTAAATTTATAGTTGTTCCTAAAGTCCCCT
>AFHY01000103.1 GCA_000213395.2 gamma proteobacterium SCGC AAA007-O20
CAAATGGGCGAATGGGACAAGCTTTAATAGAGGCTGTTAAACTTAACCCTAATGTATCACAGGGCTCAATACTCAATAGAGGAGATGATATTAATCGAGTGCTAAAAGATTTTGACGTTTTGATAGATTTCACTCGACCTGAAGCAACACTAAATGCTTTATCAGTCTGCCAGAGTGCAGGTAAAGCAATGGTTATTGGAACTACGGGTTTTAGTGATGATGCTCTTGAGATCATCGATCAAGCATCAAGCGATATACCGATAGTGTTTGCACCGAATATGAGTGTTGGGGTAAATTTAACTCTTAAGCTCCTTGAGACAACTGCAAAGGTGATTGGGACTGATTCTAATATTGAAATTGTAGAAGCTCATCACCGTCACAAGGTCGATGCTCCTTCTGGTACTGCACTTAAAATGGGAGAGGTCATTGCCAATGCACTTGGTAGAGATTTATCTGAATGTGCAGTGTATGGGCGTGAAGGTACAGAAGAGCCTAGAGATAGACAAACTATTGGTTTTTCTTCTATCAGGGGTGGTGATGTTGTTGGTGAACATACAGTTACCTTTTTTATGGAAGGGGAACGTGTTGAAATCACCCATAAGGCCTCGTCT
>AFHY01000102.1 GCA_000213395.2 gamma proteobacterium SCGC AAA007-O20
AAAACTTCTCAAGCTTTGGCATGTAGTTGTAAAGAAATCTTCGATCTTGGCAGATTGAATTACCGCACATCGGCGAAGTGCCTGGATCGACATACTTCATTACGAAATCTAAAGTCTGTTTTTCGGCTGCATTTACAGAGATTTCGCTTTCCTTTACTCGCTGGACCAGACCAGACTTTGTGTGCTGACGAGTATTCCATTCATCCATACTATCTAGATGCTTGTTGTCCTGATGGATGGCTAATGAAGGCCCCTCTGCTAAAACATTAAGGTAAGCGTCGGTAACAACAGTGGCGATTTCAATAATGATATCTTTTTCTGGAACCAAGCCTGTCATTTCCAGATCTATCCAAATAAGGTTTGTCTTTTTATTCATTGTAGGCCTAACCGTTACTGGCCTTAATGTAATCATCAAGTTTTTGTTGTGCGCCACCGTTCGTCAATGCTTGGTTCGCTCTGTCAACACCCGATTGCAGTGAACTAGTTAGTCCACTAACATAAATCGCTGCACCTGCATTTAGAGAGATAATGTCTTTTGCGGTTCCATTTTGACCTGAGAAAGCCTCTTTAATGAGTGAAAGAGAGCCTTCAGCATCGTCAACTTTAATATCACTTA
>AFHY01000101.1 GCA_000213395.2 gamma proteobacterium SCGC AAA007-O20
GCTAATGAATCAGCAAAAATAAATTTAACAAAAGAAATAGTTCTCAGAGGTATTCACCCTAGCAGACTTATTTTTGGAAAACGCTTACCTACGCCTGAATACTTGGCAAGATATCGGGTTGCTGATCTTTTTCTAGATACACTTCCTTACAATGCAGGAACTACTGCCAGTGATGCTCTTCGTATGGGATTGCCAGTGCTAACTTGTATAGGTAACTCTTTTGCCAGTAGAGTAGCAGCAAGTATACTGAATGCCGTCAATTTACCGGAACTGATTACTACCACCCAAGAACAATACGAGTCACTTGCTATTCAACTAGCAATACATCCAGAAAAATTAAAAATCATCAAAGACAAGTTAGTCAATAATTTACCCACAGCACCGTTATATGACACCCCATTGTTTACACAACACCTTGAATCTGCTTATTTGACAATGTATGACAGATATCAACAAGGATTAGATCCAGAGCATATTTATGTGGAACATTAGAAACTATAAATAATATAGAGTATTAAGATGACCACAGAAAGCCCACCACAAACTGAAATTAACTCTGTTATTGCACTCTACTCTAACGGCCAGATACAAGAAGCGCTCGATAGCGTTGGAGCCTTAATCAAAGACTATC
>AFHY01000100.1 GCA_000213395.2 gamma proteobacterium SCGC AAA007-O20
TTTGCAATCAAATGCTGTTTAGCAATTTGTAATTTTTCATCTTCCGTGTATCCAGAAATCTGAATTATTTCCATACGATCTATCAGCGCTCGTGGCAAATCTAGAGAGTTAGCAGTTGCTACAAACATCACCTGTGACAGGTCATAGTCAACCTCTAAGTAATGATCATTAAAGGTATGGTTTTGCTCTGGATCTAACACCTCTAACATTGCTGATCCAGGATCACCTCTAAAATCAGATGCCATTTTATCGATCTCATCTAGCAAAAAAAGTGGATTCTTGACTTTAGCTTTCTGCATTTTTTGCACAATTGAGCCTGGCATGGCACCTATATAGGTTCGTCTATGACCACGAATCTCTGCTTCATCTCTCACCCCGCCTAGTGCCATTCGAATATATTTTCGATTTACTGATCTCGCAATGGACTCTCCCAACGAAGTTTTTCCAACTCCAGGAGGACCAACTAAACAAAGAATATTTGCTTTATTATGAGTGACACGAGTTTGAACAGCCAAGTGTTCCAATATTCGTTCCTTAACCTTAATTAAACCATAATGATCATCATCTAATATTTTTTGCGCTTTAATTAAATCTTGACTAATGCGTGTCTTTTTACTCCAAGGCACTGAACA
>AFHY01000099.1 GCA_000213395.2 gamma proteobacterium SCGC AAA007-O20
GTGCCCTACACTCTTAATCCCGGTGGACCAAACCATGAAGAGTTGTCTTGCTTAGTAGGTGTATATGAGTATTTTAATAACCTACATGAACACCACTTCCCAGGAAGTCAAACAACAACGAGAGACAAAATTGAAAAAGTTAATGACCTAATTGCAAGACATGAACAGGAGATAGCAAATCCACTTCTGGACTATATCGATTCTCGTGATGACATTAAACTTATTGGAAAAAGTAAGATAGAGAACAAGGATAGAGCACCAACGATTGCCTTTACTGTTAAAAATAAATCATCAAAAGATGTTAGTAGTGAACTAGTCAAGAGTGGGATAGCTACAAGAAATGATAACTTTTATGCTTGGCGTTGTTTAATGGCTCTAGGTATCGATGTGGATGATGGCGTTGTAAGAACAAGTATGGTTCACTACAACACCCACGAAGATGTTGATAATCTTATTAAAGCTTTAAAAAAGATATAAAGAAGCACGCTAGGTTATTCACAATTAGTTCTCCTTATAAAGAGTTGGAAACATTTTTCCATCTAAATCATCGCCATTTTGATAACCATTTGCCTCCATTATCGCTCTTTCTTCTTTTGCCCAGTCACCTCTATACTCGATTTTAGAGCCTTCTTTA
>AFHY01000098.1 GCA_000213395.2 gamma proteobacterium SCGC AAA007-O20
CAATAAAAAAACATGAGTCAATACAAGAAATTATTAAGTTTTTCAATCATTGCCGCCTGCATACTTCTGACAATTAACTTCGGTTTTAGATCATCACTAGGTCTGTTCTTAAAGCCTGTATCAGAGTCATTCGGTTATGGTCGCGAAATTTTTGCCTTCTCTTTGGCTTTGCAAAATCTCTTTTGGGGCTTATCTCAGCCTTTAGCAGGAGCCATTGCTGACAAATATGGCACTGCAAAAGTAATAATAGTTGGCACAATACTCTATGCACTAGGTCTCTACATTACGGCAACTGCAGATGGATTTCTTGACCTTCACTTAGGTGCTGGAATTTTAATAGGAATGGGAATTGCAGGTACAGGACTAGGCGTTGTACTACCCGCAATGGCTAGAATGGTTAGACCCGAAAAAAGAGCTATGGCTTTAGGTATTGGAACTGCAGCAGGTTCAGCAGGACAATTTTTATTCATACCAGTAGCAAGAGAATTTCTTGTGGCATATGGATGGCAAATGGCACTCGTGATAATGGCAATAGGTTGCCTATCCATGATCCTTTTTGCACCCGCTTTCAAGAAACAAGAAGAAAGCAGCACTAAGATAGACAACGAGCCAAGACAAAATCTTCGGGAAGCGCTTAGCGAGGCATC
>AFHY01000097.1 GCA_000213395.2 gamma proteobacterium SCGC AAA007-O20
TCTAAATGGTTCAGAAAGATTACCTCGCAATTCGTGTCAATAGACCCGTTCTATAAATAAGGTTGTTGGTTCTTAGGTAACTAGATTTGCTTTGTCGGCTTACGCCATTTAATCAAGGTGCTGGCAACACCAGTCATTACCAATACTCCACCGATTCCCATTGCTAGCGTAAATTGCTCATTGAGAAGTACTATGCCGGCTATGATTGAAGTGACGGGTAGGAGCATCAGAAAAGGTGATATCTTGCTAACATCGCAGATCCGCAACAAGTGGTACCAGATACTGTAACCAATAACTGTCATGATAAAGGACAAGTAAAAGACTATCGACCAGTCTACAAGCTTAGCAGTCTTGATGGACTCCCATTGACCCTCTTCAATAAGTAGAGAAATGAGTAGCATTTGTGGGGTAGCAATAATAGCAACCCAGGCCAGTATAGTGACACCTGAGAGTGACTTGAGACGACTAATCATGATTTGTGCTATTGCCCAGAAAACTGCACCTGTTATTACTAAGGCGACACTATCCAAACTATCACTCAGTCTCGGTTCACCAGCAATAACGACAACACCGGTAAAAGCTAATCCCATTCCTAGGGCTCGAGGCCAGCCGAGTCTTTCTTTGAGGATGAGAGTGCTAAGGAGCGCTAAAATAGGACCTTC
>AFHY01000096.1 GCA_000213395.2 gamma proteobacterium SCGC AAA007-O20
CAAATAGTGTTAAAAATATCTATACTATAAGGTTTTAGGGATTATTTTTTCACTACCTATTATTAATTACTTTACTTACTAGACTATCAAGAGTAGAATTGTGAGTAGATATTCTATTTAATCATTAAATATTAATAATCTACTCATATTATGCTTAATGACACACTAGTTAGAAACTACAGATCAAAAGATAAACTTTATCGTGTGTCCGATTCTCATGGTTTATGTATAGAAATTAATCCAAATGGCTCAAAGCTTTGGAGACATAGATATAGGTTTAACCATAAAGCCACAATGATGTCATTAGGATCCTACCCTGAAGTATCAATTCTTGATGCTAGACAAGCGAGGGATAGAAACAAGCAACTTCTTAAACAAGGTCTAAACCCTAAATTTCCAAAAATAAATAAAAATGGAGATAATCCTGATGAAATATCTTTCAATGGCATGTTTCTTAATTGGATTAACAGTAAGAAAGATGAGTGGGCACCCGGTTATTCTGAAGATACTCTTCAAAGAGCAAATAGTTACTTGATTCCTACTATTGGGAAAATGCCTATTGACGAAATTAGTTCCTCAAATATGCGTGAGTTGTTTCTTAAAATTCAAGATAAAGGGTTGCTTGATACTCTACAAAAAGTTAAAGGTATTGCCAATGGTGTATTTTCTC
>AFHY01000095.1 GCA_000213395.2 gamma proteobacterium SCGC AAA007-O20
AATTGAAGTTAGGGCTGGCAAATGTTTGATAACGCCACCGATTGAGTTAAGTCCAATAGGACCAGGCATCTTCTCGTCAATTTTAGGATCTGGCATGAATGTGTTTTCGCCACCCTCTTTGTAAGTGAAGCATCCTGGCATACCTGGAAGTTCACCATCACCCGTAGTAATCTCAGGATGGAATACGTCTTTACCGCCTCTCCATAAAGACATGTTATGGTGACAACCTGAAGCCGAAACACCCATAAATGGTTTACTCATAAAGCAGGCAATCAAACCAAACTCACGTGCAACCTGCGCGCAAATTTGACGATAAGTCGTAAGACGGTCTGCATTACGCAAGACATCATCGAACTGAGTATTAAGTTCAAGTTGCCCTGGAGCATCTTCGTGGTCGCCCTGAATAATGTCAAGACCCATTTGTTCTGAATATTCAATTACCCTCATGAATACTGGACGTAACTCTTCAAATTGGTCAATGTGGTAACAGTTTGGCTTGGTAACACCACCGTTCGGTCCACCATCATCACCTCTCTTAAGCCACATCATTTCTGGTTCAGTACCGCAACGCATGTCTAAGCCATATTGATCTTGGAATTCTTTATGTTGTCTATAGAGATTCCCACGGCAATCAGAAGTTAAAGCTGCCCCTGGGTTTTCACGCTCCTCACGG
>AFHY01000094.1 GCA_000213395.2 gamma proteobacterium SCGC AAA007-O20
CGGCTTGATTAGCTAGCTCTTCTTCAATTTCAGCCATCATTTCTTGTGCAGCTAAATCTGCTGCCAGTTTAGCTTCAAATGCTTCAATTTCCTGTTCTATCGCTAAAGCTTCCATAAGTTCTTCAACCATAGCATCGTATGCAAGCTTGGATTGGTATGCTGTAGTAGATGCAACAGCGGCAGCTCTCTCTTCAGCAAGTTTTTCTAGGAATTGTGCAAGTGCGGCTTGATTAGCAAGCTCTTCTTTTAGTTGAACTTCAAACTCAGCGAGCTTTCTATCTAAAGCATCAGAAGCTAAATCTGTTGCCAGTTTGGTTTCAAATGCTTCAATTTCCTGTTCTATCGCTAAAGCTTCCATAAGTTCTTCAACCATAGCATCGTATGCAAGCTTGGATTGGTATGCTGTAGTAGATGCAACAGCGGCAGCTCTTTCCTCAGCAAGTTTTTCTAGGAATTGTGCAAGTGCGGCTTGATTAGCTAGCTCTTCTTCAATTTCAGCCATCATTTCTTGTGCAGCTAAATCTGCTGCCAGTTTAGCTTCAAATGCTTCAATTTCCTGTTCTATCGCTAAAGCTTCCATAAGTTCTTCAACCATAGCATCGTATGCAAGCTTGGATTGGTATGCTGTAGTAGATGCAACAGCGGCAGCTCTCTCTTCAGCAAGTTTTCTAGGAA
>AFHY01000093.1 GCA_000213395.2 gamma proteobacterium SCGC AAA007-O20
TGCAAAGGAGATGGCAGAACAGCGAGAAGTATTTGTAAAAGGAGCCGGTAAAAAAGATATTGAGAAACAAAAGGCCAATGAAATATTTGACTTGATTGATAAGTTTTCAGGGTACGGTTTCAATAAGTCTCATTCTGTTGCCTATGCTTATGTTTCATATCAAACGGCATGGCTAAAGGCGCACTTTCCAGCACCCTTTATGGCAGCAGTTTTGTCTAGCATGATGGATGATACGGACCGAGTTGCATTTACAGTAGGTGAGTCAAAGAAAAGTGGGCTTATTGTTGGTGCACCAAATATTTGTCAATCTGAATATGAATTCAGTATTACTGACAACAAGACAATAATTTACGGTCTGGGAGCTATAAAAGGTGTGGGTGAATCATTAGTAAGAGCGGTAGTTCTAGAGCGTGAAAAAAATGGAAGTTATAGTGATATTTTTGATTTTTGCTTACGCATAGAAAAGAAATATTTAAATCGAAGAGCCATTGAAGCACTCATATATAGTGGTGCATTTGATATTTTTGGTCATAGTAGAGCGACATTGATAGCTACTTATCCTAGAGCTATCAAACAAGCAGAACAGAGACAAAATGATTTTTCAAAAGGACAAGTGAGTCTGTTTTCTGAAGTTGACAGCCATATTGAATACGAAAAAAATTATATAAAAGGGGGGT
>AFHY01000092.1 GCA_000213395.2 gamma proteobacterium SCGC AAA007-O20
TAGGATCGCATCGCAAATTTCTAAGTCTCCTCGGTACATCCCGAAGTTTAGATCCTGTATAGATAGAGTATGAAGATTACTAGGAACACGCTCAGCAATATATGTGAGTTCCTTGATCGAACGCTCCACACTAAATCGATTTACTTTATTAACTAAGTCAGAGCCGTCTACACAGAAAGTACAAGTAAATGGACATCCACGGCTGGTTTGAATGCAAGGGTCTAACCGGCCATCAAAAAATCCATCTAAGATTCCGGTGAGGTAAGGTGAAGGGATCTCATCAAGACTTCTTAATCTGGGAATAGGATCGCCAAAGTGATAACCCCCAAATAATTTTTTCACGATACACCCATTAATCGACTGTGAGAGAATACTCTGTCTGAATTTTTTTCTATTATTTATCTCTAACATATGTTCAATAATGTTAGCAAAACCGAGTTCACCTTCAAGTGGAACATAAATGTCCAACTCCGGAAAATTATCTAACCAAATTTCTTGAGAAAACCTGTCTTTTGGGAAATTTGGTCCTCCCCACACGGATATTCCATTAGGATTTTCCTGATGCAATAAACGAAACATTTCATGTCCCAGATTCTGATTCCAGCAATAGTTCCCTAGCCCCAATAAATCAGGTGGTGATGTAAGCATGGCTTGTTCTAACTCATCAATGTACTTAAACAGAGTAA
>AFHY01000091.1 GCA_000213395.2 gamma proteobacterium SCGC AAA007-O20
TATTGGGGTACTCTTGCAAAAGTTTAGCTGCCTGAATTAATTGACCCTCGGTTGATGTGGGGGCAAATCTCGGTGTCACCGCATAGCTCAAACGACCCTTGTTATGCCACTTTTCAATGAGCGACTTTGAATCAGCATAGCTACTCTCTATATCATCACACAATCCATCCGGGGCATTCCTGTCCATCATCACTTTGCCAGCAATCATGCGTAGATTTCTTTTTTCTGCGGCACTATAAAAAACATCGACGGATTGCTTATGTGATGTACAAAATGTCATAGCTGTTGTGGTTCCATTTTTTATCAACTCGTCAAGAAACAATTCGGCAACTCTGGCCGCATAGTCAATATCAGAAAACTTCTGTTCCTCAACAAATGTGTACTTGTTTAACCATTCCAACAAGCTTGTGCCATAAGAACTGATCACTTTGTATTGTGGGTAATGGATATGGGAATCAATGAATCCAGGCATAATTAAGCTATCTTTGAAGTGAGCTATAGAATCTTCAGAGCTAAACTTAGCAGAGAGTTCAGAGTATTCGCCGACTTCAACAATCCTTCCTTCACTAACAACCATTAAACCATCAGGGAAGTAAACAGGTTCAACATTACCACCTTTTTCAATACAGTGAAAGATTGAGCCGCGGTACAGGCTATAGTCAGTCATTACTCTCCTTCAAACCAAATCTT
>AFHY01000090.1 GCA_000213395.2 gamma proteobacterium SCGC AAA007-O20
ACTTGCGGAATGAGAAGATAGGCTATAAAATACGCGAGCACTCGATGCAACGTTATCCATATATATTAGTTGTGGGTGATCGAGAGGTGGAAAACAATCAAATTTCAGTTCGTCAAAGAGGTGGACAGGATTTAGGTTCAATGTCTTTAGAGGCATTGATTGAGTTAATTAATCAGGAGTAATTATTAAAAGACCAAATAAGGTAACGACAAGAGTCAATCAAAAAATTAATTCACCCGAAGTTAGGGTGATTGATCAAAAGAGCGAACAATTAGGAATCCTAAGCAATGATAAAGCTCTCGAGTTGGCAACTAATGCAGGATTAGATTTAGTAGAAGTTTCGCCCAACGCAGATCCACCGGTTTGTCGTATTATGGATTTTGGTAAATATCAGTATGAGCTGAAAAAGCAGAAGAGTGACGCTAAGAAAAAGCAGAAGAAAACTCACGTTAAGATGATTAAATATCGTCCTGGTACTGAAGAGGCTGATTACCAGATTAAGTTTAAAAAATTGGTTGAATTTATAGATAATGGAGACAAAGTCAAAGTAGTTATTTGGTTTCGTGGCCGAGAAGTACAGCATCGAGAGTTAGGTATGGAGATGCTAGATAGAATTGAACAGGATACTGAAGAATTTGCCGTTGTAGAGCAGCGTGCAAAAATGGAGGGTCGCCAGCTTGGCATGATGCTAGCACCCATATCAAAGAAAAGTAAGGCGCCAGCCCGAAAAATTAAACCCGAACAGGGTGAAGGAGTA
>AFHY01000089.1 GCA_000213395.2 gamma proteobacterium SCGC AAA007-O20
ATTGGAGCCGGGAACGCAGGGAACGCCAGAATTTTGCATTGCCTCGATTGCTGCAACCTTATCACCCATTATGCGAATATTCTCAGCCCTAGGACCAATAAAAATAAAACCACTTTGTTCTACTTGTTCGGCAAAGTCTGCGTTTTCTGAGAGGAAGCCATATCCAGGATGAATTGCATCAGCATGTGTTACTTCTGCAGCACTAATAATAGCTGGCACATTGAGGTAGCTCATAACTGAGGGATGAGGGCCAATACAAACTGCCTCATCAGCTAAAAGAACGTGTTTGAGGTCTTTGTCAGCGGTTGAGTATACAGCCACTGTTTGAATTCCAAGCTCTTTACAAGCTCGAAGAATGCGCAGGGCAATCTCACCTCGATTGGCAATTAGTACTTTTGTAATTGAACTCATTGGATTACGATTAGTGCTTGTCCAAATTCAACTGCTTCGCCATCCTTAACAAGAATCTCAACCACAGTACCTGAGTGGTCAGCTTCGATTTGATTCATGATTTTCATGGCCTCAATAATGCCTATAGTGTCACCTTTATTAACATGTTGGCCTACGGTAACAAAAGGTTTTGCACTTGGTGACGGTGCTGAGTAATAAGTGCCAACCATTGGCGATGATATAAGATTGCCACTTACCTCAGAGCCTTTGTTTGTAGCCGTTGTTGTTGATTCAACTTGACTAGGAGTTACCATGGCTGCTGGTTGTTGGGGGATAGTTGATGTCATTAGAGGCGCGTAGCCATATCGAGA
>AFHY01000088.1 GCA_000213395.2 gamma proteobacterium SCGC AAA007-O20
CCTATTCTAATATCAGCAATTGCTTTCCTGACAAGAAACAACCTCAGGTCACACTATTAGTTAAACAGCATTTTGAAGCTATTGGTATCAGTCTCTTTGAAACCGCCAATGCCTATTATGCAAGTGACAAAAAAATTGAAAAAATGCTTACCATTAACAATGAACAATATTTCACCGAGGCACTTAAAAAAGAAGGGGGTATTATCCTGCTTTGTTCTCACTTTATGCCACTAATGCTTGGCAGTCGCGCACTATTAATTAAACACACAATTGCTAATATTTATCGGCCTCAAAATAATCAATTATTTGACCAGGTGATGGTTAGGGGTTATGTAAAAAATGGTGCCGTAATGATTAAAAACACAGATATAAGATCAATTATGAAGGCTATTAATAATAGTCTGCCAATTTGGTATGCACCTGATCAAGACCTAGGCAGAAACAATAGTATTTTTGCACCTCTTTTTGGTATTCAAACAGCAACAGCATCCGCTACATCAAGGCTTGCAAAAAATAATAGCACTCGAGTTATACCTTACTCTTTTATTAGAGCCAAGCATGGATATGAGATGTCCTTTGACAAGCCTCTTAAGAATTATCCTAGTGGCGATGCGATTAAAGATGCCAGTAAAACAAATCAAATTCTTGAAAAGCAAATACTAAAAAATCCTGAACAGTATTTATGGGTTCATCGTCGATTTAAAACTAGGCCAGATGGTGAAGAAAACTTTTACTCGGAAAACTAAAATTAATCTATTAGAAATA
>AFHY01000087.1 GCA_000213395.2 gamma proteobacterium SCGC AAA007-O20
TTTTGGAATCTTTCCACCAACTCTGGTAAATTTGCTTGGGTCAGAGAGGAAGTCAACTAATTCACTGACCTCTTCTTTTGCCTCATCAACGCCTGCAACATCCTCAAAGGTGACATGTGACTCGTCCTTGGTAATTAAACGTGCCTTTGATTTACCGAATGACATCGGATTCTTTCCACCCATAGCGCCTCCAGCACCACGCATGGTATACATAATGACGCCAATCAGTAATAGTATGGGTGCTAGTGAAATTATCAGTTGCTTCAAGAAGCTCTCTTTTGTTGGTGGCGTAGCCTGAACGGAAACGCCATTATTTAGCAGGTCTCCCATCAAACCCAAATCACCAGGGCTATAGGTGTCAAACTCTTCACCTAATGCAGTTACACCGCTGATTTGACTTCCCGCAATCTTGACGCTGGAAACGTTCCCTTGTTTGACACTTTGGATGAACTGAGAGTAACTAATCTCGTTTGTATTATCGGTCACTTTAAATTGACCAAACAGAGAGGCAAGGACACTGCCCAATACCAGCCATAGTAAAATATTCTTATACATATATAAAATTTAACCTAAATGTAGAAACGATAAATATACCCTATTGATTACTTATATAGGGTTTGATGGCAATTTTTCAAGGTTTGATGACAAATTATTTTACAATTATGACATAATGAATCTTACAAAAATTAATGTCGTCTTGGCTCATTTTTTCCACTCGACCCGAATTTCTTAAGAAAACCCATGAAAATAAAGCCAGATCAGCTCTC
>AFHY01000086.1 GCA_000213395.2 gamma proteobacterium SCGC AAA007-O20
AATACTCTCATTCCGTAATCTTCGAGACTACGCCAGCACCTACCGTGCGACCACCTTCTCTGATTGCGAATCTTAAACCTTCTTCCATCGCAATTGGTGCAAGTAACTCAACCGACATCTTAACGTTATCACCAGGCATAACCATCTCAACACCTGATGGTAATTGACAAGCACCAGTTACGTCTGTTGTTCTGAAGTAGAACTGTGGACGATAGTTGTTAAAGAATGGCGTATGACGTCCACCTTCTTCTTTGCTTAAGACATAAACTTCAGCCTCAAACTTAGTGTGTGGAGTAATAGTGCCTTTCTTAGCAAGTACTTGACCACGTTCAACCTCTTCACGCTTAGTACCACGAAGTAGCACTCCAACGTTATCACCCGCTTCACCTGAGTCAAGCAGTTTTCTGAACATTTCAACACCGGTACAAGTAGTGAGTTGTGTGTCTTTAATGCCAACAATTTCAATTTCATCACCAACGTTAACGACACCACGCTCGATACGGCCTGTTACAACAGTTCCTCGACCTGAGATTGAGAACACGTCCTCAATCGGCATCAGGAATGCTTTATCGGTATCACGTTTTGGTGTTGGGATGTATGAATCTAATGCATCAACTAGTTTTTGGACTGAAGGAACACCAATATCAGAGGTATCACCTTCTAATGCTTTCAAAGCTGAACCAAAGATTACTGGTGTATCGTCACCAGGGAATTCGTATTCTGTTAATAGTTCACGGATTTCCATTTCAACAAGCTCCACTAGCTCCTCGTCATCAACCATGTCTGCTTTGTTC
>AFHY01000085.1 GCA_000213395.2 gamma proteobacterium SCGC AAA007-O20
TATAATGATTTTTTCATAGTGATTAACTAAACTGTGATTTTTTATTTAAACGAAAATTGCATTATATAGCAGGATTATAATATCTAACATGAAAGACAATTTCAAACAAGAGCGTGTTAATCTCGCTGCAGCTTTTAGATGGGCTGCTCGATTAAATATGCATGAAGCTATTGCCAATCATTTCAGCTTAGCAGTTTCAGATGACGGTTCTCAATTCTTGTTAAATCCTATTGGAATGCACTTTTCACAGATTTGTGCAAGCGACCTACTTTTATTAGACTCGAATAATGCTGAAACAATGTCTCAACCTAATGCCCCAGATGCCACAGCTTGGGCTATCCATGGAGCAATACACAGAAACAATCTTCATGCGCGCTGCATACTTCATGTTCATTCAAAATATGCCACCATTCTTTCATGTCTTGAGGATAAAACAATGAAACCTATTGACCAGAATACAATGCGCTTTTATGAAAAAGTCTCAATTGATTATGATTATGATGGCATGGGACTTGGAGATGAAGCTGAAAGATTAAGTACTATTTTGGGTGATAATCCAGTTTTATTAATGGGAAATCACGGTGTATTGACAGCTGCTGATTCTGTAGCTCAAGCATTTGACTACCTCTTTCATTTTGAAAGGTCTTGTGAGACTCTTATTGGGGCCTATCAAACAGGTAAAAAGTTGCATTTAGTCAGCCACAAAGTGGCAACGAAAACTGCCCAACAATGGGAAAAGTATGACGCCTCAGATCTTCATTTTAATGCTCTAAAAGCAATACTTGACAAAGAAGAGCCCGATTA
>AFHY01000084.1 GCA_000213395.2 gamma proteobacterium SCGC AAA007-O20
TAGTCTCTGAATTGAGAAAGATTCATAGTCTATTACATCAAGAGTCTAGTGTTCAAGCTGCAAAAGCAATTCTCGAGTTTGTGAATGAGTAAGATTCTACGACAAATTGTTAATATGGCTTTGTCAGAGGATATTGGAACTGGAGATTTGTCATCTCGTTTACTTGTTGATAATGTTACAAGCGCTAAAATCATCTGCCGTGAAAAAGCAATAATTTGCGGAAATGATTATTCTGATCTTTGTTTTTCAATCCTTGACCCAGATATCGAAATAGATTGGAAAATTATAGAAGGGAAAGAGGCAACACCTGGAACTGTGATTTGTCATCTTAAAGGGAAAACTCAAGCAATAATCAGTGCTGAACGAACTGCGCTTAATTTTCTACAAACGCTTAGTGCCACAGCAACTCAAACTAAAAAATTAGTGAGTATGATTAAGCATACGAATGCAAAGTTATTAGACACTCGGAAAACTATTCCAAATTTGAGGTATGCTCAAAAACATGCTGTTAAGTGTGGTGGTGGAGAGAATCATCGGATGGGCTTGTTCGACTGTGTTTTGCTTAAAGAAAATCATATTTTATCAATTGGTTCACTTGAAAAATCTATAGAGAAGGCTCTTCTTGAGTTCCCAAATAAACCTGTTATTGTAGAAGTTGAATCACTTAATCAGCTTAAGAGGGCTTTATCAATAAAAGGTATAACCCGAATCCTTTGTGATAATTTTTCTCCTCAGGAGTTGATTGAAGCAGTAGCTATAGCTAAAGGAATATACCCCTTAGAGACTTCTGGAAATATAAATGAAA
>AFHY01000083.1 GCA_000213395.2 gamma proteobacterium SCGC AAA007-O20
TCAAGATCGTGATTAGCCAGCATGAAACCAGCACCAAGTTCTTCCAAAGATGCAATTGCATCTATACGCTTTTTAGCATCAGCAGTTATGAATTGATGTGATTTTATAATGAGATAAGCATAAGCTTTATGATGCGACCTACCTACTCGGCCACGAAGTTGGTGAAGTTGAGCAAGGCCAAAATTCTGTGCATTATTAATAATAATAGTGTTGGCACTTGGAATATCAATTCCTGTTTCAATGATTGTAGTACAAACCAGCAGTTGAAAACGTTGATGGTAAAAATCTGCCATAATTTGTTCCAGTTCTTTGTTCGGCATTTGACCGTGGGCGATACGAACTCGTAGATTTGGCATCATTTCACTTAGTGACGCTGCCATATTATCAATCGTATCAATGTCATTATGAAGGACAAAAATTTGCCCACCTCGGTGTAATTCACGAGAACAAGCCTCTTTGATTGTTTCATCATCCCATTCATCGACAAAGGTTTGGATGGCGCTACGTTTAGCTGGAGGTGAGGCTATGATGGAAAGCTCCCTAAGTGAACCAAGTGCCATATTAAGTGTTCTCGGTATTGGCGTTGCAGTCATTGTTAATATATCACTTTGACCTCGAAGTTGTTTGAGGGTTTCTTTTTGTTTAACTCCAAAACGATGCTCTTCATCAATAATAATTAATCCTAAGTTTTTGTATTTAATTGAACCTTGGATAAGCTTATGGGTCCCTATTACAATATCGATTTTGCCTTCCTGGAGGGCGCCTTTAATTTGTTTTTGTTCTTTGATGCTTTGGAATCGAGAAATTGATT
>AFHY01000082.1 GCA_000213395.2 gamma proteobacterium SCGC AAA007-O20
GGGAGACAGCAACTACCTCAAAAAGAATATGACGGCTTTTATTACGCTAAGCTCATCAAAAATCTCTGATAATTCTATTCCTAGTTACTTCTCAAGTGCAATATCTAGAACTTGATCGATCCATTTCACTTTTATAATTTCGAGGTTACCTTTGATCTTGTCTGGCACTTCAGAAAGTTCACGTTCATTATCATCAGGAATGATCACAGTTTTAATACCACCCCTCAAAGCAGCAAGTAGTTTTTCTTTTAGACCTCCGATTGGTGTAATCTCACCTCTAAGTGTAATTTCACCCGTCATAGCTACCGCCGCCTTTACTTTTCGACCTGTTAATACAGAAACTAAAGCGGTACACATTGCCGCACCAGCACTGGGACCATCTTTTGGTGTCGAACCATCTGGAACATGAATATGAATATCAAGCTTTTCATGAAAGTCTTCAGCAATGCCTAAGGCATCTGCACGCTGACGAGTTACCGACATCGCAGCTTGAATTGACTCCTTCATAACATCACCCAATTGACCAGTGTAATTTAGCTTGCCTTTTCCTTTATAGGTAGAAGCTTCAATAGTCAACAGATCTCCACCCACAGATGTCCAAGCAAGACCAGTCACTTCACCAATCTGATTATGTTCTTCAGCCAAGCCGAAGCGATACTTTTTCATTCCTAAGAACTTGGGCAAACTTTTAGAATTAATTATTGCTTTTGCCTTGCGCTTTTTGAGAGTTAAATCCTTAATGACCTTTCGACAGATACTACCAATTTCTCTGTCAAGGTTACGGACACCAGCCTCTCTAGTGTAATAACGAATAATGTCCA
>AFHY01000081.1 GCA_000213395.2 gamma proteobacterium SCGC AAA007-O20
TGGGTAGTCCAGTTAAACAACCTGTTTCATCAGAGCTGAGCACTAGAAAATCATTACAAAAGTGCTTGGTTGCAAGGGTGCATATTAAGCAAGGTGAAGTATTTACTGAAGAAAATATTGTTGCAAAACGAACTGGAGGTATTGGTATTTCTCCTATAAATTATGACAAGATTATTGGAATTAAATCACCTATTAATTTAAAGAAAATGACATCATATCCATAAACAGCTAGATAGGTAACAATATGAGTGAAATGTCTAAAATTATTGGAATAAATTATGATCAGCATATAACTAGTGCCGTTTTGTTAATTGATGGTGTTATCACGGCTGCCATACCAGAAGAAAGATTAAGTAGATTAAAAAGAGATAGAAGTTTTCCCAATAAGTCGATTGAATTTATTACAGAACAATCTGGCATCTCTTTTGATGAAGTTGATTGTTTTGCTCACTCATGGAATCCTTGTATTCATATGGAGAAGTTTAATCCTATTATTTCAAATAATAGAAGAAATAGACTTGAATATTTATATTCAATTCCAGATAATATTCTTCGCCTGAGTGATTTCGATGGCGAAAGTGACTATTCTAAGCATGAGATCACTATTAATAATAAGCGTATAGACATTTACTATATCTCTCATCATTTATCTCATGCTGCAAATGTATTTTTTTCTAGCGGTTTTCAAGAATCTATAATTGTAGTATTGGATGGAAGAGGTGAGTCTTCTAGCGGAATTGTTGCAATTGGAAATAAACAGGGGATTGAAGTTTTAGATAGATTCTTCTTACCTAATAGCTTAGGTAGTTTTTATAGTGCTTACACGGAATTATT
>AFHY01000080.1 GCA_000213395.2 gamma proteobacterium SCGC AAA007-O20
TTGCTTTGTTGCCCCATAAAACGGTAACCGATAACATATGCCTTGGGATTCATTTACAAGGAGTAAAGGGTGATGAGGCTGTCCAGAGGGCAAAAAAATGGATCGATCGTGTAGGTCTTACTGGTTACGAAGACCGCTATCCTTCACAGTTATCAGGTGGCATGCAGCAGCGTGTTGGATTGGCAAGGGCATTAACTTGTGATACAGAAATCTTAATGATGGACGAGGCATTTAGTGCACTTGACCCTCTCATTCGAAGTGACATGCAAGATCTGCTTTTGGAACTTCAAACAGAACTCCATAAAACCATTATATTTATTACACATGATTTAGATGAAGCACTTAAGATTGGTGATCGAATTGCCATTCTTAATGGTGGAGAATTGGTGCAACATGGAACCTCTCAAGATATCCTTATGACTCCTGCAGATGACTATGTGAGAGATTTTGTTAAAAAAGTAAACCGTTCCCATGTACTCCATGCCAAGTCAGTGATGAATGATGAAAAACCAGATAATGGTGCAGTCAAAATTATAGTCAAAGAAGAAGACTCGATTGATAATGTTTTGTGCGAAATACTACGTTCAAATGCTGATTGTGCAGTGGTTCAAGATTCCAGTGGCACGGAGGTGGGTTACTTAAACAAGAAAGATATTGCTGAAGTAGTTAAGCCGTTGGTTGAAGACTAGTTAATGCTCTCTGGTAGCATTAAAAGTTAAGTTTGGGTGACGCTCCATTGTTAGTTGAAGGTTAACCATGCTGGGTGCTAGATAAGACAGCATTCCTGCACTATCTATAGCGATATTATTGCCTGCTTTTATTTTAAGTTTTTCAATATCTTTATCAGG
>AFHY01000079.1 GCA_000213395.2 gamma proteobacterium SCGC AAA007-O20
CCTTTAAGACCTACGTTAATGCTAACAAGAAGCTTGGTTATCTTGATAACAAAACAGTCAAAGCTAGACAGAAATTCTCAGAGTGCTTGTCAGAGTTGAGGTTGGCACCAAAGTTAGTCAGCACTATGATGGAAGTTGTTTCTCATCGCGTTAATGATGTAAAAAAAGAAGAAAATATAATCCGACAAGCATGTCTTGATGCTGGTATGCCTAGACAACTTTTTTATGATTCTTTTCCTGGAAATGAAACGAACTCTGATTGGTTATCATCAACTGACTTTAATAGCACTTTACAAAAAGCGTTACAAGCCTATAAAGATGTTATCTATTACGCTCAAAAAAGCCTTTTAGAGCATGAAATTTCAATGCAACTTACTATATCTGAGTTAAAGAATATCAATAAAAAACTTCGACTTGGTGACCGTAAGGCAAAAAATGCCAAAAGTCAAATGATTGAAGCGAATTTACGCCTTGTCATCTCAATCGCAAAGAAATATGCTAACCGTGGTTTGCAATTCTTAGACCTAATCCAAGAAGGCAATGTTGGCTTAATGAAAGCAGTTGATAAGTTTGAGTACCGACGTGGTTATAAATTCTCAACATATGCCACCTGGTGGATTCGTCAAGCAATTACTCGTTCAATTGCTGATCAAGCTCGCACGATTCGTATTCCTGTTCATATGATTGAAACAATTAACAAACTAAATCGAGTCCGAAGACAACTTTTACAAAGATTTGGGCGAGAAGCCACACCAGAAGAACTTTCAATTGAGATGGAATTGCCAGAGTATAAAATTAATAAGATACTTAAAATTGCCAAAGAGCCCTTATCCATGGAGAATCCAGTTGGTGACG
>AFHY01000078.1 GCA_000213395.2 gamma proteobacterium SCGC AAA007-O20
TTTTCTAACGTTAAAAAAAATCAAACTTACATCCTTAGAACTAGTTACTCTCTAAGAGTGTTTGGTAGCCTGAGATCTCTTTTACATCCTAACTCGAGTTTTCTCAGGATCATAAAACGGAAAGCGAACTACAGTCGCTGCTAGGCGCTTTTGATGTCCATCTAACTTTCCTACTTCAACCTCGGTGCCAATTTCTGACTCTGAGACTGAAATTCTGCACAAGGCAATGTTCTTTTTTAATATAGGCGAACGTGTTGCACTTGTAACGATTCCTACCTGTTGCTTACCAATATACACGCCATCTCCGTGTAGCGCAACTTCATTGTTGTGTAATTCTAACCCAACAAGAGTTCTTTGGGGAGAATTCTTCCTAAGAATTAAAGATTCTTTTCCAGAAAAATCATCCTCTTTTGTCTTTAATGGAACGGTAAATGAGATACCAGCTTCGAACGGATCTGTCTGATCACAGAACTCATAACCAGCGAAAATTAAACCCGATTCAATTCTCAACATATCTAGTGCGTTAAGGCCTAGAGGACATATATTAAATTCTTCACCAGCCTCAGCAATTGCATCCCAAACCGCTTCACAGTCATCAGGATGAGCAAAAACCTCATATCCAAGTTCACCTGAGTATCCTGTACGAGAAACCATTACTGGTATCCCGAACTCTCCTCCAATACGTCCTATTGAGAATCGGAACCATTTAAGCTCTTCAACATCAGGCTGGAGTCTTGGTGTCCAAATAATTTTCGCCAAAGTCTCGCGACTCTTTGGACCCTGAACAGCAACATTATGTAATTGGTCTGTGGATGATTTAATCCACACTTCTAAATTCTTTTCCTTGGCAATTTTACGA
>AFHY01000077.1 GCA_000213395.2 gamma proteobacterium SCGC AAA007-O20
AATCAGCAAATGCCACCCCTGGTCTGAAGCAAAATTTGACCCCGTACCTAAAAAAATACCTAACTAAGTGAAGCCAAGACAATAGCCATGAATACTCAAAAAATATTCCTCTTTATCGCAATCTTCTTAACTGTATTTCTTCTTTGGAATAAATGGGAACTCACCCAAACAACTGACGAATATGGCAACACTATAACCCAAACCAGCATAGTTACTTCTGACTCGCAAGACAACACCATTGATGTTCCTGAAGTCTCAGATGTACCTAGCGCTGCCGCTACTATCATAGAAGATACAACACCATTAATGAACGAGTCGATTGGCCAAGGACCTTATACAACTGTCACTACAGATTTGTTGACATTACAAATTTCACATAAAGGTGGAACAATAATTAATGCCTACCTAAATAAGTACCCAAAAGAGTTGAACTCAGAAGAAAAATTTCAATTATTAAGCAACAATACTGGAAGTATTTTCCAAGCACAAAGTGGTCTTCTGCCAGCTGATCAGATGCCAACTCACCACTCAGAATACTCCTCTAGGCAACAAGACTACTTCCTAGGGGATAAAGGCGAACTCATTGTGCCACTCACTTGGAAGGGCGACAACGGTATCGTTGTAACTAAAAATTACCACTTCAAACCTAACAGCTATATTGTTGAGGTTGACTATCAAATCACTAATAACAGTGGCATTGAACAAACCGTCAGCAGTTACACCCAGCTAGTGCGTGACAGTGTAGATGACTCTGGAGGCTTTGCTCTTGGCATGCGAGCATACTCTGGGGCAGCAACTTATAACGACGAAGAGATTTTCGAAAAAATTAAATTCGAGGATTTTGATTCCACACCCAAGACAACCTCT
>AFHY01000076.1 GCA_000213395.2 gamma proteobacterium SCGC AAA007-O20
TCATTATTTACAATGCACCCGCCAACACTTCCATTGCTGCCATGCGAACAGCAATACCATTAGTTACCTGTTTAAGGATGACTGATTGAGGTCCATCCGCAACACTAGAATCGACTTCAATGCCCCGATTAACAGGTCCAGGATGCATCACGATTGCATCTCGCTTAGCTAGTTTTAATGTTTTATTGGTAATGCCGAAATTTTCAAAATAATTCTTCTCATTGGGTATCTCTGCTGCAACCATACGCTCTTTTTGTAATCTTAATGACATGATAATGTCGACACCTTCTAGTCCTTTCTTGAGGTTGTCAAAACGCTCCAAGTCTGGCGAGGTTGTGTCTTTGTAAAGTAGATACGCTGGAGCGATTAGACGAATATCTTTTGTTCCTAATGTCTTCAGTGCATGAATACCAGAACGTGCGACCCGAGAGTGGCGAACGTCGCCAACAATTGCAACCGACAAGTTTTCAAAGGACTTTTTATACTGACGAATTGTTAGCATATCTAGTAGGGCCTGAGTTGGATGGGCATTGATACCATCACCGGCATTTATAATGGCTACGCCTTCAATATTTGCGGCAACGTGATGTGGGAGTCCATTTTTCTTGTGGCGGATAACAAACATGTCAATTTGCATCGCCTTTAAGGTCTGCATCGTGTCCATCAAGGTTTCATTTTTTCTGGTTGCAGAGTTCTCGAGATCAACATTAATGGTATTGGCACTAGATCGTTTGGCGGCAATTTCAAAAGTATTCCGAGTACGAGTTGAGGGCTCAAAGAATAGATTCGCAACCGACATGTTTTTCAAAGCTTTTGATTTTTTGAGGTTGCCTTTGTCACCTAAAAGGCCATCTGCTATATCTAATATAT
>AFHY01000075.1 GCA_000213395.2 gamma proteobacterium SCGC AAA007-O20
CCCCCTAGGGGTGTTCAAAGTCTGAATATATATGCGACTATTGAAAAGCATCAGAAAAGTGGTTAGAAACTTCTCAACATTCAGTTCAACTACAGCATTTTGAAAAGATGATTTGAGTCTATCACTGTAGCAAATTCGCCGTTCAAACTTGCAAGTGCGGTCGAATGAATTAATTCCGAACTGAAATGCTCCCCATTAATTCCGACCTTATTGAAGGTGGCAGTGGCGTCAGAGATGAGATATGTATCGTATGAGTAATTGCCAGCCATACGAGTTGTTGTTGACACGCAATGGTCTGTTGTAAGGCCAACTATAACAAGCGTATCACAACTTTTACTATCGATAATCTCTTTCAAATTAGTGCCAATAAAACTGCTGTTTACGGATTTTGTGATGACGATTTCATCGGGCATAGGCATTGCCACTGGATTGAACTTAAAACCTTCATTATCTTTATGAAGTTTAGATGAGGGATTGATGGAACTATGTCTGATATGGATGATTTCCAATCCAATTTTTCTCCACTTTTCAATGATGGCAGAACAGATTATTTCTGCGTCCCTATTATTTCTGCCACCTCCCCAATATTCTTCCTCTAAGAAGCCCATTTGTATGTCTACACAAATTAAGATGGGCGATTTTTTACGCAGTTTCATTTACTCTCCTTACAGCATTTGATGCTGGTGTTATTCTTTCCATATTTGCTCTATATGTTCCTTAATTATCTAATTTTTTAGGAGTAGTTTTTTCATATTACAATCCAACCCATATAAATACCAACCATTACAAAGACAAAGGTTAGAAGTGTCATTTTGAGTAGGTATCTCATACTAGGATTGTATATTAACTTGAATCAAAGTCCAAATTACGTTTGATGTGTGAGGG
>AFHY01000074.1 GCA_000213395.2 gamma proteobacterium SCGC AAA007-O20
CCAATTCTTGAAAATATCTCTGACCTCAAAAAACGTCGTATAAGAGTTTGTAATACACAGTTAATTACACCTTCCATAAATTTATTTGAGAAAGCAAAATTGTTTGCTGGTATTGATGTAACGTTAAAAGAAAAAGTTGAAAAAGTCAAGTGTGGTAAACAAATCGTATCTGGAGTGGCGATTCAATCTAACGGATTCCGATACTACCCCAAAACTAAATCTACTGCCCCATTACTGGGTAGAACCAATAACAATAATATCGGTGTATTTGGTATTGAAGCTGAGTTTGATCGTTATTTAGCTGGAGTGAACGGCGTAAAAATAATGAAAGACAACAAATCTAACTCAAACATCTACCATCAAGCTGAAATACTTCAAGAATTAAAGAATGGTGAAGACGTTAAGTTAACGATCGATTCAGACATTCAGTTTCATGTTTATAACGCCATAAAAGAGTCCGCAGAATTTCATGAAGCAGACTCTGCATCAGCCATTGTTTTATCTCCAAATGGTGAGATACTAGCTCTCGCGAACTACCCTTCTGCAAACCCAAATGACCGAAAAATCTTTGATGCCGAGGAATACCGAAACCGTGTCCTAGCAGACAAAATAGAACCAGGTTCAACGATGAAACCATTCACCATGCTCCTAGCTTTAGACAAAGGGGTCATCACTGCAACAGAGGATGAATTAATTGATGTCACTGAGCGAATTGGTAACCATAGACCAGACGAAAAATATACTGAGATAACTGTAAAACTGATTTTAGAAAAATCTCACAACCTTGGAACTATCAATATTTCCGAAAGACTCGAGAATGAAGACTTTTATAATGCTTGGAAGAAACTCGGCTTTGGTGAATCCCTGGGATTAATGCCAAGCATTGAAAATCCT
>AFHY01000073.1 GCA_000213395.2 gamma proteobacterium SCGC AAA007-O20
TCTGTTGGCATGGGAATTATTACGGTTAATCCAGTTAGAGACCTACCTAATGATATTTTTAAAAAGAAACCCATCAAACATCATGCTACTATCACGGACCCGCAGGAGATTGGATTGTTACTTAACATGCTTGACAAACACATAGGAAGTGATGAAGTTAATGCTGCTTTAAAAATAGCACCTCATGTATTTTTAAGACCTGGTGAACTAACAGGCTTGTTATGGAGTGAAGTAGATTTTCATGCAAGGCTTATCCGAATTAATGCTAATAGAATGAAGACGAAGAAAGTTCATTTAGTCCCTATGAGCCCCCAGGTACTAGCAACGCTGAAGAACTTAAGTCAGATTGATACAGGAAGTGATTATGTTTTTCCAACTCCAAGAAACAGAAACGCTAGTATTACAACCAATGCTTTACTGGTTGCAATAAGAAGTTTAGGAATTGATAAATTTACATTTACAACACATGGTTTCAGATCCATGGCTAGCACAAGATTAAATGAACTTGGCTACAGAGCAGATGTTATTGAACTCCAATTAGCACACACACAATCCAACAAAATAAGAGTAGTTTATAACCACAACGAACATTTAGAAGAGCGAAGAACTATGATGCAAGATTGGTCAGATTATCTGATAACACTTAAAGGTATGACCCCAAGCACAAACAATTCAAACTCTGTGAATGAAAGTATGGAACAGTACCGCAAATCAAAAAGGAAAACTTTTGAGTAAACTGACAATATAAGACTAGTAGGTGATTGATTGCCTTCCTTATCTTTTTGAAGGCTCTATCTTTGTTTAGGCATATCAATATTAAAGGAGTGATAAAACATTGCCATCACCTGCAACAAAATCATATTTATCAAAATCTTTCTTCTCTACCCAAGCAATATTTTCATGTTCATTAAGTCTAATGGTGCC
>AFHY01000072.1 GCA_000213395.2 gamma proteobacterium SCGC AAA007-O20
GAATTTCATAATTAAAAATCAATTAATTAGGGTTTTCAGTCATGAAACCAATCTTATCAATACCTTGGTATTTTAAACCTGCAATTAAATCAATCACTTTGCCGTACTCTGCATCATTGTCGCCCTTAACAAATACTTGCATTTCTGGCCAAATTTGATGCCTTGCAATAACTTGACTTATAACAACACTAAGTGATATCGGCTCCATATCATTTGTCTCTTCAATACCAGGGTCCATCATTGAATTAATATAGTAAAGACCGTCCTTATTAATTCCGATTACAGTCGGTTGTTGATCTTCATATTCCACCATAGTCGCTGGAGCTTGAGGTAGGTCAACTTCAATTCCCTGTTCAATAATTGGCGTTGTCATCATAAAGATAACCAACAACACCAACATGACATCAATATAAGGAACAATATTGATATCCGCATTAGTATCTGGTCTTGCGCGCTTAGGTAATGCGATCATTGCTGTCTTTGTAACATAACAAACAATTCTTCTACAAATGCAGTGTACTTATTGCCAATCTCTTCCACTTGAGAAACAAGGCGATTGTAGGCTATGGTTGCGGGAATGGCAGCAAAAAGACCAAAAGCTGTTGCAATCAACGCTTCAGCAATGCCGGGAGCTACAACAGCAATGGTGGCCTGCTTAACTGAAGCAAGCCCGATAAAAGAGTGCATAATTCCCCAAACCGTTCCAAAAAGACCGATATAAGGGCTAGATGAGGCAATCATTGCAAGCACAGAAAGACTGGAGTCAAGTCGATCAATTTCGTTACTTGCCGTCGTATTCATTGATCGATAAGCTCTCTCTGAGTTCATGATTAGAGATTGATTCGATGTAGACTTGCTGTGAGTAAATTCTTTGTATCCAGAGCCTAAAATATCTTCCATTGCTGTCCTATCTGAGGCAAGAGGTGGCAAACCCTTATAC
>AFHY01000071.1 GCA_000213395.2 gamma proteobacterium SCGC AAA007-O20
AATATTTATTACTATCGGGGCCACTATTTTTTTAGGTGAAATAATTAAGGCCCGAAGAATTGCTGCGATTATTCTTGGCATTATTGGAATGCTAATAATTGTTCAGCCCGGGGTCAATAGTTTTTCATTTGGAATAATGCTTGCAATTATTGCAGCTTTAGCTCACTCACTTAGTGCCTTAACTGTCAAAAAACTTACTCTCACTGACACACCTCAAGCAATTATTACATGGATGGTAATAATCCTTATTCCAATTACTTTTATACCGGCTGTTCCGGTTTGGCAGTGGCCAAGTTTTGAAACTTGGCTATACCTATGGGGAATGGCAATTGTAGGCACGCTTGCGCATTTTTTATGGACTAAATCCTACTCAATGGCTGAAATTACTAGCCTGGAGCCAATTGAATTTATAAAACTGCCGATTATAGCTCTTTTTGCGTGGATGATTTTTTCAGAAATTCCTGGCACTTGGACTTGGGTTGGGGGCTTGATAATATTCATGTCAACAATATACATAAGTCATCGAGAGGCAAAAGCTACAAACTCACTGAAGCCAAATGATGTAAGGAGAGTAAATGAAACTGAGTAAAAAATCGCCTATCTTAGTGTCTCGATAATCTTGTCAAGCGCTTCTGCCATTGGTTTTGGTTCGTGAGGACTGGTTAATAGCGCTGTTAGTTTTAAGTCAGGATTAAACAACAAAAAGCTAGTTGTGTGGTCAACATTATAGTGTTCATGTGAGTCAGCCTCTTGATTCCTTTGTGAATCATTATTGTGATTCTCATCAATGCTGTGGTCCGATTGAGCCAATTTTTTCACCTCAACGACTTGATGATAAACTCCCAAAGATTTGCTAATAGTTTCTAGTTCGTGGCTATGTGCTGTCAGCCCAAGAAAAGACGAATTAAAGGCGCCAGCAAATTGGTCAAGCACTCCTATATCTCGAGCTGGATCAACCG
>AFHY01000070.1 GCA_000213395.2 gamma proteobacterium SCGC AAA007-O20
TCTTTAGGATAGCCTTTTTGTAATAATCGATCTCTAAATTTGTTGCCCTTAATTCTCGAACCAATCATACCTAAATAACTAAAACTATTTCGAGAGATAATCTTCTCACAAATATCAAAATCCATTTTGTGGCTATAAGTAATTACCAAACAGTATGTTTCTTCTGGTAGATCTGCCAATCCACTTATGAAATCATCACAAATAATGTTAATCTGACTAGTGTCTCCTTGGTATTGCTCAAACTGCTCAGCTCTATCATCAATCCAATAAATCCTAATGGGTAGTTTTATTAATATTGGCATCAATGCCCTTGAGATATGACCTGCACCAAAAATCGCTACAGATTGAAGTTCAGTGTTATTCACCTTCTCATAGCAGACTTCAATTAAAGATTCTGAATTGTTCTGATATTGAGCTATAGTCGGGCTATCGTTTGTCGATAATAAATTGTAAGCTCCAGCACTAATCTTGCTAGTCAAATCACTATCACTAGAAGGAGAGCTGTCTTGATTGGCAGTATAGATAAATTTTTTTCCAGAATTACTTTTGTCAGTTTGATTATCAATTATTGTTGCTACAACAAAGTCTTGTTGCTTTTCAATCAAATCGGAAACAGTTTCAAGCCATGAGTTTTTTTTCTTGAGTTGGGTATTACTATTTACGAAGCTTTCAAACATCACCTTCACATAGCCACCGCAACATTGCCCAAGTGTGGCTCCTAGCGGATATTTTTCCAAATGAGTGGAATTGCTGTCTTTGTCTAATAAATCTTGAGCGAGCGTCAAAGCCTGAAACTCTAGATTACCGCCTCCTATACTACCGAATGCCAATTGCTTATTAGAGTAGACAATCTTGTCTCCCAAACTACAAGGTGTTGATCCTTTTGTCTCTATCACTGTTAACAATACGCAACCATTATTTAGGGCAATGGCTTTTTTAAAAGAACTTAACCAGATCATGATTGATTAGTTAAATTTTTTATTAAGATT
>AFHY01000069.1 GCA_000213395.2 gamma proteobacterium SCGC AAA007-O20
GCTCAACTCCTGTATAGCCTGAGCCGCCAATGATTCCTACTTTAATGTTCATTAATCTTGCCCCCTAGCATTTTTTCAAGATAGTGTATATTCATACCACCTTTATTGAATGTTTTGTCAGCCATAATTCTTCTTTGAAGTGGGATATTTGTTTTTATGCCATCAATGACCATCTCATCTAAGGCGTTTTGCATTTTTATAATTGCCTTGGTGCGAGTTTCGCTAAAAGTAATCACTTTTCCAATCATCGAGTCATAATGAGGGGGGACATTATAACCATTGTAGATGTGTGAGTCTATCCTAACGCCAAGACCACCTGCAGCATGGTACTGTGTGATTTTTCCTGGAGAGGGCATAAAGTTCTTAGGGTCTTCGGCATTTAGTCTGCACTCTATAGCGTGACCTTTGATTTGAACATCTTTTTGGGTTATCGATAACTTATCGCCTCCAGCAATCAAGATTTGTTCTCTTACAATATCTATACCTGTAATCATCTCTGTAACAGTATGTTCAACCTGAATTCGAGTATTCATTTCGATAAAATAAAATTCACCTTTGTCAAAAAGGAACTCAAATGTACCTGCGCCACGATAATTAATTTGTTTGCTAGCTGCGGCACAAATGCTGCCTATTTGATTTCGTAACTCCTCGCTTATGCCTGGAGCAGGAGCCTCTTCAACAACTTTTTGGTGGCGACGTTGCATTGAGCAGTCTCTCTCACCCAGATGGACAACATTACCGTGTTGGTCTGCAATAACTTGTATCTCTATATGTCTTGGTGTTTTTAAAAATTTCTCCATATACACTTCATCATTACCAAAAAAGCTTAAAGCCTCTGTCTTGGTGACCTCAATCGAGTTAGAAAGCTCTTCTTCCGATTCAACGATACGCATACCACGCCCACCACCACCACCAGAGGCTTTGATGATTATCGGGAAGCCAATTTTTTTTGCAATCTTGATATTTGCTTTTACATTTTCACCAAGTGA
>AFHY01000068.1 GCA_000213395.2 gamma proteobacterium SCGC AAA007-O20
AAGCAAGATATTGTGACATTGGCATTGCAGCATCACCTAGTGTCAGATTTTACTTCGCTGGTTGCGGTCGATGTTACGCCAACAAGGCCAGAATCAGAGCAGTTAAATTCTCAATCAATTGTAAAAAAACGTAAGGCCTACCTGTCCACTAACTACAATCCTCAAGACGTTGCTCTAGAGGCTGAGTTAGCTCTATTTGAGGCTGAGTTAGCTCAATTTATACAACAAAACTCTAAACAACTTAATTCTATGGCCATGGCCGCTCTTCCGAAGGCGCATTATTCACGCGCTTTACCCGCAAATGCTTACGCAGCAGTAAAAGTACCGGCGGCGGCAATCGTTGTTCCAGCCTCAAGAACGGCCACCAATTCACAACTCTTTATGTATGTTGGAGCCTTTATATTACTGCTCTCAGTGATCCTTCGTCGCAGAAAGCCTGTGTGAGAAAACTGACGCTCATCATTGCCGCTATAGGTATCAGTATGTTGGCCTATGGCGCCCATATTCCAGCGAAGGCAATGTTGGCTCAATACCTGATCAATGACGCCTGGAATGAAACCGTTGAAACGGGTGACGTTAATAAGCCTTGGAGTTGGGCAGATATGCACCCGGTGATGAAACTGAGCTCAAAGAAGCACAACAAAAACTTAATCGTGCTTTCAGGTGAAAAGGGCAACACTTTAGCATTCGCCCCAGGCTACAACACCCGTAGCTTCGAGCCTGGACAAGGGGGTACTACTGTAATCTCTGCCCATCGAGATACCCACTTCAGGTTCCTAGAAGATGTCTCATTGGATGATGTCTTTGAAGTGACGGACCGCAACAACAACACAACAAGTTACGTCGTCAACGACATCAAGATAATTGACTCAGACAAACAAGATATAACGGTGTACGACAACCAGGCAGAAATAAAACTCATCACCTGCTACCCCTTTGATGCCCCTATCGCAGGAGGGCCGCTAAGATATATAGTGACCGCAAAATTGATCTGAAATTGAACTAGGAGTAGTT
>AFHY01000067.1 GCA_000213395.2 gamma proteobacterium SCGC AAA007-O20
CCTTAAAGCCCTTGCTAGAGAATCGACTGATTGATTTTTCAAATATTATAGCTGACTGCAAATCCGGCACTAGCGGCGCTGGCCGTACTGCCAATCAAGCGATGCTTCTTTCTGAAGCTTCTGAAAGTTTTAAGGCGTATGGTGTAGGTGGCCATCGTCACTTCCCTGAAATGAAACAAGAATTAGAACTCATGGCCGGCGAGGCAGTTGGGTTTACCTTTGTCCCGCATTTGTTGCCCATGATTCGAGGCATTGAAGCTACCATTTATGTCGACTTGCTTGAATCAAACGTTGATGTTAGACCTTATTTCGAAAATGCCTACCAAAATGAAGAATTTGTTAAAATACTACCTGAAGGTGTTTACCCTGAAACACGCTCTGTAAAGTCATCTAACTATTGCCAACTTGCAATACAGTATGTCAAGCACAGTGATAAGTTGATTATTATGTCTGTCATTGACAACTTAGTAAAGGGCGCTGCAGGACAGGCCATACAGAACATGAATTTAATGTTTGGGGTTGACGAAAAAACCGGCCTGTCACAGGTCGGTTTGTTGCCGTAAGAAAAAACATAGTGTGACCAGATCAATATATGTTTATTAATATAATAGAAAATTTGGAGAATATCGATGGAAGCTACAGAAATTACTGAAGAAGCTGATATCATCTTTAGCGATAGCGCTGCTGGTAGAGTTGCGCAATTAATTAAAGAAGAAAAAAACCCAGAATTAAGGCTGCGTGTTTATATTACTGGTGGTGGCTGTTCCGGTTTTTCCTATGGCTTTACCTTTGATGAAAACCTAAAAGAAGGAGATAGTGGTGTATACAATCAAGGTGTGCAATTAGTTATTGACCCTATGAGTTATCAATATCTTATGGGCTCCACTGTGGATTATTTAGAAGATCTTCAAGGTGCTCGCTTTATCGTTAGCAACCCGAATGCCAAGACTACCTGTGGCTGTGGTTCTTCTTTTTCAATTTAATTATAAAAAATAATCATGAAAGAATATATTCCAGGTCTAGCA
>AFHY01000066.1 GCA_000213395.2 gamma proteobacterium SCGC AAA007-O20
GGCAGACACTTGTAAACGGTACTCAGCAGAAGCTCGAACATCATTGAATGGAGAAAATTCTTTCTTTAGTGCCTCATAAGCTTGCTGAGTTAGATTTTCTTGATCCCAATGTTTTATTAATGCTTTCTCAAGTTGATGTGCTCTTTGGGGTATCCCCGACATACCACCGAGCGCAATCCTAATTGATTTTGGTTGATCTCCACTGAAAGCAATATTGATAGCCATACAGACGGCAGAAATATCATCTTCATATCTTTTTGATATTTTGTGGGTGATTAATTGTTCTTTACCGGTAGGTTTAGGGATAACAATACTTTCAATAAATTCTCCTTTTTTAAGTATGGTTTTTCTGTAACTAACAAAAAAATCCTCCAATTTCACTAAACGAACATTTGAATTTTTTCTGAGCTTTAATTCTGCCTCCAGTGCAATCAATACCGGCGGCATGTCTCCGATGGGTGAGGCGTTGGCAATATTGCCACCAATCGTTGCCCAATTTTTGATTGGAAGTGAAGCAAAGCGATGCAAAAACGCTTCCAACCCTGGCCAGTAATTAAATAGACTTGCAGATGCGTCTTGGTAAGTAACTGCAGAGCCAATCTCCAGTTCTGAATGACTGTCACTGATTGCTTGTAATTCCTTTACAGAAGAGACATTAACGATATGACTAAACTCTTTTAATGATTGAGTAATTTCAAGACTCAAGTCAGTACCAGCTGCTATTATTTTTGCCGCAGGATGTTTGTTTAAAACTTGATCTAACTCCTGCAAACTTGTTGGCGCATCATAACGAACAGTGTTGTCATTATTTGTGAAACTCGAACTGATTTTTTGATGACCATTTAACCGGATCAGCGCTTGTTTGATTTTGGTTCGATTTTGAGTGTAATAGTCCGAAGGTTTTTTAGGTTTTTCGTTGAATGCTGAAAACGCGGCAGCAATGATTGGTTTGTACCCCGTACATCTGCATAAATTGCCAGACAAGGCGTCATTGATTTTAGTTAGGTTTACTTTTTTCTCGTTGTGG
>AFHY01000065.1 GCA_000213395.2 gamma proteobacterium SCGC AAA007-O20
TTTAACACTATTTGATTTTTTTTCACCGTACTTATGTATTAATTTAGCAAGACTGAAACTTTCTGACTTAGTAATAACGATTGGCTTTTCTGTAAAAACCTTTAATCCTGCTTCTAGTCCGGCCCTAATATGTCCCAAATGAAGATGATTTGGTGATGCCACCCAAACTAAATCAAGTTTGCACTTGGCAATCATGGTTTCTACATTTTCATATTGTTGAGGTTGGTTTGTGATACCATCAAGTAGGGGTAATCCGCAAGGATCTGGGTCGACGAAACCGACTAATTCCAACTCTGGCATATCGGCTTGCATCATCTTAAGAACATTGCCAGCCCTTAACCCTAAACCAACAATACCAGTTCTCATAATTATTCCCCTAACTAGCTTCAGCTGCCTGTTTTCTGTGTAGCGCTATTCCTTGTGAATTAAAAGCATGACACTTTGAGGAATCTATAAGCAAGTTGATTGTTTGTCCAGGTTGAATTAGAGTGTTTCCAGGTAATGCGACGCAAAAGTCATCATTACCAGCAGCCGAACCATAGATGATTACTGTTGCACCTAAGTGCTCTACAACTTCTACATTCATTGACAATCCCTGATTATCAGAGCCCAGGATAAGGTCTTCAGGGCGAACACCAAGCTCGATTACATCACCTGACTTTATCTCGCCTGTTTCAACAGGTAAAGAAATAGTTTCTTTACCAATGTTCACTTTCAACTCTCTACCGTCAACAACAGTATTGGTTGTCTTTAGAAAATTCATTTTTGGATGGCCAATAAAACCAGCAACAAACTTTGTCCTGGGATGGTGATACAACTCCATTGGCGCTCCAAATTGCTGCACTACACCATCATTCAAAACCACAATTTTATCAGCCATCGTCATAGCTTCGATTTGGTCATGGGTGACATAGACCATTGTGGTTTTTAAGTTTTGGTGTAATTTAGCCAACTCAACCCTCATATCACCACGAAGAGCTGCATCCAAGTTAGACAACGGCTCGTCAAATAGAAAGACTCTAGGATTTCGAACAATTGCTCTACCTATAGCGACCCTTTGAC
>AFHY01000064.1 GCA_000213395.2 gamma proteobacterium SCGC AAA007-O20
GAGTCATATTTATGATGTTAGAATGTGATTTAAATTCATTACTGAATCATCATGAAGGATTTACTCTTAGCTCTTAATAAGTACTTTGCCATAGTTCCTGGCCAGTTAAGACCTTATCGAAAAATTGTCCTCATACTTGCACTACTCTCAACCGTTTTTATGGGTTATGGGGCAACTCGTTTTGTCTTAGACGTATCTTTTGAATCTTGGTTTAGCGAAGACGATCCGGCAGTAAAGTCCTTAAATGAGTTTCGTGAGCAGTTTGGTAGTGATGATGGGCTCTTTATTGTATATGAGGCCAAAGACGGAGATGTATTCTCAAATCAATCTTTATCTTTAATTTCTGAAATAACTGAAGTACTTAACAACGATGAGAAAATTAGCGATGAGGTTTGGCTTGACCAATATGGACTAACCTTGGAGGTTGCCGAGACACTAAAACATATAAAGCGGGTTCAATCTTTAACTAATATTCGCATTCAAAAAAATGAAGACGATGTATTGAGTGCGCCTCTCTTGGTTCCAAAAACTATTCCTAGAGATATAAACATACTTGGCGAGATTAAGTCTGAAGCTGGAAAACAATCCAGCCTGCCGCTCTTTATGTTTTCAAAAGACCATCGCTTTGGTGCAATCTCGATTACGACAGATTTTGGAACGATTCCTTTAATTGAAAATCAAAATGAAGAGCAGTCCTTGTTTTCTGATGACGATTGGAGTGATGATTTTGAAGATTCAGTAGATGATCAGGCTGTTCTTCAAAAAGTTAAATTTAAAGACATAGAGCCATCGCTATATATTCCTTTTATGCAGGCTGTTTCAGCTATATATGAACAACCAAAGATGTTAGAAAATTTTGATTTTTATCCGATCGGAACTTCGGCGATGATCAAGTATGCTTGGGGAACAATGATTCAAGCAGGTTTCCTTTTGGTAGGTATGCTGATTATTATTAATCTTTTGCTTTGGACCTTGTTTCGTTCAGCCAGCGCTGTAGTACTTCCACAGTTAGCTATCGGTCTTAGTATTTTGTTCGTAATCGGTGAACATTGAAACACTTGATGAGGAAGCAGAAGGAATGCCTATTGTTAGAAAAATAACGC
>AFHY01000063.1 GCA_000213395.2 gamma proteobacterium SCGC AAA007-O20
CGCTCACTTTAGGTGTACCTACCTCCCCAGGTGTCCCAAGTGATTTAGCAAAACACACCTTAACCCATGAATAACTTCACACCATACAGTGCCTTACTAGGCGGAATATTGATAGGACTCTCAGTAGTGCTCTATTTCTACACTACAGGTAGACTAGCAGGAGTCAGCGGTATAGTCGAAAATGCTATCACTAAAAAAGCCAATAGAGTATCCAATATCCTTTTCCTATTAGGACTAGTATTAGGGCCGATACTGTATTGCTACGCTAAAGAACCATTAGCTATTGCATTGACCCTGCCTGATCACTCCTTTACTATAACTGACTCATACCCATTAGTCATTATAGGTGGACTCTTGGTAGGCTTTGGAACTCGACTTAGCGGCGGCTGCACATCTGGGCATGGTATATGTGGCATTGGCAGACTATCGATTAGCTCTGTGATTGCTACAGTAATCTTTGTTGTTGTTGCAATGATTACAGTGACAATACTTCAACAATTTGGGATTTATTTATGAACGATAAAGTAATCTCATTATTATGCGGAGTTATTTTTAGCTTAGGGCTTGTTGTATCTGGAATGACAAATCCATCAAAGGTAATTGGCTTTTTAAGTATTACAAATAACTGGGATGCCTCTTTAATATTTGTTATGGGTGGTGCTATATTAATTTTCGCACCATTCTTTTACTTTTTAAAAAGTAGAGAAGTGTCAACACTAGGCATGAAGATTGAATTACCTTCAAAGCAAGCGGTAGATAAAAAATTAGTAATCGGTTCGGCTGTGTTTGGGGTGGGCTGGGGCCTTGTAGGATTATGTCCTGGTCCGTCAATATCCGCCTTAACTAGTCCGGGGATATCTGGCTTTGCGATGTTCGATCCTATTATTTTAATATTTTTATTTTCTATGGCAATCGGCATATTAGTTAATCAAAACTTACTGCAGAAAACAATCCAGAATAAAAATTAAATGAAGGATTTTTCGGAGGTTGTATGTCACATCAAACTTTAGATATGTGTGGTTATAACTGTCCTATGCCTATTTTAAAAACAAAACAGGCACTTGCAAAAATGGATACTAAAGAGACGATTAAAGTTATATCCACCGACAAAGGCTCAAAAAAAGATTTTGTCGCCTTTTGTAATCAGTTGGGGCATACATTAGTCTCTCAAGAGGATGAAGGAAATAAGTTCATTTTTTATATCGAAAAAAACTAACAAACTGA
>AFHY01000062.1 GCA_000213395.2 gamma proteobacterium SCGC AAA007-O20
GAAGCTAAAGTCAATGTTACTGAAAAGACTTTTCAAGAAATTATGAACCCACAAAGTTAATTATGTCAATACAAAATCTACATCAAATCCCTATGGTAATCGAAAGTTCTGGTAGAACTGAAAGAGCTTACGACATCTATTCACGATTACTAAAGGAGCGAGTTGTTTTTATGGTAGGTCCTGTAGAGGACTATACGGCAAATGTTGTTGTCGCTCAACTTCTTTTTCTAGAATCTGAAAATCCCGATAAGGATATTCATTTATATATCAATTCACCAGGCGGTTCCGTTACAGCTGGTTTAGCTATTTATGACACTATGCAGTTCATTAAGCCTGATATTTCTACACTTTGTATTGGCCAGGCTTCAAGTATGGGTGCATTGTTACTAACTGCCGGGGCAAAAGGAAAAAGATTTGCTTTGCCACATGCCAGATGCATGATTCACCAGCCTTTAGGGGGTTTTTCTGGCCAAGCCAGCGATATCGATATTCATGCTCAAGAGATTCTCAAGACCAGAGACAAGTTAAATTCCATTCTAAAAGAACATACCGGTCAAAGCATGAAGACTATTCAAAAGGACACTGATCGAGATAATTTTATGTCAGCTAGCGAGTCTGCAAAATATGGACTCATTGACAAAGTACTTACAAAACGATAACTTTTAGTTTATCTATGGCAGAAAATACACAAGACTTGCATTGCTCATTTTGCTCTAAACACAAAGATGAGGTGTCCCGCTTAATAGCCGGACCTGGGGTCTACATTTGTGACGAATGTATTGACTCATGTTATAGTCTTATTAAAGAGCAAACGAATAAAGAGAAAAAAGACCAACATCAGGACTGGAATTACACACCAAAAGAGTTATTTAGTTTCTTGAACGAATATGTTATTGGTCAATCTCATGCTAAAAAAGTTTTGTCGGTCGCAGTCTACAATCACTATAAGCGTTTAAAGACTGATTATATCTCCAACGAAGTTGAGTTGGATAAATCAAACATTTTACTGATTGGTCCTACTGGTAGTGGTAAAACCCTTCTTGCACAAACCCTGGCGCGTTTTCTGGATGTTCCTTTTTCTGTAGCTGATGCGACAACATTAACGGAAGCAGGTTATGTCGGGGACGATGTAGAGAATGTTATTAAAAGCTTGCTCGCCAAGTGTGATTTTGATCCAAATAAGGCTGAACAAGGAATTATTTTTATTGATGAAATTGATAAAATTTCACGCCGCTCTGA
>AFHY01000061.1 GCA_000213395.2 gamma proteobacterium SCGC AAA007-O20
TAGAAGATGGTTTCTTATTAGTAATAATAGCCTTTGTAGTTGGTATTATTCTGACTGTTTTTATGAAACGCTACTTTAATAAAAAACACGATGAAACGGGTGTATACACAAGAACATTAGGTTACTCTACGTTACTTATCCTCGGACTCCCGGTAGTCTTCTTTTTATTGCTTGGATCGCCACTACATTTTGATTTTGCAGTACTGGGTAAATTTAATCTAAAAGGGGGTATGCAAGTTGTGCCTGAATTCATAGCGCTCACATTTGCACTCAGTGTTTATACAGCAACCTATATAGCAGAGGCAATCAGGTCAGGCATTGAGGCTGTCGATAAGGGTCAAAAAGAGGCAGCAGCAGCTATTGGGCTAACTCAAACACAATCACTTAAATTAATTGTACTGCCGCAGGCATTAAGGGTTGCAATACCACCCACTATCAACCAGTACCTTAACTTAACCAAGAATTCCTCACTGGCAACAGCTATTGGATATCCAGAATTAATGAGCTCTTTTGGAGGCACTGTTCTAAATCAGGTAGGGCAAGCAGTTGAAATTCTTGGAATGGCAATGCTAGTTTATCTATTTATTTCGCTGTGTATTTCGTTATTGTTGAATTTTGTTAACAAAAGAATGGCTATTCCGGGACGCTAATTATGGCAGTAAACGAACTACAATCAACTAGAAAGCCACCAATATCTCAAATTGGTGCCATTCTATGGCTTAGGACTAATCTCATTTCCTCGTGGACAAATGGGCTTCTAACGTTTGCGTCATTGTATTTACTTTACATCGCAATTCCACCATTATTGGATTGGATGGTATTGAGTGCTAACTTTAATTTTGGTACTGTCAACATTCTTGGATTTGAGATTAAGTTTAGTGAGGTCATGGCTGATAATCAAAATTGTGGTCGAGAGGCCGCTTGTTGGCCATATATTTACGAAAAATTTTACATGTATATGTACGGCTTTTATCCGCGTGAGGAGTCCTGGCGCCCAAATGTAGTTTATGGTTTAACAGCATTGTTGTTTGTAATTGTGCGTTTAGTTCGAAACTACAAATACAAAAACAGAGTTATTCTGTCAATGATAGTAACTTATCCTATTGTTTCATACATTTTAATTGCCGGTGGCTTCGGTCTATTGACTGTTGTTGAGACACACCGATGGGGTGGCTTACTGTTATCTCTTATAATCGCTTCTGTTGGAATTCTTGTTTCTTTCCCGATAGGAGTTGTGTTAGCGCTTGGAAGGCAATCTAACTTAAGAGTAATTAAGCTCTTTTCAACACTTTTTATTGAATTTATACG
>AFHY01000060.1 GCA_000213395.2 gamma proteobacterium SCGC AAA007-O20
AGTTAGCTCATTGATTATATTGTCTTCAATAACTTGTGCATATGGGGTCACGTTATTTGTTTTTTGCTGATAAAAGTTAGCCTGTCTTACGACTAAAGAGTCCATCCCTAAATTGTTAGCAATCTCTTCAATAATATTTTCAATTGCAAGCATACCTTGGGGACCACCAAAGCCTCTAAAAGCTGTATTTGAAGCAGTATTAGTTTTGCATAAAAATCCACGAAATGTTGCATTTGATAAGTAATAGGTGTTATCTGCATGAAACAAAGCGCGCGAAACGATAGCCTTTGATAAATCAAGTGAGTAACCACAACGAGCTGCAAGATCGATCTTGACGCCTTCAATCTGGCCATTGTCATTGTAGCCAACTTCATAGTTGACTACAAAATCGTGACGTTTTCCGGTCATCAGAATGTCATCTCTTCTTGATAATCTGGATTTAACTGGTAGAAGGGTTTGTTGTGCAAATATGGCACAAATACAAGCCAATTGAGACGAATCTGTTTCCTTGCCACCGAAACCTCCACCCATCCTTCGAGTAATAACCTCTATTGCGTTGTGGGGGACATTTAGTACATGTGCCACTAGATGTTGGACTTCGGTTGGATTTTGGGTCGAAGAATAAACAACCATTTCGTTGTCTTCAGTTGGAATAGCTAGAGCGACCTGACCTTCCAAGTAATAATGTTCCTGACCGCCGATGGATAGACTGCCTGATAAGTTATTTTTTGCTGCATTTATAGCACCCTCAGCATCACCGGTAATTATTTCAAGAGGTTCATCGAGGAAGCTCTTCTTAGACATTGCCTGTTCGATAGTTACAATTGCCTTCAGTTGAGTCACATTCGCTTTAATTAGTGATGCAGCTTTTCGGGCATTTTCATGGCTATCTGCAAGCACCGCCGCTATTGCTTGGCCATAAAAAACAATCTCATCTTTCGCTAGCAATGGTTCGTCGTGCCTTATTGGGCCAATATTTAAGCGCTCAATGTCTTGCGCAACTATAACACTATGAACGCCTGGTGCTTGTTTGGCTTTTTTTATGTCTATATGGTTTATCTTGCCATGAGCGACATCGCTCAAAGCAAAGGCTACATGGAGGGTTTCTTCTGGTACAGGCATGTCATCAATATAGGTTGCATTTCCTTGGACATGCATATGGGCGCTATCGTGAACTATAGCACGACCTATAATTTCTCCTGCACTCTCTGATAAATTTTTGTTGGTTTTAGTGATAATAGTCTAAGCCTCCAAAAAAGAACTCATTTGAGTAATCTCTGCTAGGTCTACAACATTCTCTCCTTTCATCATTAGGATTGATTTTTTGACTAGATT
>AFHY01000059.1 GCA_000213395.2 gamma proteobacterium SCGC AAA007-O20
CTCTTTCTTTATGGCAGAAAACATTTCTGGGAAAAGAGTGATAATATCAAATTTCATTTAACTGAAGCTAGACTAGTATTTTGGTTAAAACTTTAGAATAAATTCTACTCAAGTCTTCAAGGTCTTGAACCAAAACAGATTCATTGACTTGGTGAATCGTTGCATTAACTGGACCAAGCTCTACAACCTGAGTGCCTTCTTGCGCTATAAATCTTCCATCTGAAGTTCCGCCAGATGTTGCAAGTTCAGGAGTGATCTCTTTAGTTTCTTTAACTGCACTGATACAAGCAGATACCAATTCACCTTTAGGAGTTAAAAATGGATAGCCAGAATGAGACCAATCAACAGAATAATCAAGTTTGTGTAGGTCCAAAATTTCGTGAACCTTGCTTTTGAGTTCTTCTTTTGTTGTTTCTGTTGAGTAACGAATATTAAACATGACTTTGGCTTCTCCAGGGATAACATTTGTCACGCCACCACCAGAATGAACATTGGAAATTTGAAATGAAGTTGCAGGAAAATACTCATTACCATTGTCCCACTCTTGCTTACACAATTCACTCAGCGCTGGAGCAATAAGATGAATTGGGTTTTGAGCTAAATGAGGATAAGCAACATGCCCTTGCTGGCCTTGAACATTTATCTCACCATTTAATGAGCCTCTTCTTCCATTTTTTATAACATCTCCAGTAATATTAGTGGATGAAGGCTCACCAATTAAACAAAAATCGATTTTTTGGTTATTTTCTTTTAGATAATCCATCACTTTTACTGTTCCATTGATAGCAACTCCCTCCTCATCAGATGTAATCAAGAAAGCAATAGTGCCATTATGATTCGGATTTTCTTTAACAAAGTTTTCGGTTGCAGTCACCATAGATGCTAGACCACCTTTCATATCTGCTGCGCCACGACCATACAAAAAACCATCCTTGATGGTAGGCTCAAAAGGCTTAGTATTCCAGGCATCTTCATTTCCAGCCGGAACAACGTCTGTGTGCCCTGCAAAAGCAAATAGAGGGCCACCATTTCCACGTGTACCCCAGAAATTATCAACATCTCCAAATTTCAGCGGATGTATTTCAAACCCAATTTTTTTTAGTCGCTCAATCATTATTGACTGACAGCCTTTATCATCAGGCGTGACTGAGGCTTTGCTTATAAGAGATTTTGCTAGTTCTAATGTTTCACTCATGATGGCTATTTTACTTGTAAATTTAAAATTGTTTCTAAAGCCTCTTCAATAACGCTTCTATCAGGATGACTATCTGGCATTAGATAGAGTGCTTTTTGCCAATACTCTTTTGCTAGGTCTAGATCTGCTTGGTGTGCTGCCACAATACCGGCAAAATATAGAACTTGTATTGACTGAGGGTCTATAGCGAGAGCTTTTTCAATTAAATCTTGAGGTT
>AFHY01000058.1 GCA_000213395.2 gamma proteobacterium SCGC AAA007-O20
CTTCAAAAGGAAAAAGACAAAGCATTAAATCTGTTGAATTTTTAATTTTTTTAATTCGATTCGAACGCCATGCCCATACTGATGGACTAATGAAATGAACAGTTTTAACACCACGCTTTTTGAGTTTTTGTTCAATCTTAAAATTAAAGTCAGGAGAATCTACGCCAATAAAAACATCTGGTTTATTTTCCGAAAAGTATTTAACAATTGAATTTCTTAATCGCAATAGTGAAGGTAACTTATTGACTACTTCACTCAGTCCCATTACGTTGGCCTGATCAATATGCCATAACCTGTGGCAACCTGCATCACTCATCTTGTCACCCACCAAACCCTCTATTTGACAATCGGGTTGACATTCAAGTAATGATTTGACTAGGGTTGAGGCAATAAGATCGCCTGAAGTTTCTGCTGCACTAATCGCAATTTTCATTGTCTAAGAACATTATAAATTATAAGATTGAGCCTATATGAACACTCATGTCCTAGGCAAAATAATACTAGGGTTCTCATCAAAAGGCCGGTAAATAACCAATACACCGCCAATAACTTGCACTAACGCTGCTTTTGAGAAATTTAGTATTTTGTCTACTATCTGTTGTTTCTCTTCACGGTCATTAGCACGAACTTTTATTTTTAAAAGTTCATGCTTGGTCATTGTTGATTCCAGCTCAGCTAAAACAGCCTCACTAAGACCTTGCTGACCTACCATTACAATCGGTCTTAAGTCATGTGCAAGTGTACGCAAATGTTTTTTTTGATTGTTAGTTAATTTTATCATTGAAGATAAATTCATTTTCAAATAAAGAACCAACAGTTTCACGTTTACGTACTAATGCATGGCTACTTCCAGACACCATGACCTCTGCAACACGTGGTCTAGAATTATAATTAGAGCTTAAAACAAAACCATAAGCACCAGCAGACATTAAAGCAATATAATCTCCTTGTTCGAGGGTTAATTCTCTATCTTTTGCCAAGAAATCACCAGTTTCGCAAATCGGTCCAACCAAATCCCACGTATCTTTTATTCCTTTTGAATTGTCTTCAACAGCAATAGTTTGGTGATATGAACCATAAAGAGAAGGGCGCTGCAAGTCATTCATTGCACCATCTATAATAGCGAATGATTTAACACCACTTTGCTTGAGATATTCAACCTGAGTGACAAAGATACCGGCATTTCCTACAATAGCTCGACCAGGTTCCAATATTACTTCTAGATCACCAACCTTATCGAGTACTGATTGAACATATTTTTCAATATTGATTGTTTTCTCTTCATTATATGCAATACCCACACCACCACCTATGTCAATATGTGACATCTTAATTCCTTCAGCTTTCAATTGTGATATCAACTCTAGCGCCTTTTCAAGAGCTTCAATAAAAGGTGAAACTTCGGTAATTTGGGAGCCAATGTGATAATCTAAACCAAAAACATCTA
>AFHY01000057.1 GCA_000213395.2 gamma proteobacterium SCGC AAA007-O20
CAACTCGAGGAAGTAGAGGCGAAATTTCCAGAAGAGATTAATGCAGAGAGTCGCAACAATTTGCACCTCTCTTTTGAGTTTTTAGATGCTCTCGGCCATAACCCTATTATCGTTGACGCAATGGAGGATCTGATCGGTCCAGATATTGCGCTTTGGGCGACGGTGATGTTCATCAAGGAGCCTTCATCTAAACACTACGTTAGCTGGCATCAGGATGCAACCTATATGGGAATGAATAACACTGACTTTCCAACACCCTGGATTGCACTAAGTCCGAGTAACTTGAAAACAGGTTGCATGACGATGATTTCAGGAAGCCATAAGCAAGAAATTCATAAACATGAAGATACCTTTGAAGAACACAATATCTTAACGCGCGGTCAGGTCATTCCTGAAGTTGACGAGCAGAAGGGCGTTGACTTGATATTGGAGCCTGGCGAAATGTCAATCCACAATGGCGCCATCATTCATGGCTCTAAACCCAACAAAAGCCAACAGAGAAGGGTAGGGTTCTCTTTGCAGTCTTATATGCCACCCACAATAGAGCAGGTGGTGGGGAGGAATATCTGGACCCATATTCGAGGAAAGCGAAGACAAGACAGTGATGGACTGATCTTAGACAGGCCGCAATACAATATGGACCCGGTGACCGTCTCTCAGCGCAAGATAGCTAATGAAAACTTGTCAAACATTCTTTACAAAGGCGCTAAAACGAAGCGCAACTATTAAGGCCAAGTTGCTCATTTATATTTGAGTCAACCAATTAATGATTTTCTTAACCGCGATTATGGTTTGAGAAGGGCTCAAGATATCACCAATAATGCCGTGATGAGAAGGGTCATCCTGATCAGTTAGTGAGGGGTTGTGCAAAGTTACATTATCACCCATCATTGAGGCAATTTTACGAGTCCATTTTGCATTAACCACTTTGTCTTCGTCCGAAAACCACATCATGATCGGTACTTTGATTGTTCGGTGGTCTACCTGATGTGATGCGAGTACTGTGGTTTTGATGGTAAAGAGCGCTTTGGTGGGGTATTTTGTGGTCCAACAAGTGGCATATTCATCATTTATTGCGATAAATGAGTGCTCTTTTCCAAATACTAGTGGCACTAAAAATTTAGCACCAGGAATACGTAATGCCTGACCTTTGATCGGTTTTGGCCCAAAGTTTGGGGAGATATAGACAGCCGCTTTGATGTCATGATTTTGAACAAGTGCGATATGAATCAATGAACAGCCAGTCGAACATCCAATAAGTACCACATCATCACCTATCGACTTGCCAATCTCAATCGCCTCTATTGTGTCATCTAGCAACTGCTCATAGGTTGTCTCGCCGAGTGCTTTTCCATCTTGACCATGTCCTCTCAGTCTTGTGAAGTAGACGTTTGCATTGAGTTTAGCAGCAATAAGATCGACGACTGGATCAATCTCAACCCGGGACGCAGAAAAGCCGTGAATAAATACGATACTTGTTTTTGATTTGACACCATTGCCTTGAGCCCATAACACTTTTTTTTCAGTGCTAGGACGCAGTGCTCTGA
>AFHY01000056.1 GCA_000213395.2 gamma proteobacterium SCGC AAA007-O20
GAGCGCAGCCGGATGTCTTTAGAAAGAATCAAAATCTTTAGCGGAAATGCCAACCCAAATCTTTCTTCCGAAATTATTGAGAATCTAGAAATTACCCAAAGTAAGGCTTTTGTTGGTCAATTTAGTGATGGTGAGTCACAGATTGAAATACTAGATAATGTTCGCGGCTGTGATGTCTTTGTTATTCAACCAACCTGTGGTCCATCTCCAGCCGAAACACTCATGGAATTGCTAGTGATGGTAGATGCACTTAGGCGCTCTTCAGCTGGAAGAATTACTGCTGTAGTTCCTTATCTAGGCTACTCTCGACAAGATAGACGTTCTCGCATGACCCGAGTGCCAATTACAGCCAAACTGGTTGCTCAAATGATTGAAACATCAGGCGTTGATCGCATCTTGACGATGGATTTACATGCCGACCAAATACAAGGATTCTTTAATATCCCTATAGATAACATATACGCACAACCTGTTCTAGTTAAAGATATTTTGGATTGCAACTACAATGATGTAGTAGTTGTTTCTCCAGATGTAGGTGGCGTTGCTAGAGCGAGAGCTGCAGCAAAAAGAATCAATGACGCTGATCTTGCTATCATTGACAAAAGACGCCCTGAGCCTAATTTAGTGAAAGTGATGAATGTAATCGGTGATGTTTCAGGACGTACTTGCATTATTGTAGATGATATGGTTGATACCGCTGGCACACTTTGCCAAGCTTCCGATATCTTAAAAGAGAAAGGAGCCAATAAAGTTGTCGCCTATGCAACACATGCAGTTCTTTCTGGTGCGGCTATAGATAATATAACCAACTCTAGTTTAGATGAAGTCGTAATCACAAACACAATCCCCTTGACAGACAAAGCGATGACCTGCCCTAAAATTAGACAACTGTCAATTGCGTCCACACTCGCAGAAGTTATCAGAGGAATTAGCGAAGAGCAATCAATTAGTTCAATTTTCGCTGACTCGAAGTAAGATTAACCTTTCTAAGACACTGAATTAAGAACAAAAAAAATAAGTTGACTTAGGTATAATTCTCCCTCTGTTTTGTAAAAAACTCAATTATGAAAACAACCACAGAAGTTCACAAAAAAGCACTAAATAGCCTAATAACAGTAGGTAAGGAGCAAGGTTACTTAACTTACTCTGAGATTAATGACCTCCTGCCAGAAGACTTACTAACTCCTGAACAAGTAGAACCAATTGTTACTATTTTAGAAGAGTTAGATATTGTTGTCGCTGATGAAGCACCAGATGCTGATACATTAGTCATGGAATCAGGTGGGAAAGCGCAAGCAAACTCAGCAGAGGTTGCTGTGGCTGCATTAGCCGCACTTGACTCAGAATTTGGAAGAACTACTGACCCTGTCCGAATGTATATGAGAGAGATGGGGGTGGTAGAATTACTCGAGCAAAAGGACGAGGTTCGAATTGCAAAAGAGATAGAAGCGGGTGTTTATCAAATTATGAAAGCTATTTCACTTTATCCTAACATTACTGATTACTTCTTTAAAGCATACACAAGACTCGAGGAGGGTAAATGTAAGATGACTGACGTTGTCATCGGTTACCAAGGTGATGCTGAAGAGTTTGAAGAAAAGCAGGCACTTATTGCCGAAAAACAAGCACTCCTTGCAAAGATGGAACTTGACGAGATTAGTGAAGAAGATGAAGAAGAATTTGATGAGTTGGAATATACGGGTCCAAATGAAGAGGAGGTATATCAACTCTTTGAAAAAATTCAAAAA
>AFHY01000055.1 GCA_000213395.2 gamma proteobacterium SCGC AAA007-O20
ATATTAATCCTGCGTGGTTTAAGGGAATAAATACGATAGGTATAACAGCAGGAGCTTCTGCACCTGAAATATTAGTTCAGGAGGTTGTAAGTTATCTTTTAGATAATGGTGCGAATGAGGTAGTTGAGGTAAGTGGGGCTAATGAGAGTGTACATTTTCCAGTTCCAAATACTTTAAGAGTCTAAGAGTTTTTATTTAAAATTAAACATTTTTAGGATTACAACTTCAATGAAAAAATATGATGTTTACGGAATAGGTGCGGCCATAGTGGATATCGAAGTTGTTGTTTCTGACTACTTTCTAAGCAAAAACAAAGTGGAAAAAGGAATAATGACTCTGGTTGACGAGGAACGTCAACATCAGATAATCAACGCTCTAACTTCTCAAAAAACTCCTGTCAAACGTAATTGCGGTGGTTCAGCTTGCAATAGCATTGTTGCCGCTAGTAGTTTTGGATCAAAGACTTTTTACTCGGGCAAGGTAGCGAATGATTGGGAGGGTGATTTTTTCGTAAAAGATTTAAAGGCTGCTGGGGTTGATTTTCATAATGTAGCAGCAAGTGAGGGCTCCACGGGAAAGTGTCTTGTTATGATTACCCAAGATGCAGAACGGAGCTTAAATACTTTTTTGGGAGTGAGTATAGATATCTCATCCCAAGAGGTTGATACGAAATCCTTAGAAAACTCAAAGTGGTTATATATTGAAGGTTATCTTGTCACCGATAAAGCAAGGACTGATGTTGCCATCAAAGCCATGGCTTACGCTAAAGAGAAGGGTGTAAAAACATCTTTAAGTCTATCTGACCCTTATGTAGTAAAAGTCTTTTCAGAGAGTCTTAAAAGTGTTATAGGAGAAGGTATTGATTTGCTTTTTTGTAATACTGATGAGGCTAGAAGGTTTACAGGAACACATACAGTTGAGGCGGCTGCCAATATTCTCAAACAGTATGCAAAAACATTTGTTATTACCCGCGGTCCAGGCGGGTCTTTGACGTACGACGGCCATCAACTTATTCATACTCCTGGTGTGTCAACTAATGCTGTAGACACCAATGGAGCTGGAGATATGTTTGCAGGTTCCTTTTTGTATGCTATTAGTAATGGCCATGATTACGCTTGGGCAGCAAGATTTGCCAACGCTGCAGCTGCCTTAGTGGTAGGTCAGTTTGGCACTCGCATTGAAGCAATTGAGTATATTAGCCTCAAGCAACAATTCAATATCTAATCTTAATTCAACTGATTTATTAGATTTTTGACTCTTTCAATTCGAGAACTGTCTTCATCCATCGAAACATTAAAGATCAGGGTGTTTTGATTTTTTAATTGGTATTTTTGTGGTTGTTTTTGAATCAGATTAATTATTTTTGATGCTTCAATAGTACTTTTTTGATTCAAAGTAATTTCAGCCTTATCATCTGTGATATTGATTTTTTCAATGCCAATCTTTTTGGAAAAAATTCTTAATGAAGTAGAGGCAAAGAGGTTTTTAGTTGCGTCTGGCAACAGACCAAAGCGATCGATTATCTCGATCTTCAAATCTTTTAATTCACTATCATTCTCAGCACTGGCAATTCTTTTATAGAGTATTAAACGTTCATGCACATCTTCTAGATAGGTCTCAGGGATAATACAAGCAATACCTATATTGATATCGATTTCTTCGATCAATGAATCATCAAGGTCGAGTTTGGTGTTATTTTTAATTGCTTGAATTGTTCGCTTCAAGAGATCATGGTAAAGATTGAAGCCAATCTCAGATATCTTGCCACTTTGGTTCTCCCCTAACAAGTCACCAGCTCCACGTATT
>AFHY01000054.1 GCA_000213395.2 gamma proteobacterium SCGC AAA007-O20
TAACGGGTGTCTTGGTGTCTCCCCTTGATAAAAAAACCGGGGCAAGAATCTTAACTGCAATAAATGCCATGAGTCCTGATCCATAGGCTTGAAGACTTAGAGAAGATTTTTTTGCAGCATAGGCATCAAATGCCTCATATTGGAAAAGAGTTATAATCAATTCTTCAGACAGTAGAACCAAACCGATGCATGAGGGTATACCTAATATAAGTGCATAGAGGAGGGCTTTGTTAATTATTTCATTAAAGCCCTTAGAATCATTATTGGCATAATAATTACTTAATTTTGCCAGAGCAACAGTCGCCAAAGTGATACCAATTAATGCCAAAGGTAGTTCCAACAAGCGATCTGAATAGTACAGCCAAGAAACGCTTCCTGCAACTAGGGTTGAAGCAATCATTGTATCAATTAATAAGTTAATTTGAGAGACAGAGACGCCAAAGAGCGCAGGTATCATTCTCTTTTTTAAGGTTGTGAGAGCCTTATGGTGTCCAAACTGTATCTTTGGGAGTCGTTTAATCTTTAATAAAAATGGTATCTGGAAGAACAATTGAGCAACACCACCGATAAGAACTCCCCAAGCCAGAGCCATAATTGGTGTTGCTAGGTATTGTGATAGGAATACAGCGCTAAGTATTATTGAGATGTTAAGGAGTACAGGTGTAAAAGCTGGAACACTAAAATTATCGTAGGTATTAAGAATTGAACCAGATAAGGCTGTTAGAGAAATCAAAAGTAGATAAGGGAAAGTAATTCTTAGCATATCTGAAGCTAAATAAAATTGGCTTGGATCAGGCTTAAAATAAAATCCCCAAGCAAACAAAAAGATCACAACGGGTGCCAGAATCACAGCCACCAAAGTAATGATTATTAGCACACTTAGTAGTTTAGTGGCAATATGATTAATAACGGTTTGGACTTCGTCTTCTGACTGACTAGCCTTTGCATCTGCCAATATAGGTATAAATGCCTGGGAAAAAGCACCTTCTGCAAACAGGCGTCGGAAAAAATTAGGAATACGAAATGCCACTAAAAAAGCATCTGAAAGGTCATTTGCACCGAAGTATCGTGCAATAATAAAGTCTCTCGCTAGGCCTAAAATACGCGACAGAAAAGTCATTACAGTAACAATACTGCTAGATTTAATGAAGGATTTTGTCATAACGAAAAACTTAACTATCCGTCAGCAGGTCCGCGCATGATTCCTACTCGAGAATTTCGAATACATTCAACAAATTGCATTACTTCAGGACTGTCAGATTCTGATATTTCTAATTCATTGAGTGCATGATCTAATAATCTACCCTGTGACTCACGGTAAACAATTTTAAATGCACGTTTAATTGATGCAATGGAACTTGCACTGAATCCTCTACGCTTCATTCCAACTATATTAATGCTACGAATTTTTGGAAGAACTCCTGCTGCTACCATATAGTCAGGAATATCTTTATTGATTTGACTCCCCATACCAGCATAAGTATGTCTTCCAATGTTACAGAACTGCTTAACTAATACAAATCCACCTAATATAGCCCAATCAGAGATCCGAACATGTCCAGCAAGTGATGCATTATTAGACATAATTATGTGGTCACCTAATTGACAATCATGAGCAATATGAACATAAGACATCAGCATGTTGTTTGAACCTATTCTTGTTAGTGAGTTCTCTTTTTCTGTTCCACGGTTAATGGTGCAAAATTCTCGGATTAAATTATCATCACCAATAACAAGATTACTTTCTTGACCATCTTGATAGGTAATATCTTGGGGATCGCCGCCAATAGAGGCAAATGAATAGATATGGTTATTTTTACCAATTTTCGTTGGACC
>AFHY01000053.1 GCA_000213395.2 gamma proteobacterium SCGC AAA007-O20
CTTCTATTACCTAGAAAAATACAAAAAATTATCCAGAAAATTTACCAGAACCATTGCATTGGTTTAAGTGGGAAGCTTATTTCACTTGGATATCTGGAATATTGCTATTGTCAGTCATTTATTACTTCAATGCTAGTACCTATTTGTTGAGTTCTGATAGTTCTATGCAGCCTGCTTATGGAGTTGCTTTGAGCCTATTGGGGTTGCTGGTCATTTGGCTTGTATATGATCTCTTGTGTAAATCAAAATTGGTTGATAAACCGATTATTTTTATAGGAATTTTGTTTCTAATTATTACCCTAAGTGCTTATTTGTACAGCGATATCTTTAATCCTAGAGCAGTCTATATGCAGATTGGTTCGATGATTGGAACTATTATGGTGGCAAATGTATTTTTTGTTATTATTCCTGTACAAAAAGAATTAGTGACCGCCTGCATAGATAAAACCCAGGTCAGTAGAGAGTTAGGATTGAAGGGCTATATCCGTTCTCGACACAACAACTATTTCACGCTTCCTGTTGTATTTACGATGATAAGCTTTCACTACCCTGGAGTTTATAGTGGCTCCTACGGCTGGCTAGTTTTGATAGCCATTATGGGTATTTTGGTATTGATACGTCACTATTTCAATTTAAGGGGAGTGGGGCAGGCAACAAATAGTTTGATTGGTCTAATAATATTAGCAATAATAGTACTGATTTTTGCTATGGCACCAAGTCAAAATAAGTCAGAAATTCAGGAAATAGTGAGTATTAGTGAAGTGAAAAGTATCATTGATAAGCGTTGTGCTAGTTGTCACTCTGACAACCCAACTGACGATGTCTTTGTAGTCGCTCCCAGTGGCTTTGTATTGAATACAGAAGAGCAGATTATTGCCAGCAAGGACATAATTTATCAACGCACAGTGGCAACTAATTCTATGCCATTTAATAACAAAACCAATATGACTGAAGCCGAAAGAGAGAAATTAAAGATTTGGTTTGAAGGAGAGTAATGACTGACTATAGCAATATTCCAGATATCCAAGTGAAATAAGCTTCCCACTTAAACCAATGCAATGGTTCTGGTAAATTTTCTGGATATTTTTTGTATTTTTCTAGGTAATAGAAGCCACCACCATGGACTGCCCATAGATGGCCATCAATTTCATCTCTGTTGCCAACTCGATTAAGCTTATTTTCTAACCAATTAAAATAAAAAGAAGCACCAATCCAGGCAATACCCACAACAATGTGGAACAACTTTAACGACAAGCTTATCCAGTCAAGTAGATATATTTTCATCATAAGCTGAACTCTAAAGTAATGTTAGTATCTTCTATGGGATGCACGATACATTGCTCTATATCGTCAAAATCAATATCATGCTTTCTATCAATCACTATAAATTGAGCATCATCCTTGATACTAATTAGAGGGAAATGCCAAATCCCACGTGAATAGTTTACTCCCTGCTCACCGTTACTGATGAAGGACCTGATATCCTCAATATTTGGTTCATCAGCAGCCGGCGCAACGACTACCAAAAAGGGTTGATTGTCTTTAGGTATAAAGGTTTGACTGAAAAAAGGGTGCTTCTCTAACATATTAATTTGCAAGGGAAATTGCCTCTTCTTGGCTATATAAATATGCACTGCGGTTCTTCCGCAATCTTCTTGAGTGTCTATTGAAGCCAAGTCTGGATATTTTTTTGCATAACCATTATTAATGGTCAAGTAATCTTTCCGTTCACAGCTAATCACTTGACCAAAAGGACTAAAGTTATAAGCCGTCAGAGGTTCTGGAGTAAGAATCATATTATTCATGATTGATAAAGTTTCCAATAAGTTTTAATCGAGCAATTCCACCATCTGGGAAAATATCAAA
>AFHY01000052.1:0-634 GCA_000213395.2 gamma proteobacterium SCGC AAA007-O20
TCCAGTTTTTATTTCAATTTATTGGGTGCTCATAGAGATGGTTGAATTGAGACAAACTCCATTCTTATATTTGCCAGACCTAGCTATGAAAGACCCATACTTTATATTACCGTTAATTATGGGTGCCTCTATGTGGTTTCAGCAGCGACTTAATCCACCTCCAGCAGACCCAATGCAAGCAAGAATTATGATGATGCTCCCATTTGTGTTTACGATTTTCTTCTTTTGGTTCCCAGCAGGATTGGTACTATACTGGGTTACTAACAACGTTCTGTCAATTGTTCAACAAATGTATATCAACAAAAAAATCAATGGCTAGATAAATCACCATGAAATTCAATGATGACACAATGGAAATAGCTAAACAAGTAAAACTTCTAGTATTGGATGTTGACGGTGTTTTAACAGATGGCGGCATCTATTTTGATGACTCTGGTAAAGAATTAAAAAAATTTAATGCGTTGGATGGTCATGGCATAAAAATGCTACTTTCATCAGGCTTTGAGGTTGCAGTGATATCATCAAGAAGCACCTCTTCTGTGGCTCATAGGATGGAAGGTTTAGGGGTCAAGCACTATTACCAAGGTCAATCTGATAAAAATATAAAAATGCAACAAATCCTTGGAACACTTTC
>AFHY01000052.1:644-1884 GCA_000213395.2 gamma proteobacterium SCGC AAA007-O20
CTATTACCAAGGTCAATCTGATAAAAATATAAAAATGCAACAAATCCTTGGAACACTTTCTTTGAATGTCGACCAGGTAGCTTTTATTGGTGATGACGTTATGGACTTAACGGTCATGAAAAAAATCGCCCTACCAATAGCGGTTGCAAATGCTCATCCTTTTGTAAAGGAACACGCGCTACTTATTACAGAGAATAGAGGTGGTAATGGTGCTGTCAGAGAAGTATGTGATTGCCTACTTAAGGCTCATGGTAAGTATGACGACTTAATGAAGTCATATCTTTAATGACATCTTTTCAATCTCAATGCTATGAAGCCTTAAAACAGGTTCCTTCTGGCAAAGTAATTTCATATAGTGGTCTTGCCGAAATGGTTGGCCGACCTCAAGCACACCGGGCTGTCGGCAATGCAATGAACAAAAACCCCTTCGCGCCAGAAGTTCCTTGTCACAGAGTGGTGAAATCAAATGGTGATTTAGGTGGTTTCGGAGGTGGCTCCAGACTCAAAATAAAACGCCTTCAAGAAGAAGGCGTTAAAGTATCGAACAATAAGATTGTTAATTTTCAGTCGGTGCTATTTAAAACATCTTAGCGCCTCTTCCCTCTCATCTTAGAAATCATTTGAAGCTGTACCAGTGATTCAGCTAATGCCGCTTGTGTACTTGAAACATCCTGCTCTCCTTGAGCATTAGACATTGCCTCTTCAGCACGCTGTTTCGCTTCAAGGGCTTTTGACTCGTCGAGGTCATTGGCACGAATAGCTGTATCAGAAAAAATTGTGACAGTATCAGGCTGAACTTCAATAATGCCGCCAGAAACAAAAATGGATTCCATGCCATTTTCAGTTTCAACTCGAACCTCTCCAGGCTTAAGTGTGCTAATTAGTGCAACATGCATAGGATAAATACCTATCTCACCCAAAGAGGCGGGGGCAAAAACACATTTCGCCTCTCCTGAGTAAATTTCCTCAGTTGCACTAACTATATCAACGTGTATTACTGACATTTATGATTTCTCCGATGCCTTTTCTTTAACTTCTTCAATAGAGCCAGTCATATAGAAAGCCTGCTCAGGAATAGAGTCAAGCTCACCATCAAGAATAGCTTTAAATCCAGAGATAGTATCTTTTAAAGATACATACTTACCAGGTGATCCGGTAAATACTTCTGCAACAAAGAAAGGCTGTGATAAGAATTTTTGAATCTTACGAGCACGTGATACAGTTTGTTTGTCTTCTTCAG
>AFHY01000051.1 GCA_000213395.2 gamma proteobacterium SCGC AAA007-O20
CTTTTTCGACTTGATAGATTGCATTTTTTAATACACGGGCTGTCATTAATTGAACCCAAGACTCATCACGATTCACCTTCGCATCAGACAAAGCTGATGAAAGAGAATTAAGCACCTTCATGTAGTTTTTTACATTGAGTGATGAATCACCCAAGCCGACAATCAACAATCTCTTTGTTTTATAACCACTCACCTGACTGAGAATCAAAGTTGCTCCAACGATTGCGTCAAATCGGTTCAATTCTAATAGTTGTTGAAGATTCTTATTTTGATGTGCTTTGTCCCTGAAAACAAATGCTACGGCACAGTCACCACTGTAATGCTCTACCGTCTGATGTGTGACAAAAAATTCCATTGTCTTTCCTGCAAAATTATAATCTCGGTATTCTACCAAAAATCTGTAAAATTTACTTCTTTAATAATTAATTTCACTATGTATAAGTCACTTTTGTTCCTATTTTTGTTATATGCAAACTCTGCTTACGCAAATATCGAGGAAATCATTAACCAATTACAGCCATTTTTTCCGAGTATTAATGCCGAACAAATAAATGAGTCACAACTTGATGGGTTTTATGAAGTAATCATTACTGAGCCCAGGATAGAAGTCATGTATATATCTTCCGATGCCCGATATGTTTTGCAAGGTACTGTGACAGATTTAGTTACAATGTCCAATCTTTCTGAAATTAGAATCAATGCTACAAGAAAGCAGATACTTGATAATATTGATGAAAACAGCAAGATTGTCTTTAAAGCAGTAAATGAACAGTATATTGTTCATGTTTTTACAGATGTCGATTGCCCTTTTTGCGCAAAATTGCATAATAATATGGCAGAAATGAATTCCTTGGGCATAACAATAAAATATTTAGCTTCACCACTAGAACAACTTCATCCTCAGGCACAAAGCGCTATGGAAAAAATTTGGTGTGCAGAAAACAGAAATCTAGCCTTACATAACTATAAAATACAACGCATTTTGCCAGTCAGTGAAGATTGTGAAAATCCTGTAGCTCAACAGTTAGCGATTTCAGAGCAATTAGGTGTCTATAGTACACCTTCAATATTCTTAGAAGATGGCACCAATATACCTGGCTACAAAGAACCAAAAGAACTCCTTCAAAACATCAAACAAACTCTTGCTCAATAAAACAAATGCTAGAGCCATCGCTCACCAAGCAATTTGTTCAATTGTTGTAAACAAAAAATCCCTCTCTGATGGCATTTTTCCAGTTGATTCTGATGATTTGTCTTATGCGAAATCTTTAACTTTTGGCTCCATTCGGTTTTATCATCACCTTAACGACGTCATAACACCTCGCCTAAAAAAGCCATTGGAAAAAAAGAATCTTGACATTCATTGCTTACTGATTCTGGGTGCATATCAACTTATTCATTCAGACACCCCAATCCATGCAGCAATCAACGAAACCGTAGGCGTTGCTGAGATTATCGAAAAACCATGGGCAAAAGGTTTTATTAACGCGATACTTAGAGGCATTGATCGAGACAGTGAGATTATTGAGAAGAATAAACATTACTCTCATCCAAGTTGGCTGATTAAAAAACTAAAGCAAGATTACCCAAAAAACTTTCAAGAAATACTCATTGAAAACAACAAAAAGGCTCCAATGACGATTCGCGTTCATCCATCGATTCAAAGAGATGATTACCAACAACAGTTACAAGAAATCAATATCTACAGTCAAACTTCTTCGATAGCGCCTCAAGCTTTAATTCTTAATGATGCTGTTAATGTGACTAAGTTACCTGGCTTTGAAAATGGCTCTTGCTATGTGCAAGATACTTCTGCTCAATTAGCAGCACAATTGATTTCACCTAAAAAAGGTGAACTCATTCTAGACGCATGTAGTGCCCCAGGTGGAAAGGCAACACACTTAGCTGAACTTTGCCCAGAAGCTAATATCATCGCACTGGATAGTGACAAACAAAGACTCTCAAAAGTTCAAGAAAACCTTGATCGTTTAAAAAATCATAACATCACTATTCAACAAGGGGATGCAAGAGACCAAGAATGGTGGGATGGAAAGCTCTTTGATAAAATTTTACTAGATGCACCTTGTTCAAGTACAGGAGTTATTAGA
>AFHY01000050.1 GCA_000213395.2 gamma proteobacterium SCGC AAA007-O20
TTTGAAAATTCAGCTTTTTTGTATAGCGCTAGAGATCTGTCAACACTAACTCCAAACTTATTTTCCTTGAGACCTGTCGCAATATAAGGATGAGTATTAGCATCTACATCTGGATTTACACGAATTGAAATCGGTGCCTTGGTGCTCATTAATTTTGCAACGGACTCAACACGATCTAATTCAGCAGCGGACTCAACATTAAAACAATAAATTCCTAGCTCTAATGCTCTTTGAATTTCTGTTTCTGTTTTGGAGACTCCTGAAAATACGCAACGTCCTGGCTTTCCACCTGCAGCAATTACTCTTTCTAGCTCGCCAATAGAAACAATATCAAAACCAGAACCCAGCTTTGCTAAAACATTTAACACGCCTAAATTAGAATTAGCTTTAACTGCATAACAGATCATATGAGGATGATCTCCAAAAGCCTGATTAAATTGCTGCCAATTTGATGCTATTTGACTGCGAGAGTATATATAAAGTGGAGAACCATACTGTTCCATTAAGTCAGTTACTGCAACAGACTCAGCATACAAGGCTTTATTTTTAAAGGAAAATGTATTCAATGAACTCGAACGTTAGTATGTACTTGAGGTCGCGGTTTCAGAATCAGCTTGAGTATCTGTAACAGGCACCAAGTCACCCATTCTTCCACACGCAATCAAAGTGAGCGCAAACGATACGATCATGGTTAATTTCAACAGGTTTTTCATATTGTCTCACTTACTTTGCTTTAATAGGGCTATTTTACACAAAGGCCTTAAGCTGTTGTATAAACAAATCTCGAGGTAATCTGAATGCACCTAGATTTTGAAGATGTTTGTTTTCTACTTGACAATCAATTAATCGATAATGACTATTTTGAAGTAGATAAGCAAAAGCAACCTTTGAAGCATTACTCACTAAAGAAAACATAGATTCACCAAAAAACACGCCCCCTAAAGCAACTCCGTACAAACCACCAACAAGTTTATCATTCTCATAAACCTCGTATGAATGCGCACACCCTTCCTTATTAAGGTCACAATAAGCTTGGACCATAGCATCATCTATCCAGGTGCCAGCTTGACCAGGCCTAATCACTGAACGACAACGAGTAATAACATCTTCAAAAGCAGTGTCTATTCGAACTTCAAATCGAGATGAATGAGTGATTTTTCTTAAACTTTTTGAAAGATGAAACTTATCAGGTGTTATAACCATCCTTGGATCAGGCGAATACCACAAAATCGGTTCACCTTCGCTATACCAAGGGAATATGCCATTTGAATAAGCATCTAACAACCTCTCAATAGATAAGTCACCACCAATGGCAATCAGGCCATTAGGCTCCTTTAATGCCAAACTCAAATCTGGGAAAGGTGTGTCTGGTTGATCAAGCCAAAAATGAGATGGAATCTCAATCACTTTTAACGATTACGGATAATCTCTCGCACCATATAAAGCGCCAATATACTTCGAGCTTCTGTCAAATCCTCATCATAGGTCAATTTCTCTAAGTTGGATAGTTTATGCGTGACAATTTCCAGTGGTTCTGGCTCATCACCTTCTGCTACTTCTTCATATAGATCCTCTGCAAGAACGATATGTGTTGTATTTGATTGATAGCCTGGTGCTAAGGTAATGGTTTTAAGGAAAGTAAATTTATTAGCTCCGTAACCAATCTCTTCTTTGAGCTCTCTTGATGCCGCTTCAATCGGTGTTTCACCTTTGTCAATTTTTCCCTTTGTCAAACCCAGCTCATAGCATTCAGTACCGGCAGAGAACTCATAAATCATTAACACGTTGTCATCATCCAACATCGGCACTACTAGAACAGCGCCATTACCTCTTGGATTGAGTCTCTCATATGTTCGTGTTGCACCATTTGAAAATTCAACATCCATGGACTCGACATTGAAGACATTACTTCGAGCGACGGTGTGAACGTTAGTGATTTTTGGATTTTTTCGCATAAAGGCAATTATGCCATTGGTTTAATAGTTAGCGGTTTATTATTTATAAACTCGGATTCGTTTGCAAATAGCCAAAGATTAATTATTTAATTCGTTAAATAACATTAAGGCTGAAGTATCACTATATGCATGACCTTTGTCCATCAAACTAACGTAACGCTCATAGACCTCTTTAGTAAAGACTAGGTCTGAATTATTGGATTTAGCCTGGTCTATACAATAGCCCAAATCTTTAACCATCCATTTAATAGCAAATCCAAAGTCGAATTCACGTTGGTGCATAGTCTGTGCGCGATTATCCATTTGCCATGACTGAGCAGCACCTCCAGAGATGGCTAAGAGTAAACTTTTCATATCAATATTTTCAGACTCT
>AFHY01000049.1 GCA_000213395.2 gamma proteobacterium SCGC AAA007-O20
TCATAGTACCTATGATAACAATGCAACACTCTTTATTTGTGCGTATACCTGTTTTCCAGGATTAAGGTCAAGCAGTTCAGCTGACTTACGTGTTATACAAGACAGCATAGTAACGTCTTTTATTTTTAGTCGAACCATCACTTGCGATCGACCCTCTGGAACTATTTCATCCACTATTGCTGAGAAAATATTTAGAATGCTAGTATCAGTTTGTAGCTCTTGAGTTAAGCTCACGTCACGTGCTGAAACTCTTAAACGCACTTTACTTCCCAATGGCAACTCCCTATCCGTTACAGTAAACTGACCACCAGAAAAATCAAGATACATCAGATTAAACCGGTCGTCATAACCAACAACTTTAGCTTCAATCAATGAGGTCGCATCACCACCATGAGATATAGGAAGATCAAACCTAGTCAGCATCTCTTCAATGGCACCACTTCCAACAACATGACCTTCTTCCAGTAGCACTAGATGGTCCGCTAATCGTGATGCCTCATCGGGTGAGTGTGTGACATAGATAAGCGGAATATCTAGTTCATCATGAAGAGAATCAAGGTAAGGCAAAATTTCCTTCTTTCGCTTTAAATCTAGAGCTGTTAGAGGTTCGTCCATCAATAAAATATCTGGATTAACTGCCAATGCTCTTGCAATAGCTACTCGCTGCCTTTCTCCCCCAGATAACTGTTCTGTTGTCCTTTCAAGTAATGGTCTTATATCTAATAAATCTAGTGCTCGTTCTATGAAATCTTTTTCTGATTCATTTGCTCGCTTAGCTCCATACTCAAGATTCCCTCGCACATTTAGATGATTAAATAGACTAGCCTCCTGAAAAACATAACCAACTGAACGCATGTGCGGTGGTTTAAAATTTTTGCCATCCTGCCAAATCGAGTCACCCACTTTGAGAAATCCTTTATCACTTTTTTCCAGGCCAGCAAGGGCTCGCAATAATGTAGTCTTACCACAACCCGAGGGTCCAAACACGACAGTGACCCCCTTAGTAGGAGTACAAAAATCCACATCTAGAATAAAATCTCCTTGCTTAATCCTGGAAAACAGGTATACGCACAAATAAAGAGTGTTGCATTGTTATCATAGGTACTATGAATAAGGTTTTTGAGCGTTACACATTATTACTAATTGGTATGCTGGCATTATTTGGCGTCAGTGTTCAGTTCATTATTTCTATTAATAGGGCAATCGCTGAAGACAATTCTGTTGGTGAAATTGTCATTAATATGTTGGCTTATTTCACTATTCTTACAAATACTTTTGCTGCTGTTGTTCTTATTATTGTGGGTCTATTGCCTAATTCTCGAATGGGAAAAGTTTTTGCCAGACCCAAAGTTTTTGGTTGCGTTGTGACATCCATGCTTTGGGTAGGTGTTGGTTTTCACATATTGTTAAGTGATTATTGGTCGCCTGATGGCATGGAGGCAGTGACGAATTATTTAAACCATTATATTGTGCCGAGTACGTTACTTATAATCTGGCTAGTATTTCCACCCAAAACCCAAATTCCTAAACGAACTCCGATTCTTTGGGAAATTTATCCAGTGATTTATGGAATCTATATCATCCTACGTGGTGAGTTAATTGACAAGTATCCTTACCCTTTTTTCGATATCAATGTCATAGGCTATCCTAAAGCGCTACTGAATGGTTTGGTGATATTACTTGTGATTTTGGGTATTGGTTATTTTGTTAGGGCGACAGTCAACCTATCTTCAAGGTTGCAGAGGTAGTCGGTCTAGATAACTTTTTCAGCAAGCCTTAGTCTTTCTACTGGGCGTTCATCAATGAAGACGTGAATAATCGCGGTAATTGCTGCAATTATTGCCGCCCACCACCATACTTGATCATAAGAACCAGTAGTATCAAACAAGTAGCCGCCCAGCCATACTCCAGAAAAAGAGCCTATTTGGTGGTTTAAAAATACAATACCGTATAGGGTTCCCATGTATTTAAGTCCAAACATCTGTGCTACCAAGCCTGAAGTTGGTGGAACTGTTGCTAACCAAAGCAATCCAGTGGCAAAGGAGAAGGCATAAACCGTAAAAGTTGTAATAGGAATTATAAGAAATAGCACAATAACTATTGACCTTGCTCCATAAATAAACGCTAGTATCCATTTTTTCGAGTAGAGTCCAGAAAGATGACCAGCAGCAAGAGAGCCTATTATATTGCATAGTCCAATAATTGATAAACTCGCCGCAGCTACAGAGCTATCAAAACCGTTGTCTGAAAGATAAGCAGGCATATGAACAGTAATAAAGGCTAGCTGAAAACCACAAACAAAGAAACCTGCAATAAGGAGCCAGTAGTGAATGTGATTAGATGCCTCGCTAAGCGCTTCCCGAAGATTTTGTCTTGGCTCGTTGTCTATCTTAGCAGTTT
>AFHY01000048.1 GCA_000213395.2 gamma proteobacterium SCGC AAA007-O20
GAATTTTGAGACACTTTAGCACTTGGGGTTTGACGGACAAGCGCTCATTATCATTTGGACATGGACCAATGAATACCAATCTAGCTCAACTAGCTAGAGCTTACTTGGTGTTTGCAAATGATGGTGCTTTGCCTGCACTCAAACTGATCAAAGATGGAAATATTGATACCAAGAAGAAACAAGTTTTCAGCCCAGAATCAACTAAAAGAATTGCCGAAATACTTGATTCAGTTGCTTCAATGGAAGGCTCTGGTTATCGCGCTATCATAGAAGGTTATGATGTAGCAGGAAAGACTGGTACTGCTGAAATGGTGATAGATGGAAAGTATAGTAAAGAAGGTGAAAAACGCACCTATTTTGTCGGCTTTTCACCGGTTATTAATCCTAAATATATCATCGCAGTTCGGCTCGATTACCCTAAAAAATGTTTCGTTTATTGGGACCCAACTCTAAGAAATCGTTGTGAAGGTTCAAATTCTGCCGCAATGGCATTCAAGGTAGCGATGGAAAGAATCCTCGTCAATGATTTAGAGATTCAATCAGTGTCAGAAAGTTAAGATTTTTTGTTGTTGCTAGAATACATCTTACGACGACTAATATCATCCATAATTTTCTTTTGATCAGCGTGCGTTCTAGCCAATATTATATCGTTCTCTCTTGATCTTTTTAGTTGCTGAAGTTCAGCTTTCGTCAAAGCTTCGATAAACTCAATCTTGGCTTCATTTTCACTTAAGAACGGATCCATTACGCTCAGTTCTTTAAGCCGCGAAAATATCATATTCTTATTTTCAAAAGGCTTAATAAGAGCTTCTTTTGTAATATCCGGTTCTAATTGTGCAGAATGAATAAGATCCATAAGAACTTTAGATTCAGGCAATCTTTTTGCCCGCTCTTCAATTACTCCAGAAGATTCAGGGTCATTCACTAAAGAAGGATAATTTATAATACAGGAAATCATTTTCGCCATTAAATTTGTCATTTTTGAACCGGGACTTACATTTCTAACTTTGTTAAATGATAGGTCGGTGAAATCGTTAATCTCATTTACTTGTCGATCAAAGGCAGGTCGTTTAATCTGCGCACTTTGAGCCAATGCCTTTTCGACATAAGAAACATCTTGACCAATAGTTTGAGCAACACCCTCAATTAACTGTTGTCGATATATCGGATAACTAACTTGATGAATTATTGAAGCTGATTTTTCTAGAAACAGTGTTTTACCCTCGATTGTCTCAAATGACACCTCTGACTTTATATGATCAAACAAAAAACTAGAAAGGGTTTGAGCTGTCTCAATTCTCTTTGTAAACGATTGTGATGATTCATGTTTTATTAAAGTGTCTGGATCTTCACCTTCCGGCAAAATCAAAAACTTAATCACAAGGCCAGCTGTAATAACAGGCAGTGATGTCTGTAAAGCCTTCCAAGCTGCAGCACGTCCAGCTTTGTCACCATCAAAGCAAAAAACAATGGTATCAGTTGAACGAGATAAGGTTTGTAAATGAGCTGGCGTTGTTGCTGTTCCAAGGGTTGCAACTGCGCTGGTTATACCCTGCTGATGCAATGCAATGACATCCATATAACCCTCTACAACTAAAATGTAGTCAATCCTTCGGCTGTATTTTCGACAATGATATAAGCCATATAATTCTTTTGATTTGGAAAACAACGGTGTCTCAGGTGAGTTTAAATATTTTGGGTTGTCCTTGCTTGACAATACCCTTCCACCAAAAGCTATTACATTACCTTTTGCATTATGAATAGGAAACATGAGTCGATCTCTAAAGCGGTCATAATAATCATTTTTTTTGTCTTCTTTTGCAACCAACATTCCCATTGTTACAAGATCTGCAATGGATTCTTCATTGCTTTTATAACTTTCATAAAGATTGATCCAGCCAGGTGGTGCGTAACCTAGCTCAAATCGCTTAGCAATCGAGCCGCTAATACCTCGTTTCTTGGCATAATCAATTGCTTTCTTTTTGGTAGTAGATTGTTTCAGTTGTGATTGGTAAAAATTACTCAGTTCCATCATCAAATTGTTAAAACGCTTAAAGCGTGAATCAACCGGCTTTGCAGTTTGATTATAAATAACCGATATACCTGACTCACCAGCGATTGCTTCTACAGCTTCATTAAAATCCAAATGATCAAACTTCTTGATAAATTCAATCACATCACCACTCTCGCCACAGCCAAAACAGTGAAACATCTGTTTACTTGGAGATACGGTAAAAGAAGCTGTCTTTTCTTGGTGGAATGGACAACAGGCCTTATAGTCCTTGCCAGCCTTTTTTAGAACTACACGCTTATTTATTAGACCAACAATATCTACTCTATAAGACAAATCATTGATAAAATCTCTGTCAATAAATGGCATAATTTAGATCGTAATTATTACTTTTGAATTTCTTTATTTTAAATGATAAACACCAATTTTATTCACCCTAAATATTTTCCAACATGGATATTAATCTTGCTAATGCGTGTAGGCGTCTTTATCCCCTTTAGACTTCAAGTATTCTTTGGAAGAATAATAGGTAAGTTGATATATCTAGTCATGACTGATTTAAGAAAGACCG
>AFHY01000047.1 GCA_000213395.2 gamma proteobacterium SCGC AAA007-O20
TTGAACTTGGGGGGACCACCCTCCAAGGCTAAATACTCTCTACTGACCGATAGTGAACAAGTACCGTGAGGGAAAGGCGAAAAGAACCCCGGGAGGGGAGTGAAATAGAACCTGAAATCGTATGCATACAAGCAGTAGGAGCAGACTTGTTCTGTGACTGCGTACCTTTTGTATAATGGGTCAGCGACTTACTTCTCAGTAGCAAGGTTAACCATTAGGGGAGCCGTAGGGAAACCGAGTCTTAAATGGGCGATTAGTTGCTGGGAGTAGACCCGAAACCGGGTGATCTATCCATGGCCAGGGTGAAGGTTAGGTAAAACTAACTGGAGGCCCGAACCCACTTATGTTGAAAAATGAGGGGATGAGCTGTGGATAGGGGTGAAAGGCCAAACAAACCCGGAGATAGCTGGTTCTCTCCGAAATCTATTTAGGTAGAGCGTCATGTATTACTTCTGGGGGTAGAGCACTGTTATGGCTAGCGGGTCGTCAAGACTTAGCAAACCATTGCAAACTCCGAATACCAGAAAGTATGAGCATGGCAGACACACTGCGGGTGCTAACGTCCGTAGTGGAAAGGGAAACAACCCAGACCGTCAGCTAAGGTCCCAAAATTATAGTTAAGTGGTAAACGATGTGAAAAGGCCCAGACAGCCAGGAGGTTGGCTTAGAAGCAGCCATTCCTTTAAAGAGTGCGTAATAGCTCACTGGTCGAGTCGGTTTGCGCGGAAGATTTAACGGGGCTAAACTATATACCGAAGCTGCGGATCGCAATTTATTGCGATGGTAGGAGAGCGTTCTGTAAGCCGTTGAAGGCGAACTGTGAGGTTTGCTGGAGGTATCAGAAGTGCGAATGCTGACATGAGTAACGATAAAGGGGGTGAAAAACCCCCTCGCCAGAAGTCCAAGGTTTCCTACGCAACGTTAATCGGCGTAGGGTTAGTCGGCCCCTAAGGCGAGGCAGAAATGCGTAGTCGATGGGAAACGGGTTAATATTCCCGTACTTCATATAACTGCGATGGGAAGACGGAGTAGGTTAGCTCAGCAAGGCGATGGTTGTCCTTGTTCAAGCGTGTAGAAATGGTTCTTAGGAAAATCCGGGAACCTCTATTTCAAGGCGTGATAACGATCCCTCTTTTGGGAGAAGTGAGTAATACCATGCTTCCAGGAAAATCCTCTAAGCTTCAGGTTATATGAAACCGTACCCCAAACCGACACAGGTGGACGAGATGAGAATTCTAAGGCGCTTGAGAGAACTCGGGTGAAGGAACTAGGCAAAATGACACCGTAACTTCGGGAGAAGGTGTACTCTTGTTATGTGACATCACTTGCTGATTGAGCAAAGAAGAGTTGAAAATACTAGGTGGCTGCGACTGTTTATTAAAAACACAGCACTCTGCAAACACGTAAGTGGAAGTATAGGGTGTGACTCCTGCCCGGTGCTTGAAGGTTAATTGATGAGGTTAGCGCTTGCGCGAAGCTTTTGATCGAAGCCCAAGTAAACGGCGGCCGTAACTATAACGGTCCTAAGGTAGCGAAATTCCTTGTCGGGTAAGTTCCGACCTGCACGAATGGAGTAACGACGGCCACACTGTCTCCACCCGAGACTCAGTGAAATTGAAATTGCTGTTAAGATGCAGTATACCCGCGGCCAGACGGAAAGACCCCGTGCACCTTTACTACAGCTTTGCATTGAACTCTGATCCTACTTGTGTAGGATAGGTGGGAGGCTTTGAAGCTTTAACGCTAGTTAGAGTGGAGCCACCCTTGAAATACCACCCTGGTATGGTTGGGGTTCTAACCTTGGTCCGTTATCCGGATCGGGAACAATGCATGGTGGGTAGTTTGACTGGGGCGGTCTCCTCCTAAAGAGTAACGGAGGAGCGCAAAGGTATCCTCAGCACGGTCGGACATCGTGCAATGAGCGCAAAGGTAAAAGGATGCTTGACTGCGAGACTGACACGTCGAGCAGGTAGGAAACTAGGTCTTAGTGATCCGGTGGTTCTGAGTGGAAGGACCATCGCTCAACGGATAAAAGGTACGCCGGGGATAACAGGTTAATACCCCCCAAGAGTTCACATCGACGGGGGTGTTTGACACCTCGATGTCGGCTCATCACATCCTGGGGCTGAAGCAGGTCCCAAGGGTATGGCTGTTCGCCATTTAAAGTGGTACGCGAGCTGGGTTTAGAACGTCGTGAGACAGTTCGGTCCCTATCTACCGTGGGCGTTGGAGACTTGAGGGAAGCTGTTCTTAGTACGAGAGGACCGGAACGGACACACCTCTGGTGTTTCGGTTGTCACGCCAGTGGCATTGCCGAGTAGCTATGTGTGGAAAGGATAACCGCTGAAAGCATCTAAGCGGGAAGCCCCTCCCAAGATTAGGTCTCCCTGATTATTTAATAATCCTAAAGATCCCTCGAAGACTACGAGGTTGATAGGCTAGGTGTGGAAGTACAGCAATGTATGAAGCTAACTAGTACTAATTGATCGTGAGGCTTGACCATATAACACCCAAGATATTTGGAGATGTTGTTGTGTCAACAGGCAATATGCCTTATAAACTTTACTTTATTCCATTTTGTTATACCTCTGTGGTATAAAAACTTTTAAATCCGTTTGAGTTAAGTTTTATCTTAAATCAAACAAGCAGTTTGCTTAGTGATAATAGCAAGTGTGACCCACCTGATCCCATACCGAACTCAGAAGTGAAACCACTTAGCGCCGATGGTAGTGTGGGGTTTCCCCATGTGAGAGTAGGACATTGCTAGGCTTTAATTCTAAATACCCCAATAATCAAAAGATTTTTGGGGTATTTTTTTTACCTCATTTTTTTAGAAAAAAATACTTGATTTAAATC
>AFHY01000046.1 GCA_000213395.2 gamma proteobacterium SCGC AAA007-O20
GCATAATTTTCAAAACCATTTTCACTATCAACTGAGTTATATTTAACAAGCATATCAGTGACATATGTTGTTAGGCTTAGTTTTACGCGCTCCTCAAGATTTGCTGTTAGAACAACTATATTCGACTTAAGAGATTTATTTTTTAGACTTTCAGGTAAATATATAGTTCCAATATTATTACCTTCATCTTCAATCAATAAGAATCTATTTTTCTGTTTTTGAATTAGCTCAATGGCTAGAGAATTTTCAAAATCTATTTGTGTTGGCTGAGAACTGACATTATTTCCAAATGCGGAGCCTCTATGATTAGCTAACCTTTCCAAATCAATGCTATTACAAAATTTATTAAGCAATAAAGTTTTGCCACAGCCTGTCTGTCCACCCATGACAATAAAATTATTACTATTAGTTATGTGGCTAGATTCTTCTATAAGGTAACGACGCATAGCCTTATATCCACCCTTAACTCTAGGATAAGTTATACCTGAATAATCAAAAATCCATTGCTGTGTAATTTCTGACCTCAATCCTCCTCGAAAACAATAAAGAGCTCCTGATGGGTTCCGATTAATGAAGTCCAACCAGTCATTAATTCTTTGATTTTTAATCTTACCACTGACTAATTGACGTCCCAATTCTATTGCAGAAAGTTGGCCGTTCTGTTTGAAGCTGCGTCCAACTAGATGTCTCTCATTGTCAGTCATTAAGGGAGCATTTAAAACACCTGGAAAAGATCCTCGACTATATTCAACAGGTGCACGTACATCCATTAATGGTGTATTGTTTTGAAATAACTGCTGAAAATTATCTATCTCTAATTGATTAATCATTCTATATGAACAACCTCTTTTGCTGAATTAAGTTCAGTAATTTTTCCTATAGATTTTAGGTTTAATTGGTGGCTTTTTATAAGTTCATGAAAATCTATTAAAGATTCATCAGAAACTGTTACTAATAGACCTCCACTAGTTTGTGGGTCACACAATACAGTATTTTGAAATGTGGTTAATTTATTAAAGAAATGTCCATAGCTATCATAGTTTCTTTGCGTCCCTCCAGGTATACAGCCTTTATCAATATAGCTATAAATATTTGATAATAAAGGCAAATCATTAAAACAAACTGTCGCTCCAACTTTACTACCCTGACAGATTTCTAAAAGGTGACCTGCCAGACCAAATCCAGTAACATCGGTAATCGCATTAACGGCAGGAATTTTAGCTATTTTAGAACCGATATCATTTAATTGACACATCTGTTCAACAGCCTGCTGATAGTCATTAGAAGCAACTTTTTTCTGTTTTTGTGCAGTTGACAAGATGCCCAATCCTAGTGGCTTTGTTAAAAAAATAGAATCACCAATCTGAGCACCAGTATTTCTTTTTAAGTGTTCAATTTTGACGATTCCAGAAACTGATAAACCAAAGATGGGTTCAGGGGAGTCAATGCTATGACCTCCAGCAAGGCTAATACCTGCTTTTGTACAGGCCGCCCTACCCCCTTCAATAACTTTAGAGCCAATTTCAGCAGGAAGCTTGTCTATTGGCCAACCAAATATAGCTATAGCCATCAACGGCTTACCACCCATAGCATAAATATCACTAAGCGCATTGCATCCTGAAATCATACCAAAGGTGTAAGGGTCATCAACGATTGGCATAAAAAAATCGGTAGTACTGATTAATGCTCTCCCATCCCCAAGATCATATACCGCAGCATCATCTCTCGACTCATTACCTACAATTAAGCTAGAATCAATAATTTGTTCTTGAGCATGCCCAAGTATCTCATTTAGCAATTTAGGTGAAATCTTGCAGCCACAGCCTGCTCCATGACTATATTCTGTCAATCTAACTGAAGAAATATCTGTCTTAGAATTCAAAAGTAATAGATCCTAACTAATCTGGGCATACTTTAATTCGAGTTTTTGATAGAGCCCACTTGGAGAAATACTGGGATTCTCATCCATGATTTTAAAAGCTACGACATTGTCCTCAACTCTATCCCACAACTTAATGTAAGAGCCATCTTTATAGCCGTGCTGTTGCCTAAATGTATTGAGTTGATTCTTGACAACATAGCGCTTGTATAATTCCCCAATACCCATATCTACTTGTAAAATTGCAGTAAAAAATAGATCAGTGATATCACGAATATTATTGATCTTAGGGTCAATATTGGAAGCAACAGAGAGGCTCAACATTTTTTCTAATGTGTCTATCAAAACTACAGCATTGAAGTTTCCTTGTGGCTTTAATTTCAAATATTTGTTTGCGTAATTTTCATCTTTTATTCGAATTGATTCGGACATAATGAAATGCCAAATATCAACCAACTCTACCCTAATATTAGCCCAATCTGGGTCAGTATTTATACTCTTCCAATGCTTCCAATTAAACGAATCTATAGCCTCTGCAGCCTCCATATAGATACAACGGTACCATGAAATCTTTCTGTTTTCTTTGGTAATACCATCAACCCACATAACACCATTAGTGTGGTCATTTAACTGCCTTTGAAGGTCAAACATCTGTTCAATATAATTCATAACAAACAAGCTAAGGATGTTGAATAAATTTGATTATAGTCTACTCAATTATTCACTTAATATCTTTCTACCGTAGTATCAATTTCTTGAGCCCAAGCATCGATACCTCCTTGAAGATTTGCAAGAGATTGAAAGCCTTTTGATAATAGAAAATCAGCTACATGCATAGAACGAATACCACTATGGCAATATAGAGCTATATTACTATCCTTATTCAGATTTTCATAACTCTTGGCAATCTCACCCATGGGCATTAGAATAGCACCTTTTATTTGACAAATATCAAACTCCCATTGCTCACGCACATCAACTAGAGTAACCTCATTGTCTACCAAATAATCTTTAAATTCTTTAGGGTTTAAGTCTTGAATCATAATTATTTAAGCCCTCTAAATGAAATTTACAATATTAATACTAATAACATTTTATTCTTATCATTCTAGCATTAGTAACTTTAATGGGTA
>AFHY01000045.1 GCA_000213395.2 gamma proteobacterium SCGC AAA007-O20
AAATTTATGTCTGAAACTAATGAAATGACACTTATCGCCTCTAAGGGCACACTTGACTGGGCCTATCCTCCACTAATTCTGGCCTCTACTGGCATTGCAATGGGGAAAGAGGTGTCTGTCTTTTGTACCTTTTATGGTTTAAATCTTTTACTTAAAGACTTATCGCATCTTCGAATATCGCCTCAAGGAAATCCAGATATGCCTATGAAAATGCCATTTGGACCTAAATGGTTTCAAGGAATTAACTTTGGACCAAAAATTCCAAATATTATGTGGAATATTCCTGGTTTAGAGTTATTTGCAACCTCAATGATGAAAAAAACCATGAGGAATAACGGTATCGCCACAATTGAGGAGTTGAGAGAGATTTGCATCGAAATGGGCGTTAAATTCATAGCCTGCGAGATGACAATTGGCATGTTCGGATTTGCAAGGGAGGACTTTATTGAGGGTATAGAATTTGCCGGTGCTGCCACCTATCTTGACGTCGCTCATACCTCCAATCAGGACTTATTTATTTAGACCTACCTCCAGTTCAAGACCTCCCAACCTTTCTTTTCGGCAATTTTTGTTAATATTTTGTCGGCATTAACAGCCACCGGATTGTCGACCAGCTCTAGAAGTGGAAGGTCGTTGTGGGAATCAGAATAAAAAGTTGACCCATTTAATGTCTCTTCATTTTTTTGCAGCCAGGGCATTAGTTTATCAACTTTACCCGATTGAAAACACGGTATACCCGACACTCCCCCTGTATAACGACCCGCTTTAATTTCAGGCTCTGTAGCAAGCAATTGATTAATCCCATATTTCTTGACAATCGGAGCCGTAACAAAACTGTTTGACGCGGTCATGACAAGAACTGTGTCGCCTCTTTCTTTATGTTGATTAATACAATTTTGAGCTTTATCTAACATAATAGGCTCAATTTTTTGAATCATAAATCGATAATGAAATTCTTGGAGTTCAGCCATAGAATAACGAGAAAGTGGTTCTAGACAAAACTTTAACCAAGCATAGATGTCCAATGTCCCTAAATCGTATTGCTGGTAGAAATATTCATTCTTTTTACAATACGCATTGGTATCAACGACACCTTCTTCACCTAAAAATTCACCCCACAAGAAGTCACTATCCCCACCAATTAGAGTGTTATCTAAATCAAAAATAGCTAAAGACATATACTCTCCTTTACAATACTAACAGTCTCATCGATTGTATCAACCACCTTGATCAACTCTAGATGCTCTCTATTTACATATCCCTTATCAACTAATGTTTCAAACCATAATAGCAAAGGCTTCCAAAAACTTGAACCATATAAAATTAACGGTATCGGTTTCATTTTCTGTGTCTGCAGCAAAGTTAATACTTCCATCAATTCATCAGCTGTCCCATAGCCACCAGGAAAACAAACACAAGCACTGGCATTCTTAACCAGCATCACTTTTCGCGAAAAAAAATACTCAAAGGTTATGACTTCATCCAGATAAGGATTAGTATATTGCTCTCGAGGTAAATCAATATTAAGACCAATGCTTTTAGATTTTCCTTCATAAGCACCCTTACTAGTAGCTTCCATGATTCCTGGGCCAGCTCCAGTAAAAACATTATAGCCAGCATCTGACAATGCCTTTCCTAGCTCATAAGCTTTTTGATATAAAGGATCTTTGTCCTTTATTCTTGCCGAGCCAAATACTGTAATATTATTCTGATAAGAGGCGAGGCGCTCTTTTGCAGCTAATAACTCAGGACCAGCATTAACTAAACTCATAACTCAGAAAAAGCAGTAAGCGCAGCATTGATTGTTTGATCAAGCTCTTTTTTACCATGTGCAGCTGAAAGAAAACCACACTCATAAGCTGAAGGTGCAAAATAAACTCCCTGACTTATCATTGATTTATAAAACTTCTTGAATAACTCAATATCACAATTAGAAACTTGAGAAAAATTAGTTACTTTTTCTTCGGAACTAAAGAATAACCCAAACATCCCGCCAACGTTATTAGCTGTCATTGAAACATTGCTCGTATTAGCAGCAGCCATAATACCATTGACTAAATACTCTGTACTATCGCTTAAGTTTTGATAAAACGAATCATCTGCCTCTAAAATACTAAGCATCGCAAGGCCCGAAGCCATAGACAATGGATTGCCCGAAAGTGTTCCTGCCTGATAAATAGGACCAAGAGGCGCTATTTGGCTCATGATTTCATTTCGACCACCGAAAGCTGCAACAGGTAAACCACCGCCGATCACTTTACCTAAGGTTGTAAGGTCAGGCTTAACTCGGTAGTAGGCCTGTGCACCACCTAACGCAACACGAAAGCCTGTCATCACTTCATCAAAGATAAGCACACTGCCATAATCATCACAAAGTTTGCGTAGGCCCTGAAGAAATCCCTCTTTAGGTGGTATACAATTCATATTGCCTGCCACTGGCTCAACAATAATACATCCAACCTCCTCACCCATCTTGGAAAACAGTGCTTTGACGGAATCCAAATTGTTGTATTCAAGGGTTAAGGTGTGTTTTGCTAAATCACTTGGGACACCTGGGGAGGTAGGTACACCTAAAGTGAGCGCACCTGAACCAGCTTTAACCAATAAAGAATCAGAATGGCCATGGTAACAGCCTTCAAACTTTACAATTTTGTCTCGTTTTGTATAACCGCGAGCCAAACGGATAGCACTCATTGTTGCCTCGGTACCTGAGCTAACCATACGTACCAGTTCAATAGAAGGCATCAGTTGACAGATTTTTTTTGCAAGCGATGTCTCAATCTCAGTAGGTGCACCAAAGCCTAAACCTTTATCCAATTCAGTCCTAACAGCATCAACAATAAATGGATTCGAATGCCCTAAAATCATTGGTCCCCAGGAGCCAACATAATCAATATATGCATTCCCATCTACATCATAAAGATAGGCTCCTTCACCTCGTTCAAAATAGATAGGCTCTCCCCCAACCCCTTTAAAGGCACGAACTGGAGAATTAACACCGCCGGGAATATAATTTTTAGCTTCATTGAATAAAGTCGACGATCGATTCATTAAATGTCCTGTGAATTAATAATGATTGGATACTTTTTTAAGT
>AFHY01000044.1 GCA_000213395.2 gamma proteobacterium SCGC AAA007-O20
CGGAGTTCCACTCATTACAATTCTTTTTATGGCTTCATTTGTGCTTCCGTTATTTCTTGAATCAAGTACTAATTTCGATAAACTTTTGAGAGCCTTAATCGGAATAGCACTTTTCCAGGCTGCTTATTTTGCAGAAGTTGTACGAGGAGGCCTACAGGCAATTCCAAGAGGCCAATATGAAGCTGCTGATGCTATTGGACTGAGTTATTTCCAAAAAAATGCACTCATTATTTTGCCTCAAGCACTGAAAATTTCGATACCAAATATTGTTGGTTCTTCAATTTCCTTATTTAAAGACTCAACATTGGTACTTATCATTGGCTTGATGGATATGCTAGCTATGGTAAATATGACGAGTAATGACCCTTATTGGCTAGGAAGAGAGACGGAAGGTTTTGTATTTGTTACAATGGTGTTTTGGGTCATATTATATTCAATGTCTCGCTACTCTAGAAAGCTAGAGATACGCTTCAATACTGAAAATAAAAATTAACAAAGGCAAAACCAGATGGAAACAGAAAACAACGAATCAAATATTATTGAAATAAGTGAATTAAACAAATGGTATGGTGACTTTCATGCACTAAAAAACATCAATATGAGTGTTAAAGAGGGAGAAATAATTGTTGTTTGTGGGCCATCAGGCAGTGGAAAATCAACACTTATAAGGTGTGTCAATTTCCTCGAAAAGTTTCAAGAAGGAAACATAGTAGTAGCTGGTATAGAGCTAACGGACGACGCACAGAAAATAAGAAAAATTAGAAGTGAAGTGGCAATGGTATTTCAGCACTTTAATCTATTTCCCCATCTAACAATAGTAGACAACCTCACTCTAGCCCCTATCTGGGTTCATAATGAAACCAAAGAAGAGGCTCGAGAGAAGGCACTAAAATTTCTTGAAAGAGTTGATATAAGTGAGCAAGCTGAAAAATACCCAAACCAGCTGAGTGGTGGCCAACAACAAAGAGTTGCAATAGCAAGATCATTATGTACATCACCAAAAATAATGCTGTTTGACGAACCAACATCAGCCCTAGACCCTGAAATGATCTCTGAAGTTTTAGATGTAATGGTCGAACTTGCGAAAGAAGGCATCACTATGATCTGTGTCACCCATGAGATGGGCTTTGCAAAGAAAATGGCAAATCGCATTATCTTTATGGATGAAGGGCAAATAGTTGAGGAAAATGATCCAGTTAATTTCTTTAAGAATCCAGAATCAGAGCGTTTACAGCTGTTTTTAAGTCAAATACTTACACACGACGAATAAAGTAATCAAAAAACAAATTAGTAATATATTTGTAAGTAAAAAGTCATCAAGGGTGGTAAATAACACCATTTCTATTGAATAATACATAGCAAACACAAGCAATCAGCTATATAATTCGCTCAAACATTATTAATATCCACTATAACGAATGTTCAAGTTCTTAAAAAAAGAAGAGTTGATAGAAGCGCCAGTAATCAATCAATCAGAGGACTGGACTAAGGAAATTAAGAGAAGTCAAAAGATAGGCCAAGAGGTTGAACAATTATCGTTTATTTACTATGATAACAATGATAGTTTAATACTAGGGACTAAGAAGGGACTAAGCTTAGATCATCTGAGAATTCTAAAAAATTGTAAAAATGAGAGTAGTGCAATTGAGCTTATGGAAATTCTTAATAGAACAAATAAATCAAAATTTAAAAATATAATAATCAATCCTTTGGTTGAAAATGGTTTCTTTGAACTTACAAATCCTGACAAACCCAAAAGTCCAACACAAAAGTATAGACTAACAAGTAAATTTGTTATACGTAGAATAAAATCATAGGCCTTAATTAGCTAAATTGCATCTTTTGAGGGTTATTTAGTATCAATATAAGTAATTACTCCAAAATTTCATTAATTTCAACGTTTATTATTTTTCTTAATTCACCCCTACCTAAGTTAATATTATTGCCTTAAATAGAGAATTTCGAACCCAACTTATAACTTATTGATTTTCCTTGTTTTTATCTAATTCTGAACCCTTTATCCACTTATTTATTGATATTTATTTATTTTTAATTCGTATAATTTATATTATGTTAAATAATATATAAATTTATATATTTCTTATATTTATCTTTCACTACCCTATTGTCAAATATCTTATTCAATGGATAATGTTGTTCTTAGTCCCTCTTTTTATAAGTTAGTTCTTTTCATTTACTTACTTAGTCCCGGATTTCAATAAATTGAATATAAATCAACGAAATTACTTCCTTTTGGCTTTATTAATTTTGATTTGGGGATCATCATTTCTTCTAATTAATCGTAGCCTTTTGTCTTTTTCACCAGAGCAAATTGTTGGTTATAGGCTTCTTATTGGTTCTTTTGTGATGCTATTTATTGCCTTTTTAAATGGTAAATCATTGCCTAGCTCCTTACTCCCTTGGCTTCATTTCAGTATTTTTGCAGTTATTGGTAACGTCTTTCCTTATTTACTTATAGCCAAGGGTCAGTTAAGCATATCGTCAGGTATGGCTGGCCTACTTATGTCAATTATGCCTTTGGTTACTTTAATATTAGCTCACTTTTTTATACCCAATGACAAATTAAATCGTTACAAATTAATTGGTTTTGTATTAGGTATTTCAGGTGTTATTTTTATTTTAGGGCCAACTCTTAATGACAATAGTAATACTGTTTTTGGCGTATTGCTTGTTATTGCTGCTGCATGTTCTTATGCTGTAAACACTATTTTTGCAACTCGTCTTCCCTCTTATGATCCTCTTGTGTCTAGTTCTTGTGTTCTTATCATTGCTAGTGTTATTTCATTTATAATTTGGCCTGATATTTTCTATTTTAATTTTGTAGATCTTTCTTTAACTAGTGGTATTAGTATTTTACTACTTGGAATTTTTCCAACAGCTATAGCGTTGATAATTTACTTTAATATTGTCAATAATGCAGGCGCAACTTTCCTTTCAAATATTAATTATCTTATACCTGTAGTTGCTTTTTTTCTTGGTGCTTTAGTATTAGGTGAATCAATTCTTTGGCATAATCTTCTTGCTTTGTTACTAATTATTTCTGGAATTGTTATTTCAAGATTTAGAATTTAGCTTCAGTATATTTTTGTTTGATTAATACTCTTCTTTTTTCTAAATTTTCTATTTATTTAATT
>AFHY01000043.1 GCA_000213395.2 gamma proteobacterium SCGC AAA007-O20
AATATAGCCCTACCACCAGCGTTAGAGATAGCTCCCGGTACTGGAGCCAGAGTATACATATTGGTTAAAACATATTCACCGAACTCCAAGCCTGCCGCTTTCAGTGTAATACTGAGCGCATAACCACAAGATGCACAAGCCAGACAGTAGCGACTACCCTGATAATTGGCATATTCCTGTTCCAACAGTGAAACTTGTGAAAGTTCGTCTCCAATTGTATTGTATCGGTGCAACCTGCCCGTCTTCAGTACTTCAGTGGCTGCATCGATCGCCTCTTGACTAATGGACTCTTGTTGAGTAAAGGGTCTGGTGAAGATTTTTCTAGTCATGTGACCTACTATTACTATTACTTCTCATAAAGGATAAATTGATATCAACATTTTTAGAGATAGTATAAACTCATAAAATGCCCTCAATTCTCGTTATTTATAACCCAATAGCTGGACGAGGTCGTGTTAAAAAGCACTGGCCAGATGTCCAACAAGGACTGATTGACGCCGGTATTGAGTTTGATGTGGCTGCTACTTCCGCACCACTTGAAGCAGTGACGTTGGCTGAAAAAGCTGCAACGAAATACTCGACCGTAATCGCTGTTGGAGGCGATGGAACGGTTCATGAAGTTGTTAACGGACTGCTGCGTGCTTCAAACGAATGCGAAACGATTGCTCTAGGTGTTGTACCACTCGGAAATGGTGACGATTTTGCTAAAATGATCCCACCTCAAACCACTATTGGCGGCAAGGTTTATGACTGGCACGTAGCGATTGAAAAAATTACTAAGGGGCAGACAAAACTGTTTGATGTTGGACGCATGTCAGGTAATCAATTGCCTTCAAAACAAGACAATAAACCACAGTATTTTATGAATGGTATGGATATTGGATTTGGCGCACAAGCCGCACTTAACTTTACTAAAGTGCCAAGTTTTCTTACCGGTATGGCGGCTTATCTTGCCGCGATTCTGAAGACACTGATTGATTATCGTATCCCAAAGGTCAGTATTCAGATTGATGATCAAAAAGCTTTCGAGCAATCGACAACGATGACGGCAATTACTAATGGTCGCTGTTTTGGCAGTGGTTTTTGGGTTTGTCCTGAAGCCCAGGTGGATGATGGTTTGCTTGATGTGATGGTGACACAGAATGTTGGCAGACTAAAAATCTTGCGTTTGATTCCGAAAATTATGAAGGGGACCCATGTCAATGAGCCTATTCTGAAGAACTACAGAGCTCGCCGAATAGAAATAAAATCACAGCAGCCGTTAGTGGTTGAGGCTGACGGTGAGATACCTTATCCTCAAACTCGACATCTTGAAGTACAGATACTCGATAAAAAATTACGCGTGATTGTTTAGTAATCTATTTGTTGATGTAAGTAAAATTAGCTTCCTTCACCTGGCTTTTCGGAAAATAAATGCATCTTTCCATCTGGAAAATTATCTGGGTGATATTTTTCATGCTCTGGATCTGGATCTCCGTTTTCTGTAATAACTGGCCACATCATCTCAGTACTATATTTTCTGTTGAACTCTACCCACTTAGCGGCAGCTGGATCAGTATCAGGCAATATAGCTTCAACTGGACATTCTGGCACACATATATCACAATCAATACATTCTCCTGGGTTAATAACCAGCATATTTTCGCCTTCGTAGAAACAATCTACTGGGCATACTTCAACACAATCTAAGTGCTTACATTTAATACAACTATCATTTACTACATAGGGCATTTGACTTTTTATTAATAGATAATTCTTAAAATCATAATTCTTTAAAAAATAACTAGACTAGGCTTCATCAACACCGCGCTGGCCAACAAAATAACCAACAGCATAATCGTCTGTCCTAAAAGTTATGATACTTCCTTTGGGAAAGTAAAATAAGTCACCAGCGGTAGCAGTAACTTCTTCACCCGAACCGTCTGAAATATAAAACTCACCGTCAATTATAAGCTTCATCTCTTCATAAGTGTATTCATAAGTAATTGAATCACCTTTTTCTAGTCTAAAAAGCCCTGCAGTAATTGGCGCATTCTCATCATTAGATAAAGCAAAATCTCTTAAATAGGCGTTATTGCCTTCAAATAATGGGATTTCTTGATTAGTAATTTTGCCTTTATAGTCCATCTTAATCATCTCTTTCTCCTTATTAATCTCTCTATAACAAATAGTGGTTATCAGATAATACTAGAATTAAAAAAATTGCTTTATGGTTCACTCCCATGTTTGTCGGCAATCAAACAAACCATTTCAAATAAAATTGCATTCGCAACATGTGAGGTAATCTGGTTTGGCGAATCCACAGTTGGCATTAAACATACCACATCACCGCCTATAATGTTTTTGCCTCGCAGTCCCTGTAAGAGTTGTAACACATCCGGCATTTTAAAACCCTCGATTGCAGGCTCAAGGTTAGCAACTCCTGGCGCCACAGTCACATCCAAACAGTCCAAATCAAACGTAATGTAGAGAGGTGCGTCGCCGACACGTTGCGTTATCATTTCTATGCAGCGTTCCACACCATATTCATCGTATTGATCTTTGGTGATAATTTCATAACCTAATTCATAACTTGAATTAAGCCAATCCAAAGTTCGAGTATTACCCCTAATTCCAACCTGAATGCTTTTTGTAGCGTCGACAAAGCCATCTCTGACTAAATAACTTGCCCAGTGTGCTGCTGATTTAACTGCACCCAAAAAATGATCAAGTTGATGATAGGCATCAGTGTGAGCATCAAAATGCACTAGTACAGCTTTTTCACCACCTGTGAGCTTTGACTCTGGACCAGCGATGCCTTGAAGAATACCACCTGTAATAGAATGGTCGCCGCCAATTGACAGTGGGCGTGCACCGGCACTAGCAATACCCTGATAAAACTCGGTTATTCGTTCGATACACTGCTCATTATTATTTGCTTCTGGCAGAGGAACATCACCAAGATCTCTAATATCACACATTCCCCAAGGGGAAATACCAAACTTTAAATGTCCTCGCCTACCAAGCGCTGAAATATTTCGGACAGCTCTCGGGCCTAAATGTTGATCTCGTTGAGTGGTACCATTTCCTGTACTGTGAGGAACTCCAACAAGAGCAATATCACAACCTTCAGGATCCGGGTTGTGGGGACATCGAAATAAGGTTGGGACACCCCACCAATACAAACCTTGCATCATCATAGCGTTATCTTGTGTTTTTTTATCCATGTCCAAGCCTCTAACAATAGCGATTTAATAAATGAATATTTTAACTCTTAATTGTTTCTACCAATAATTAACCAATCACTAAATCAAGAGGTTATTATTCCGATCTCGAAATTCATTTTTT
>AFHY01000042.1 GCA_000213395.2 gamma proteobacterium SCGC AAA007-O20
ACCTAGATCACTACCTAAATTTTTGAGGCGCTTACCACCAAAAATAAGTATTACAATTGCTAGAATAATAACAAGTTCAAACGGTCCTGGCATCATTTTCCACTCCTAGTATTTAATATCTTTATTTAGCTCTAATTTTTCTTCAGCTAACTGTAACTCAAATTCAACTAACTCTAACTCAACTTCTGAAGATCTTAATTTGTCTTCAACTAATTGTAATTCATTTTTGACTTGTTGGAGTTCTTTTGCCATATTTATTAGATTATTGTTAGCAGTTGTAAGCTCGTCCTGAAGTGGTTTGATTACTTTTCGCGCGTCATCTATTTGATTTAATTCATCTTCAAAAACTTTAGATTTGCTTGAAGAAAGGATCAATTGTTGTTGCACAGTTTTTAGTTCAGCGCGAGTAATAATGAGTTGACTATTGATGTCATCCAGTTGAGTTTGAAGCTCGTTTTTACTCTCTATAATTTCTGCGAGCTCTTCCTGCAATTTAATATCACTTAGAGCTGTATTAGTAACTTCAATATTAGTTTCAGATGAATCGAGGTTGATTTTGGCGTAATAGTAGCCAATAAAAAATATTACGATTAATGAGAGTACGTAAAAAGCTGTTTTTTGAGACATTTATTTGGTTAGACAGTTTTTCCCAAATTAAAAGTGATTTATAAAAAGTAGATTGATCGCTAGTTTTTGATCCACATTGCCACTTCTTTGGCATAGTATGTAAGGATGGCATCGGCTCCGGCTCTTTTAAAGCAAAGTAAAGCTTCTAAGACGCAGGATTTTTCGTCAATCCAATTATTTTGACTGGCGGCTTTAAGCATTGAGTACTCTCCACTGACGTGATATGCGAAAGTGGGCATACCGAATGTTTGTTTAACGTTTGAAAGTACATCAAGATAGGGAAGACCCGGTTTAATCATAACTATATCTGCACCTTCTGCGATGTCAAGTTCAACCTCACGTAGTGCCTCATTAGAGTTAGCTGGATCCATTTGGTAGGTTTTTTTATCAGCAGATCCGAGGTTTCTTGAAGATTCAACAGCTTCTCTAAATGGACCATAGAAGGATGAGGCATATTTCGCAGAATATGCGAGAATGTTTGTGTGTATAAGTCCTTCCTCCTCAAGTGCTTCTCGAATGGCGCCAATTCTGCCATCCATCATATCTGAGGGTGCAACAATATCAGCCCCAGCCTTGGCGTGTGATATGGCCTGTTTAACAAGTACATCTACCGTTTCGTCGTTCATTACATAGCCATCATTGTCTATTAGTCCATCTTGACCGTGACTTGTGAAGGGGTCTAGGGCGACGTCGGTGATGACTGCTAATTCTGAGAAGTTTCTCTTTAGCTCTTTGATGGCTCTTTGAACAAGACCATCTGAGTTGTATGACTCTTCTGCCTCAAGTGATTTTTTTTCAGCCGCAATGACAGGAAATAAAGCGATCGCTGGAATATTTAAATCGACAATCTCTTTTGCTTCAATCATCAATTGGTCGATGCTGAGTCGCTCAATTCCAGGCATCGATTTAATGCTCTCTCTTTTGCTTTTTCCTTCAACAATAAAGAGCGGATAAATCAGGTCATCAGTAGTGAGTGAATTTTCACGAATTAATGAACGATTAAATTCGTGTTTTCTCATTCTTCTTGGTCTATGAGTTAAAATGGACATCTCTTCTCATCAAAGTAATATTAACCAAATTATACAATAATGAAACAATCTTCCGAAACACTTGCCACTCTGTCAACCGTCAATGAAGCCTTTGTTAAGCCTTTACCAAATTCAATTAAAATTTTTGTTAAGGGATCGCGTGATGACATCCTTGTTCCCATGAGACAAATTAACCTCACTGATACGATTGGTGATTTGGCTGAAAAAAATGAACCGATCCATGTTTATGATACTTCTGGGCCTTATACTAACCCAACCAAATCAATAAACTTTAGGTATGGTATTGAATCTCTTCGAACTAACTGGATTGAAGAACGTGGCGACACTGAAGTACTTGATGGTTTTAGTTCAAGTTACTGTAATGAGCGCCTTAAAGACAAAAAACTTGATGATTTAAGATTTGAACATCTAAAGCCACCTAGGAGAGCTCAAAAAGGAAAAAATGTTACTCAAATGCACTATGCAAAGAAGGGCATCATTACACCAGAAATGGAGTTCATTGCTGTTAGAGAGAATTGCCGTATACAGGAATACAAAGACCAAATTGGCCAACATCAAGGTGAAAGCTTTGGTGCTGCAACACCGGAAAAAATAACACCTGAGTTTGTTAGAGATGAAGTTGCTCGTGGCCGTGCGATTATTCCTAATAACATCAATCATCCTGAAACCGAACCAATGATTGTTGGTCGAAACTTCTTGGTTAAAATTAATGGCAATATTGGTAACTCAGCACTCGGCTCTTCAATTGATGAGGAGGTTGGAAAAATGGTTTGGGGCATCCGCTGGGGTGCCGATACAATTATGGATCTCTCGACAGGTAAAAACATTCATGAAACGCGTGAATGGATTATTCGAAACTCACCAGTACCTGTAGGAACTGTTCCTATTTATCAGGCCCTTGAAAAGGTCAAAGGTGTCGCAGAGGATTTGACCTGGGAAATATTCAGAGACACTTTAATTGAGCAAGCTGAACAAGGTGTTGACTACTTTACAATCCATGCAGGCGTTAGACTTAAGTATGTTCCTTTGACTATGAATAGAGTTACTGGAATAGTTTCTCGTGGCGGCTCGATAATGGCTAAGTGGTGCCTTGCTCACCACACTGAAAGCTTTCTTTATACCCACTTTGAAGACATCTGTGAAATTATGAAGGCCTATGATGTTACTTTTTCATTGGGCGATGGACTACGACCAGGTTGCATAGCAGATGCTAATGACGAAGCACAATACGGTGAGCTTGAAACACTCGGCGAACTCACAAAAATTGCATGGAAACATGACGTTCAAACCTTCATTGAAGGACCAGGCCATGTCCCAATGCATATGATTAAAGATAATATGGAAAAGCAATTAGAAGAGTGTGGCGAAGCGCCTTTTTATACTTTGGGTCCTCTGACAACTGACATAGCTCCAGGCTACGACCATATTACATCTGCTATTGGTGCTGCACAGATTGGTTGGTATGGTACCGCGATGCTTTGCTATGTGACCCCAAAAGAGCACTTAGGCTTGCCTAATCAGGACGATGTTAAGACTGGCATTATTACCTACAAAATAGCAGCACACGCCGCAGATCTGGCAAAAGGTCATCCAGGTGCACAGATACGTGATAATGCACTCTCCAAGGCCCGTTTTGAGTTTAGATGGGAAGATCAATTTAATTTGTCTCTTGATCCTGATACTGCAAGGAGCTTTCATGACGAAACGCTGCCAAAACAGGCAGCTAAAACTGCCCATTTTTGCTCTATGTGTGGGCCCAAGTTCTGCTCAATGAAAATTTCTCAAGATATTAAAGGTTTGGATACTGAGGAAATTAAAAAAATTCAAGAGATTCAAATTGAAATGGATAAAAAATCTGAAGAATTCTTGAAAAACGACAGTGAAATT
>AFHY01000041.1 GCA_000213395.2 gamma proteobacterium SCGC AAA007-O20
AATAACTAATCGCATTGTAGAGAGAAGAACATGATTCAGATGCAAACAAGATTACATATTGCCGATAACAGTGGTGGAGTGAGGGCTATGTGTATTAAAGTTTTAGGTGGTTCAAAGCGTCGCTATGCGAATATAGGTGATGTCATTAAAGTGAGCATTAAAGAAGCTTCACCTCGTGGCAAAGTAAAAAAAGGTGATGTTTACGATGCAGTGGTAGTTCGTACAGCTCAAGGTGTTCGTCGTAAAGATGGTTCACGGATACGCTTTGATAACAATGCAGTAGTATTGTTGAATACTAAGTTAGAGCCAATTGGCACACGTATATTTGGTCCTGTAACTCGTGAGTTAAGAAGTGCTCAATTTATGAAGATTGTTTCACTTGCGCCAGAGGTGTTGTAATGAATAAAATTAAACAAAATGATGAAGTTATCGTAATCGCTGGTAAAGACAAAGGTTCAGTTGGTACGGTAACAAAATTGATGGGTTCAAAGCTTATTGTTGAAGGGTTTAATTTAGCTAAAAAACATGTTCGACCGAACCCTCAGGAAGGGATACAAGGTGGTATTGAAGAAAAAGAGATGCCTTTAAATGTATCTAATGTAGCGATTTATAATTCCACCACTCAAAAGGCAGACCGTGTTGGTATTAGAGTGAATGATAAAGGTGAGAAAGAAAGATTTTTCAAGTCAAACGGTGAAACCGTACTTTGACATAATAGAAGATAGGTGACAAGTGTCTAGACTACAAGAACAGTATAAAAATGAGATTATCCCTCAGCTTAAGGAAGAATTAGGTATGAGCAACGCTTTATCAGTCCCTAAAATTGAAAAAATTACGATTAATATGGGACTGGGTAGTGCGTTAGGCGATAAAAAAATATTAGAGAGTGCCTTGGAAGAGTTGAGCTTAATTTCCTCTCAAAAGCCGGTAACTTGCTTAGCAAGAAAATCAGTTGCAAGCTTCAAACTCAGAGAGGGTAATGCAATTGGCTGTAAAGTAACACTAAGAAAAGAAAGAATGTATGAGTTTCTTGATCGTTTGGTAAATGTTGCTATTCCTCGGGTTAGAGATTTTCGTGGTCTTAGTGCTAAATCATTTGATGGTCGTGGAAACTACAATATGGGTATTACAGAGCAAATCGTATTCCCAGAAATTGATTTTGAAAAAGTAACAAAAGTGCGTGGCATGGATATCGCAATCACAACCAATGCGCAGAACGATGAAGATGCTATGAAACTATTAGCGATGTTTAATTTCCCATTTAAAGGATGACATAATGGCTAAAAAGTCTATGATACATAGAGACGTCAAGCGAGCAAAATTAGTCGCAAAGTACAAAGAAAGACGCCTTGAGTTAAAGAAAATTATTAAGAGTATTCACTCTTCTGATGAAGAACGTTTCCAAGCAATGATTAAATTACAATCACTACCTAGGGATGCTTCACCAGTTCGTCAGCGTAATCGTTGTGGCCTCTCTGGTCGTCCTCATGGCTTTTATCGTAAATTTGGCTTAGCCAAGTCTCAGCTCAGAGAGCGTGCTATGAATGGCGAAATTCCTGGTTTATCTAAAGCAAGTTGGTAGGAGAACGGTATGAGTATGTCTGACCCAATAGCTGATATGTTGACCCGAATTAGGAATGCACAGGCAGTCAGTAAAGCACAAGTAAGTATTCCTGCTTCAAATTTAAAGTCTGCTATTGCAAGTGTTATGCAGGATGAAGGTTACATTACGTCTTTTGCAATTGATGGTGATAATGCTGCGAATAAAACTTTAACAATTAAATTGAAGTACTACGACAACAAGCCTGTTATCGAGTCATTAGAAAGAATTTCTAAGCCTAGTTTGAGACTTTATGCAAGCAAAGATAATATTCCAAGCGTACTTAACGGTCTAGGTATTGTTATCGTTTCAACGCCAAAAGGTGTTATGACAGGTCAAGCTGCCAAAGCGCAAAATATTGGTGGCGAAGTTTTGTGTAGTGTTTCTTAATAGTGGAGATTTAAGATGTCTAGAATTGCAAAATCACCAATTACAATACCAGATGGCGTAGAAGTGTCACAGTCTGGGGGAGTTATAACTGTTAAGGGAAAGTTGGGAGAAATGACTATGAATGTTCATTCATCAGTCACTATTAATAACACTGACAATGTCTTGACTTTTTTACCTACAGAGACCACTAAGGATGAAGAAAGAAATGCCTGGGCTCAAGCAGGAACAGCAAGAGCTAATACATTTAATTTAATTAAAGGTGTAACTAAGGGATGGGAAAAGAAATTAACTTTGATTGGTGTTGGTTATCGTGCTCAAGCAAGAGGTAAGGTCTTGAACTTAACTTTAGGTTTTTCTCACCCTGTAAATTACGATTTGCCTGAGGGTGTTAGTGTTGAAACTCCTTCGCAGACTGAAGTTGTTGTGAAAGGAATCGACAAACAAAAAGTAGGTCAAGCGGCTGCTGAAATTAGAGCGTTTCGTCCACCTGAACCATATAAAGGCAAGGGAGTTCGTTACACAGATGAACAAGTTGTTCGTAAAGACGCTAAAAAGAAATAATAGATTGAAAGGTAGTTAGATGAAATTTGAAAAAAAACAAGCCCGTATAAGAAGGGCAACAAAATTTAGAGCAAAGCACGCTGAAAGAAGTGTAGAACGTTTGTGTGTCTACAAATCTTCCCAGCATATTTATGCTCAGATAATTAGTAGCTGTGGCACTAAAACATTAGCTTCAGCCTCAAGCGTGTCTGCCAAAATTAAAAATGGTGGTAATGTTGAGGCTGCTACGAAAGTGGGTGATTTGATAGCAAAAGCTGCTAAAAAGGCTAAAGTATCTAAAGTTGCATTTGATCGTTCTGGTTTCAAATACCATGGTCGAGTCAAGGCGCTTGCAGAAGCGGCAAGAGAAGGCGGACTAGATTTTTAATTAAGAGTTTATAAAGGTTTAAAGAATGGCTGAAAAAAAGAGAAAAAATTATAAAGAAGAAAGTGAATTCATCGAAAAACTAGTAAATATTAGACGCGTTGTTAAAGTAGTTAAAGGTGGTCGAATCTTCGGTTTTTCTGCTTTAGTGGTTGTCGGTGACGGTAACGGAAAGGTTGGTTACGGTACCGGTAAAGCGCGAGAAGTTCCTATAGCTATTCAAAAAGCAATGGATAAAGCAAAAAAATCAATGAAATTAGTACCATTAGTTAATGGCACACTACATTATCCAATTACTTCAAGTGTCGGTGCAGCAAAGGTTTATCTACAACCTGCCTCTGAAGGTACTGGTGTAATTGCTGGAGGACCAATGAGAAGTGTTTTAGAAGCCGTGGGCGTGCACAATATTTTGGCAAAATGTAACGGTACACGTAACCCAATAAGTGTTGTTAGAGCGACTATTGATGGTTTAACAAAAATGTCATCACCACAGACTGTCGCTGCTAAGAGAGGTAAAACTGTTGAAGAAATTACTGGGGAAGTGTAATGGCTGAAGAGAAAATAGACAAAAAAGCAGCACCAAAAAAGGCCGTTTCTAAAAAATCATCAACCAAAAAAGTTGCAGTAAAAAAAGCGCCAGCTAAGAAAGTTGTCACTAAAGAAGT
>AFHY01000040.1 GCA_000213395.2 gamma proteobacterium SCGC AAA007-O20
TACTTTTTCCTTTTCTTTCAATCTCTTAGTTAGATTTATTATTTCAATTCATATTTTGTTCTTGCATCTAAATTAAATATATACTATATTTAGTGTATATTAACTGTCGGTAACACTAAATGTAGTACCCAACTAGGAGAGTAGTTTGGAGCAGGATACGCAAGCGATTATTGAAAAAAAAGTTGATCAAGATATACAAGTAATTAAAAGGGATGGAACTAGGGAATCTATTGATCTTGAGAAAATTCACCGTGTTGTACATTGGGCTTCTCAAGATTTAGAAAATATTTCAGTTTCTCAAGTTGAAATCAACTCTCAATTAGCCTTTTTTAATGGCATTAAAACTGAAGATATTCACGAAACAATTATTAAATCTGCAGCTGATTTAATTTCAACTGATGTACCGGATTATCAATATTTAGCAGCGAGACTTTCTATATTTCATTTAAGGAAAAAAGCTTTTAAATCTTTTACTCCTCCGTCGCTTATTCATCACGTAATAAATCTTACTGATTTGGGTATTTATGATAAAGACATTTTAAATAAATATAACAAAACTGAGTTCAAGGAACTTGACGATTATATTGATCATTGGCGTGATATGAATTTTTCCTATGCCGCTGTCAAACAATTAGAAGGCAAATATTTAGTCCAAAATCGTGTAACTGGAGATATTTTTGAGTCTCCACAATTTCTCTACATGTTAGTTGGAATGAGTCTCTTTCAAGAATATAAAGAAAATGTAAGATTAGATTTTGTTAAACGTTTTTATGATGCTGCCTCTACCTTTAAAATCTCATTACCAACACCAATCATGGCTGGTGTTCGCACCCCTACTCGACAATTTTCTTCTTGTGTTTTGATAGAAACTGATGATGATCTCGATTCAATTAGTGCATCTTCAGGTGCAATTGTTAAATATGTTTCTCAACGTGCTGGAATAGGCATTAATGCTGGTAGAATTCGTGCACTTGGCAGTCCTATAAGAGGCGGTGAGGCTACTCATACAGGCTGTATTCCTTTCTTTAAACATTTTCATACAGCTGTTAAATCTTGTTCACAAGGAGGAGTTAGAGGAGGTGCAGCCACCCTCTTCTATCCTTTGTGGCATCTTGAAGTAGAAAGTTTATTGGTGCTAAAAAATAACACTGGTACTGATGAAAACAGAATTAGACACCTTGATTATGGAGTTCAGTTTAACGGTTTAATGTATCAACGTTTTTTAGCTGATGGTGATATAACTCTATTCTCTCCAAATGATGTTCCAGGTTTATATGAAGCATTCTTTGCTGATCAAACTAAATTCAAAAAGCTTTATGAAAATTATGAGAAGGACAAAACTATTAGAAAGGAAAAGATAAAGGCTAGAGACTTATTTTCTAAATTTATGAAAGAGCGTGCTAATACTGGTCGTATCTACCTTCAGAACGTAGATCATTGCAATACACATGGTGCTTTTGATCCCAAACTTGCTCCAATTAAACAATCTAATCTGTGTATGGAAATCACCTTGCCCACTAAGCCACTTTATGATGTTCAGGATGAAAATGGTGAAGTGGCACTTTGCACTCTTTCAGCCGTTAACCTTGGTGCATTAGACAGTTTGGATGAACTAGAAGACATTACTGAAATTATTGTACGCTCACTGGACTCTTTGCTAGATTATCAAGATTATCCTCTTAAGGCGGCTGAGTTAACGAGCAAGAATCGTCGTACTCTAGGTATTGGTGTGACTAATTTAGCCTATTATTTAGCTAAAAATAATGCTAAATATTCAGACGGCTCTGGTAATGAATTGATCCATAAAACCTTTGAAGCTCTTCAATTTTATTCCCTTAAAGCTTCAAACAAATTAGCTAATGATTTTGGCGCCTGCCCTCTTTTTTCTGAAACACAATATGCCAAAGGTATTTTTCCTGTCGATAGCTATAAAAAAGATATTGATGAGTTTTGTGACACTAAACTAGATCTAGACTGGGACTCTTTACGCAAAGATATTAAAGCTACAGGCCTAAGAAACTCTACTCTAACAGCCCTAATGCCTTGTGAAAGCTCATCTCAAATTTCTAACTCAACTAACGGAATTGAACCTCCTAGAGGCTTTGTTTCTATCAAGCAATCGAAAGATGGAATATTAAAGCAAGTTGTACCTGACTATGAAAAACTGCATAAAAAATATGAGCTATTATGGGACATTAAAGACAATGAAGGTTATCTACAATTGTGCGCCATTATGCAAAAGTTTGTAGATCAATCCATTTCTACCAACACTCACTACGACCCTTCTCTGTTTGAAGGGGGTAAGGTGCCAATGAAACTTTTCTTGATGGACCTACTAAAAGCTTATAAATATGGCATTAAGACACTTTATTACCATACAACTAGAGATGGTGCGAGTGATGATCAGAATAACATTAAATCCACTGATGACGATTGCGAAGATGGTGTCTGTAAGCTCTAAAAGTGAATTATGTCTTATAGCATCTTCAATCAAAAAATAAACGATACATTAACTGAGCCAATGTTTTTTGGTGATTCAGTTAACGTTGCGCGTTTCGATCAACAAAAATTTAAAATTTTTGAAAGTCTTACGGAAAAACAGCTTTCTTTTTTTTGGCGCCCTGAAGAAATTGATGTTTCTAAAGATAAGATAGACTTTGCAAAACTAAGGCCCAATGAAAAGCATATTTTTATTTCTAATTTACAGTACCAAATCTTGCTTGACTCTGTCCAAGGTCGCTCACCAAACATTGCTTTTTTGCCGATAGTTTCATTGCCAGAATTGGAAAACTGGATTGAAACCTGGTCATTTTCTGAGACAATTCATTCTCGATCTTATACTCATATCATTCGAGCGATAATGAATGAGCCAGGTGTGGTTTTTGATGAAATAATGAAGACCGATGAAATTATTCAGCGTGCTACAAGTGTTTCTGAGCACTATGATGAACTAATTAAATATTCTCAAGCTTACCTGCTTCATGGTGAGGGCAAGCATGAACTTAACAATGAAAAACTTGATGTCAGTCTATATGGCCTAAAGCGACTTCTTTATTTAACCATTATATCGGTTAATATCCTAGAAGCAATCCGCTTTTATGTAAGCTTTGCTTGTTCATTTGCCTTTGCTGAGAGAAAAGTTATGGAAGGTAATGCAAAAATTATCAAATTAATTGCTCGTGATGAAGCTTTACATTTAACAGGCACTCAACACATGATCAATTTAATGCAAGATGGCAAAGACGATCCAGATATGAAAAAAATCGCTAAAGAGTGTGAATCTGAAGTAATACAAATGTTTAAGGATGGGGCTAAACAAGAAAAAGAATGGGCAGAATACTTGTTTCGTGATGGTTCAATGATAGGCCTAAATGCTGAAATACTTAAACAATATCTAGAGTACATTACCAATGTACGAATGTCAGCATTAAATATGAAGCCTATCTTTAAACAAAATACCAACCCTCTTCCATGGTTGAACCACTGGCTGGATTCTGACAATGTTCAAGTTGCCCCTCAAGAAACAGAAATAACCTCTTATTTAGTTAGCGCCATTGATAGCACAATGAGCTCAGAGGATGAAGACTTTAGTGACTTTAAGTTATAAATATTGCCATTAATTAGATGTTCAGAATTGATGTTGACAATATTAATGGAAAGACAGAGTCGCTTTATGTTTTTGGTGACGAATCAATCTTAACCGAACTTGAGACACACAATGTGCTTATAAACTATAGTTGCAGGCAGGGTCATTGTGGTAGCTGTATTTTAAAATTGGTAGAGGGTGATGTGCTTCACCAGGAATGTCTTGTTCCGCTCTCTAAAGGAGAGATACTTGCTTGCCAGTCAAAACCAACAACCGACATTAAGATTACAATTAAAGATTAAACTGTTTTTTCCAGGTATTCAAAAACAGCTCTGGAGTCACCTTGAAATATTATTCTGTGCTTTTTCTTATTGATTTGGTAGTTGTACATTGGGTCATAGTAGTCCACTAAAAGTGACTCGATAATGGGGACGTAATCACTTAAATCATCTGACTTTAGATGCTTTTGAATCGCATTATTAAGAACCTTTAAGAGCTCTTTGTAACGAGCCCCTCCTAAACGTTTTTGAATTTTAAAAAGACTATTTTTCCAATAATTA
>AFHY01000039.1 GCA_000213395.2 gamma proteobacterium SCGC AAA007-O20
TATATTTTGATCGTTTCTTTTATTTGAAGCGCTTGCAAAGTATCCAATATAATTATAAAGGAGAAATACATGAATAAGTTTACAAGTAAGGTAGCTGCAGCTGCTTTGTCGTTAACTTTGGCTTCGGTATCTGGTCAGGCTCTTGCGGCTGACTCGACAAAGCCAATCGTTATACCAATTCACAACTGGTCAAGCCAAGTGGTTATGTCCTACGTGATTGGTGGTATTTTTGAGTCTATGGGTAACAACGTAGCTTACGTTCCTGCTGACTCGAACGGTGTATATGAATCGATTCGTCTTGGAGATGTTACTATATCTCACGAAGTTTGGGAAGGAGCCTTTGGCCACGCTTACTATACAGCCATGGAGAAGGGCGGTCTAATAGAGGCTGGTACCCATTCTGCCTTGACTATTGAAGATATGGGCGTTCCTAACTTCGTAATAGAGCAAAATCTATGTCCTGGACTTCCAAATTGGGAAGCTCTTAAAGGTTGTGGATCAGTTTTTGCCACTGCCGATTCTGGTGGTAAAGGTGTTTTCTTAGACGGTCCTTGGCACGTTGATCCGGATACCGGAAAGAATCTATTTGAAGATCGTATTGGAGCTCTTGGTTTAGATGATGAATACACTTATAAACAAACTGGTAGTGCAGACGCTCTTTGGGCGGCTATTGATTCTGCAGAAGCTGCTAATGAAGGTGTAATTATATTTAACTGGACACCTAACTTTACGGATAGTGATGGTTTTTACTTCATAGAGTTTCCTCCATACTTCTTTGGTTGCCGTGAAACAGAAGGTGGTGACGGGGCTTGTGGATCTCCTAGAGGCTGGCTGAAGAAGGCAGCAAACTATAAGTTCCCTAAGACTCATCCAATGGCGTATAAGGCATACACTAAGATAGACTTCTCGACTGGACAAATCGGTCAGATGGCTGCTCTAGTTGATATTGATAAGATGTCTCATGAAGATGCTGCAGCTAAGTGGCTTGCAGATAACGCGGATGTTTGGGGGGCTTTCACAAAGTAACCCTTTAATCTAGAGCGCTCTTTATTCGAATAGAATGAGGGGTGTTAGTTAAGTACTAAGTACCCTTACCCTTAAATTAATTCTATTTTAGTATCTTTATAGTATAAAAATTTAGTTTTAACAGCACCTCAGGGGGAGAGATGCCGTAAAACAAGGAGGCAAACTTGAAAGCTGATATTTTGATCAGCGCTCAGTTCGCTCCCTAAAAAAATCACTTACATTAATTAAAACTTACGGTAGGCGTTGTTCAGATCAACCATTGGATGGCTTTCTGACATTTGAAACTTAATCAACAGTTCACGAGCAATCATGTCACGCTCCTGCTGGTTATCTGGAAGTGAAATCGTATCAGGTATAGTTACCCAACCGTTAATGTTTCTATCAAAAACTGCTGCTTGATCTCCCTCATAACCCATATGGACATCTTCTAACCAGTTAAGGTCTTTCCAGCCCATCTTGTCAATATAAGATTGCAGAAACGGTGTGATAAACTTAAGGTCAGGAACTAAGTTCACATCATATCTATAGCCAATATGTTGTCCAATTTCTTGTTCACGATCCGTATCTAAGCCATCAGCTCCAACTACAAATGTTTCTTCATTAGTACTCATAATAACTCCTTATCTTAAAAACGTGTCATGTCAGGGCGACCTACAGTGTGTTGAGATCCCGCAATAGGAACCTGTGCACAGGCTGAAGCCTCCATAGTTAAAGCAGCTAAGTCTTCTGGTTCTAATGAGTGTACATTCGTCTTACCACAAGCACGAGCCATCATTTGACACTCAATTGCCAATGTGTGTAGGAAGTTATATACACGCTCCGAAGCTGCATCTGGGTCAAGACGCTTTCTAAGCTCAGGGTCTTGAGTCGCAACACCAACAGGGCAACGACCTGTATGACAGTGATAGCATTCACCAGCTTTAACACCCATTTCTTTTTCGTAATCTGCTTCTGGGATGTCTCTATTACAGTTAAGTGCCATTAAAGCAGAATGACCAATAGCAACCGCATCAGCACCTAGTGCTACTGCCTTAGCTACGTCACCACCGTTACGGATACCACCAGCATAAACTAGTGAGATTCTGCCTGTCATTCCTACGTCATCGAGCGCTCTACGAGCTTGACGAATTGCGGCTATTCCTGGGACACCAGTTTCTTCAGTAGCTATGTGTGGTCCAGCACCAGTGCCACCCTCCATACCGTCGATATAGATACTATCACAGCCAGTTTTAGCAGCCATACGAACATCATCGTATACACGTGCAGCACCTAGCTTTAATTGAATAGGAATCTGTCCATCTGTTGCTTCGCGAATTTCTTCAATTTTAAGTGATAAGTCATCCGGACCTAACCAGTCTGGATGTCTTGCAGGAGAGCGTTGGTCAATACCAGCCGGTAGTGAACGCATTTCTGCAACCTGGTCAGTTACTTTTTGGCCCATCAAGTGGCCACCTAAACCAACCTTACAGCCTTGGCCAATAAAAAACTCTACACTATCAGCTAAACGTAAATGATTTGGGTTAAAGCCATAACGAGACTGGATACACTGATAAAACCACTTGCTAGAATAACGTCTCTCATCTGGAATCATTCCTCCCTCACCAGAGCAAGTTGCTGTTCCAGCCATAGTAGCACCACGCGCCAAAGCCGTCTTAGCTTCATAGCTCAAAGCTCCAAAGCTCATACCTGTAATGTAGATAGGAATGTCTAGCTCTAATGGTCTCGGAGCTTCTGGCCCAATAATAGTCTTAGTTAAACACTTTTCTCTATAACCCTCAATAACAAAACGAGTTAGTGTTCCTGGCATAAAAGTCAAATCATCCCAAGTTGGAATTTTTTTGAATAAAGAGAAACCTCTCATTCTGTAACGTCCCAAATCAGATTTGATATGAATATCGTTCATCACCTCCTTAGGGAAGATAAAACTTTTACCTAAACGGTATTGATCTTCTGAATCACTCATAATATTTCCTTTAGTTTAATTTATTTAGAAGTACGATTAAAGAACCAGTTTTTTCTCACTAGGTTCAAGGTTGTCGTAGTTCCATAACTGTTTGCCTGAAACATACTTTTGCATTTTTTCAACACCATTAGGTGTCTTCATGTCATAAAGTGCTAATTTATCTGTTAAGTATCGAATATCCAGTTCTGTCATTTCACCTGGTACACAGTCAACACCTAAATCTTCAACTTCACCACCAACATAAATAGTGCCGTCATACATTGAATCACCTAGGTTCATCCCAGCATCGCCACAAATAATCATACGACCACGTTGCATCATAAAACCAGAGAAAGCACCTGTCTTTCCACCAACAATAATAGTGCCTCCTTTTTGGTCGATACCAGTACGAGCACCAACACTACCTTTACATACAAGATCACCACCACGAATGGCAGCACCGAAAGTAGAACCCGCATTTTTGTCAATTACAACTGTACCAGCCATCATGTTTTCTGCACATGACCAACCAACACGTCCCTTAATGTGAACGTTAGGTCCATCAATCAAACCACAACCAAAGTAACCTAAACTGTCAGAAAAAGTTAAATTAAGTCGGTTTAGGATACCAACACCAACACCATGCCTCGACATAGGATTATCAACGGTAATATTTCCAATACCTTTTTCCATTAACTCTCTAATTTCACGATTAATTTCTCTTGGAGTCATGTCAAGCGCATCAATCGATACACTTTTACTTGTGTCAACATCAAATGAATGAAAATACGTTAGATTTTCGCTTTCATCAACTGAAAAAAAACGTTGCTGAGTACGTCCTTTTAATTGCTCTTCATGGAGTCCCATTTCATGAGACTTGTCATCTTTTAATGTTGCCATACTCTTACCTCTCCGTGATATGGGTCAAATGTTTCAATGTGATGGTCAAACAATTTTCTGATCGCCACTTCTTCAGAAGCTAATGCAATCATGTCATCGCCTTCATATACAACCATTGGTTTAGCAGCCATAACGTCTTTGGCCATGCCAAGTTCGTCTTGAGTTGCTACTAGATAAGTGAAAACGCCATCTAGATATTCAACTGAATTTTTCATCGCTGTCTCTAAATCATCTCCCTGATTCATTCTATCTGCTATATAAACTGCGATAAGCTCAGAATCACAGTTAGATGAGAAGCGATGTCCTTTACGCTCAAGTGCACGTCTGTTTGTCCAATAGTTAGTTAACTGACCATTGTGAACTACAGCAACGTCACTAAACGGGTATGCCCAGTAAGGGTGAGCAGAACGAATATCTACGTCAGACTCTGTTGCCATACGTGTATGACCAATACCGTGAGTACCATTAAAACTGTTTAGTCCATACTGTCCAGAAACAGTCGCCGCATCACCAAGGTCTTTAACCAATTCCAGTGAGTTACCAATTGACAAGATTTCAACGCCTTCAATATCTTCAATAAAGTCGGCCACTTTTTTCATGTCTCCCGAAAATTCTATCTCATAACGGTGGGCATACTCAGTTGGGCTTTCTTTCTTAACTACTTTGACGCCAAGTTCAACAAGGCGTGAGTCAATCAATGCAAGACGTCCCTCAATTTCAGCATGTATATCGTAACTACCTTCTAAGTCAGCCGCTTCAGCCACCTTAAAACGCATGATTTGATTACCATTATCTTCTCCATACATTGCATAACCAGTTGAATCTGGTCCTCGATGCTTTAAAGCTTGTAGCATTGATGTCATTTGCTCACCAATGTTTACATCCTTTCCAGCGTTTTTATGAATAATTCCTGCTATTCCGCACATAAATAAATCTCCTATCCTAAAATTAGCCCACCTTCGAGAAGGTGGGCATTCTAA
>AFHY01000038.1 GCA_000213395.2 gamma proteobacterium SCGC AAA007-O20
CTATTGTAAATTTGAATTTTTGAGGGATATAGTTAATAAGTCTCCCTTCCTTTAATTCTATGGCCTGAGTCATTTCACAATAATAGACATCGCCAACTTTTGCAAAACCTTGAGTTGACAACAAGGAAAGAAATAAGATTAACAATGTTTTTTTCATGATTTGATTGGTATTTTTTGTGCAAATATACACTTATAGAATAGTTATTACTAGTTTTAAAACTATATCTGATTAACATCTTCTTGGTAATTATAGATTAATGTATCATTAATATTTTTTTGGAACATCAAGAATTTGTTCTGACTCGCTTACGTGAAAGTGTATAACAAATAAAAATACTATGATCTACTTAAAGAAAGCGGACAAATCGGCCGAATCAAACGTGTTAGAAGCCCAAAAAGTGGTAAATGATATGCTTACTAACATTGATAAAAATGGTGAACAAGCTGTTCGTGACTATGCCACTAAGCTGGATAATTGGCATGGCGATATTTTGCTTTCTAATTCCGATATTAATGCTATTACATCTGGAGTTTCTCAAAGCGTTAAAGATGATATTGATTTTGCTTGCAAACAAGTTTACGACTTTGCCAAAGCTCAGCGAAATTCTGTAGTTGAGTTCTATACTAAAAACAATGGCGTTGAGGCCGGACAAAGATTATTGCCTGTTAATGTAGCAGGGTGTTATGTTCCAACTGGACGATACGCTCATATTGCGTCGGCTTATATGAGTATTGCTACAGCAAAAGCTGCAGGTGTTCCCTGCATTATTGCGTCTTCTACACCTTACCAAGGAAAAAGTATTCATCCTTATGTGTTGTATGCAATGCAGACTGCTGGAGCAGATCATATAATGACATTAGGTGGTGTTCAAGCAATCGCTAGTATGGCTTATGGATTATTTACAGGTAAAAAAGCTGACATTATTGTTGGGCCTGGTAACAAATTTGTAGCAGAAGCGAAAAGAACATTGTTTGGTAAGGTTGGTATTGATGTTTTTGCGGGACCATCTGAGGTAGCTGTTATTGCCGATGAAACTGCTGATGCTGAGGTTGTTGCTATTGATTTGGTGGGGCAACTGGAGCATGGCCATGAATCACCGGGGTGGTTATTCACTACATCAAAACAATTGGCTGAAAAAGTAATGAAACTGATACCTCAATACATCGAAAAATTACCGCCTACAGCTAAAGATGCTGCTTATTGTGCTTGGCGAGATTATGGTGAGGTAGTTTTGTGTGATTCTCGAGAAGAGATTGTTCAAATTTCCGATGAGTATTCATCAGAACATCTTGAGGTGCATTGCCAGGATCTTGACTGGTGGCTTGATAATTTAACTTGCTATGGTTCTTTGTTTTTAGGTGAAGAAACAACAGTTACTTTTGGTGATAAAGCATCAGGACCTAACCATATACTTCCTACCAAGGCAGCGGGTCGATATTCAGGTGGTTTATCTGCCCACAAATTCTTAAAGGTATTAACTTGGCAACGAATGGATCGTGAATCAACTCGACAAATAGCTCAAACATCTTCTAGAATTTCCAGGCTAGAAGGAATGGAAGGTCATGCTAGAGCATCAGATGTTAGGCTCAGTAAATATTTTCCTGATGACACATTTGATTTGGGTACACCTGTAGAAGAATAACTCTATCAAATTCAAATTGACCGAAGACATCCAGTGGATTAATTTGACTTAATAAGTATCGTTCTGTATTGTTAAATCAGATAAGTCGTTAGATCTTTTATAAAGGGGGTTATTTTAATGTCGTCGTCTATCGATCAATTTCGTCGTAGTGAACTTTTTAAACCTGCAATTATGGTTCCTGCTATGATTATGTTGATCTTTTCTTTGTTTAATTTAACTGCACCCGCAGATCCAGTGCGTACTGCTTCAGCTTTCAATCTAGGTGTGGTCAATCAGGATGAAGGTTTGACCTTTCCACCGATGAAATTAGCCACTTTTGCGATGGATGGAATTTCAGGAAATCTACCTTTCACCGTCACTGAGCTTGATAATCCTGAGATTGCACGTTCTGCACTTGAATCAGGTGAGGTAGCTACTGTGATACTCTTCCCTGCAGACTTTTCTAAACTTGCAGTTAGTGACAAAAACTTTAGTATTGAAATCTGGAATACACAACATTTGACTGTTGCTGAAACACAAATGGCCTCGCAATTACCAATGATGATTCAGATGGCACTTTCTTCTGGTGTAGCGAATCTTCGACTTGCTATGTCTAAGAGTCAGATGCCTAGCCTTGATCTTACAGTTACTGCTAATGTAGAAACTCTACATAGAGCAGAAAATACAGCAATCCTTCCAGCTCCATTCGTTATGACTTTTACAAGTTGGCTTGCCGCGATGGTAGGGACAATACTACTATTCCTTGCAACTAGTCAAATGGCTAGCATGAATCGCGCATACATCCGAACTCTGGTTCCAGTAATGACAATGGGTTTGGCAAGTTTCGTTTTAGCACTAGTGGTAATCTTTACAACCTCACAATGGGGGCTGTTTATAGGCATTTGGTTAAATGTCTGGTTAGTATCTCTCTGTCTCGTCTGGCTTTTCATGGGAATTTTTGAATTGATGGGTCTTTGGTCTTTGCTTGTTATTCTTCCTACAGTTTTTTACCAATCCGTTCTCGGAGGTTCGATGGCTCCCGTAGCTGCTGCACCAGATTGGTTACGAGAGATTGGTGAAGTAATACCTTTTGACTTGATAGGTTCGGCATACAGAGGTGTTATGTATGATGCAGGAGGAGGCTTACCTTTTATTTGGCTTTTAAGTGCCGCTCTGATTGGCATCATTTTGATTTGGGGTTCAGCAATTGTTAAAGGCAGATAGTTAATAATCTTCTTTTTTTTTATCTATTTACAGAAGAAAATTAAACTATAATGGCATTTTTACAAAAATATCTAACAATCTATTTACTAGGAGATAGGAATGCCAGTAGTTCACAAACATCTCATTATAAGAGCCGAAACACGTAAAACACCCAATGACCAAAAATGGGCTCATACATGGTTAACGGAATTAGTAAACAAGATTGGCATGCAAATATGTCAAGGCCCAATTACGACATACCTGGATATTCCAGGTAATAGAGGGTTGACTGGTTTAGTAATTATTGAAACCTCCCATATCGCTTTACATTGTTGGGATGAAGAGGACCCAGGTTTAATACAGCTAGATGTATACACATGTGGCGATTTCAATACAGATGTAATATTTGAAGAATTAATACAATTTGATCCTACCAAGATTGAATACAAATACCTTGATAGAGAAAAAGAATTAAAAGAAATTAATGTTAATGAAGTTTAATATTTCAAAATTAATTCAATTTGTCACGAGACTTTTATATAACAAAATCTAATAGACTATTAATATAGAATAATATAATTGCATTTACCTTAACTACATTGTAGTCTTTGCTCTAAATTAAACACAATGACTATTAATTCATAAAATATGCACATTTGTATTCTCCATATTGGCTTCTCAAAAGGAGGTCATAAAAATCCTCACACAAGCTCCCCAGAGCGTTTTATAAACTTACTCAAGCCCTCGCTTCCCGAAGCAAAATGGACTACTATTCATTGCCTAGAAGATAATTTACCTAATGATGCTAATGGGTTCGATGTTTATTTAATAACGGGTGGAAAATATTCTGTATTTGAGGATTTAGATTGGCAACATAAATTATTTGACTTTATTCGACAGATTTATAACAAAAATATTCCACTTTTAGGAATCTGTTATGGCCATCAAGCTATTGCACACGTTCTAGGAGGCCATGTTGAAAGATTTGATAATGGCTGGGGCGCTGGTGTAACCACAGTAAATGTCATTAATCAGCCTGCTTGGCTTCAACCAATAGCTGAAAAAATCTACTTATTAACTATGCATCAAGACCAAGTCACTACAATGCCATCCGAAGCAACACGATTCTTAGGCAGCAATTTTTGTCATAATTCTGGTTTTTTTATTGATGATAGAGTTTTAGCGATTCAACAACATCCAGAATTCACGCCTGAACTTTGTAGAGACTTGATTGTTAGAAGAAAAAAGCGCATAGGAGAACAATACGAGCCTGCACTTCAGTCACTAGAAATACAACATCAAGGGTCATATGTTGGGCAGTGGATGGCCAACTTTATCAAGCAACGTAACGAACTTTAATTACAACTACTATTTTTCCGATTTTACTCCCCGTTAAAAGTTATCAATCTACATCAAGTCCACGTCGCAAAGTTTATAATAAGGTTGCAGAAACCTCAGTTACTACGTTAGTCTATTAAACATAATCATATTGAAGGATACTTTTGTGGCTACAATTCAAGTCAAAGATAAACCCGTTTCGACTGTTACTGTTGAAGATAACACAAAGTCATTGAATGGCAAAGCTGATGTTCCTTTACTGCTCAGCTTTCCTCATAGTGGTGAACACTACCCTGACGACTTTGAAACAAACCCAGAGCTGCCTTTTGAAATATTAGATTTCCCTAACGACAAGTACGTTGATGAGCTTTATCATGTCCGTTCTGAGTTAGGTCTTCTATCCATACATGCTAATTTTCCTAGGACTTATATTGATGTCAATCGCCATCAGCATAATATCGATGTAGATATGATGAAAAATGGAGAGCAATGGTATGGTCGTATCCATCCATCTGGGGTCAAAACTGGTACTACTCTGTTTTGGTCAAAAACCAAGGAAATATTCGATATTTATTCACGGAAACTTAGCCATATAGAATTAAAACAACGACTAGCTCAGTGCTTTGTGCCTTATCACCAACTAATGACCTATCATATTCAACAGACATATCAAAATCACGGTAAAGCCTTTGTGCTTGATTGCCACTCAATGACTCAATTTGACGGAAAATTGCGCGGTCGAAAACAGCGACCTGAAATAGATATTGGTAATCGTCATGGTCAGAGTTGCAGTCCACAATATACTGAGTGCGTTGCGGACATCTTTAGCGGTCTCGGATACAACGTAAAGATCAATGGTCGCTTCCAAGGTGGGGAAATAATTTTGCGTTACGGATGGCCAGAAATTAATCAGCACATATTACAAATAGAAATTAGGCGTGACCTATATATGGATGAAGAAAGCCGAGAAAAAAACCAGCGTT
>AFHY01000037.1 GCA_000213395.2 gamma proteobacterium SCGC AAA007-O20
CTCATCTTCTGGATTTAATTCAAAATTTTCATTGCGATTATTGATATAAGTAATTTGATTATTTGTAAGAACTATTTTAGATTCAACGTCTAATCCATCAGTACCATCAGTGCCATAACCACCATCAGCACCCCAGCTCTCTGCGTGGCTGCCATTACCGCCAGAATCACCAGCTTTTCCAGACTTTCCATTTTTCCCTGACTTTCCACCAGTCTTTCCGGATGATCCACTTTGACCAGACTCGCCAGCTATACCTTCTGTTCCATTGGCGCCATTTATTCCATTAGTACCTGTATATATTATTTCTTTTGTGGTCATAATTAAGCTCCTTGAATAACTAGTTCAATCATTTGTCTGCCATAAAAAATCTTTTTAAGTTTTACAATTATTAAGTGCAATTTAGGTTTCAATTCCCTTTTTAGTCAACCATTCATGAACATCCTCGGCTTTCTACTTATCGCAATAGAATTTCATTATATTACAGCGATTATCAAAAACTCCGATGCATGGATCGAAATAAACTATTAATTAACAAAATACCACCATAGAGCTGCTTTAACCTCTTCTCCTGGCCCTTCAATTACACTATGAATATCCTTCATTTTGCATATTTTTGATGATCCATTTTCTGAGCAAAGATTCCCATTACGAAGATTTGCAACAACATTAGTGCTACTATTTCCATCACAAATCTTACTACCACGAATATTTGCAGTTGTTGTATAGCTTGTTTTTGCAAAAATCTTATTGCCTCGAACAGAAGCAATCGTCGTAGTTCTATTTTTTTCAGTTAATTTGTCACCATCAAACTTAAATTTTGCACCCATAAAATGACTCCTTTAAGATTTTTCTTGTCAATGAAATGACCAAATTTAATTTGCCTATCTTACTTTTTATTTGATCTTTTTAAGTAATCGTTGGTTCTCTTTTAGTAATCGTTTGTTTTCTTCCAGTGAACGTTCATTCACTCTTTGCGAACGTTGGTTGTCTCGTAGTATGTTTTTAACGTCTTTATTAATTTCAGAAATTTTCCGCTCCAAATCGTCAAGCCTGTCATCAGCTTTTTTAAGTAAATAAGCAGAGCCAAGAAGAGCAGTTAATTTTTCACTTTCACCCATTTATTACCTCTATAAATAGTATTATCTAAAAAAATCAAATATACCCTTTTTTATATGTGGATTAAATTTATAGTATTATCCTATATTAAGAAAATTAAAAAAAGGAAAAAAATGAGCAAAAGAAAAACAAGTAAGCTTGATGATACAAGACGTCAAGGAATTAAAATTATAGCCTTTATGTTTATTGCTGGTATTGCTGTATTTTTTGGCTTTGCTCCTCTATTTGAATTAGCAGGAAAAGGTTTTTCAGGTCGAATTATTGGCGCCACTTTTGGCTCTATTTTTGCTATTTTGATGACTATGTTTCTATTGAATAAGCAAACTGAAATTGAGCAAGAGAGTAAGAAAAGTGAAAGAGTTTTTGATGAAAAAGTAAAATTATATAAAGATATTTTACAGAATACAAAAGGAATGTTGGAAGATGGTCAACTTGATTCTAAAGAGATTCTCGTGTTACCTTTTACGCTTATTCAAATTCAAATGGTTGGTGGTGACGAAGCGATACAAATTTATACTACATTTTTTGAAAAGATAAATGATATTTATGAGGCTGATGATGATGAAGTAGTGCAAATACCTGGATCTGATAAACAACAATTGTATTCCTTATTGAGTAGATTTTCTGTTCAATGTAGGGTGGATCTTGGAATTTCTGATACGCCAATAGATGAAAGCATTTTTGCAAGAGCAATCAGTGTAGTTGAACAATCAGACAAAGCAATCAAGGGAAAAAGAGATACCTCTAAATATACTTTTAACGGTGAAGCTTTTGCCAAGAGTAGATTGGTTCATGCCGTGGTTAAGGATTATGTCAGTAAAAATCCAGATACTACCTTCGATGAACTTAAAAAAGCATTTCCAGATGAGTGGCAAGCAGGTGGAGCTAAATCAGGCAATCGAGCGGTTTTTGTCAGACTAACTGATGCTGAAAAGCTCTTTGAAGATAAAGGCCACAGAAGGCACTTTTTTAAAGAAGGTGAAACTATTCAGTTGTCGGATGAAGTTATAGCTGTATCAAATCAATGGGGAATTGGCAATATTGGTGATTTTGTAGATGGCTCAAACCAAAATCATAAAGCTGATATTTCGAAATAACTAGCCACAATTACCTTGAAAAAAAAATATTTTGATGACAAAACTATTGCCAAAATTAAGGCATATGTTTATGCATTATTTGATCCATTAGAAGATAGGCCGTTCTATATTGGTAAGGGGAGAGGCAACAGGGTTTTCCAACATGTTGAAGGGGCAATACAGGAAGATAGAGAGAGTAATAAATATGAAAAGATCAGAGAGATTAGATCAAGACAAACAAAAAACAGAGTAAAGCATACAATTATTCGTCATGGAATGAGTGATGAGGTTGCCTTCGAAGTCGAATCTGCTCTGATTGATCTTGCTAACCGAACTGGCGCTAACTTGACTAATGAAGTTACAGGTCATAACAGTATCGAGAATGGCATGATGAGTTCAGATGAAGTTATGCGGAAATACAACGCACAACCATTAAATGAGTTACTACATAGCGTTGCGATAATTAATATTAATAAAAAATACAAAATAATTAGAGATGAAGCTATACAAGTTAATACGAAATATTCTGAAAAAGATTTGATTTATGAGTCGGTAAAGCAGGCCTGGGTGATGGGAGTGAGAAGAGAGACTGTTGATTATGTTTTAGCTGAATACAAGGGAATAATTGTCGAAGTATATGAGGTTATTGAGGTCATCAATCATGAGGAGAGCCCTGAGAGGTGGTATAAAGTTCCCGGATACAAGAATAGATGGGGATTTCATGGCATACGAGCCGTAGATCATGTTAGAGATAATTACCTCAATAAATCAATTGCACACCATAAGAAAAGAGGTGCTGCCAATCCCATAAGATATACTTTATGAAAATCGATTAAATATATATAAGGAGAATGACATGGACACATTAATTATTATTGCTGTATTGGCAATTTTAGTATGGTTTTTTATGAAGCCAAGACATGAAAGAAAATGTGCATGGTGTAGTAGCTATAAAATTACATTTATAAGTGGTACAGAAGGTACACGGGAATGGAAATATAGCAATAAGGATGGCTCTAGAGATAAAAGACGAAAAGATAATTTTGAACAAGCAACTTATACAAGTGAACATAAATGTAATGAATGCAATGCTAGTACAAAATATCTTCATAAGGAAAGTAAATCACCCGGTCCAAGCAAAAATATTTTAAAGCGTGAATTGTTGAATAATGGAGAAGGCGAAAGGAAAGGATCTGATTATGGAGTCTAATATTCTATTTAGCGGGTTATTTTTCTTGTTTTAGAGAGATTTGGTTATTTATATTTAATAAACCCTAATCCAGTTTAGCAATAGTTAATTGCTGACCATGGATGTCAGAATTTTCGGGCAACATTAGATACACAATTGATGGACTTTTGGACTCTGGTGGAGGAATTTTTGAAGAATCTTCAGCTGGATAAGCGGTTCTTCTCATTTCTGTGCTCATATGGCCTGGGTCAAGTGAATTTACTTTAATATGTGTTTTTTCCAATTCTTCCGAAAGTGTTTTAGAAAAACCCTCAATACCAAACTTGCTTACCCCATAAGCACCCCAATAAGCTTTCGCTTCTCTACCCTGCTCTGAAGATAGAAACAATATTCTTGCATCTTCAGATTTGTTGAGTAACGGAATCAAAAACTGTGTCAACATAAATGGGGCACTTAAATTGATTTGTAAGGTGGAATACCATAGCCGGATATCATATTGATCAATCGGCATCATTGTGCCAAGTATTGCAGCATTATGGATGAGTCCATCCAATTTTTCAAAGTTAGTTGTGATGTTGTCTTGTAATTCTTGGTAGTCTTCTGGAGTTGCACCTTCTAAATCTAGAGGATAGAGGATTGGTTCTTTATAGCCTAAATCTAGAACTTTATCATAGGCATATTCTAATGACCCAATATCTCTACCTAGCATGATAACTATTGCTCCAGCCCTAGCGAGATCTATTGTAGTCGCTAAACCAAGACCACGATTGGCACCTGTAACTAGGATGACCTTTCCCTCTAAATCACCTTCGTTGATTTCGTAACTTGAAGGAATTATCATTCACTCAATTCTTTTTTTGGTGCTACGCCAAGGGTTTTAATTTTTTCAGCTCTACTGATTAAATTACCCTTCCCTGTTGAGAGCTTCTTTCGAGCTTCAGAGTAACCTTCTTTGGCTTTATCTAGATGCCCTTCTACCCTATCAAGCTCTTCAACAAAGAGTGCAAGTTTGTCATACATAGCGCCAGCCTGTCTCGCTATTTCTTCAGAGTTTTTGTTTTGTTTAGCCGTTTGCCACATAAAATTAACCAACTTCAAGCTCATACTCAGTGATGACGGAGAAACCAGCAAAACATTTTTTTTAAGGGCATCACTATGCAAACTCTGTTTTTTGTTGTATGCGCTCAACAGTGCACCTTCGATTGGAATAAAAACAAGAATGAAGTCAAGCGTTTTGACACCTTCTAGGTTTTCATATTCCTTGATACTTATGTTTTTAATCTGATTTTCGATTGATTTTAAATGTCTATCCAGTGCATCTTCGTTTGATGTATCTGAAATATATTCTTTATAATCTTTAAGAGAGACTTTTGAGTCAATAACGATATCTTTATCATCGGGCAAATGCAGTATTACATCAGGCTGAAATATTTCGCCAGTTTCGCTTTTCAGTTGTTTCTGCGTATCAAACTCATGCCCCTCTCTAAACCCAAAGCTTGTCAACATTGAATTTAATATTACCTCTCCCCAGTTACCCTGATGTTTGTTGTCATAAGTCAGCGCATTAGTGAGATCTTGAGCAGTTTGCTGGGTCTCTAAATTCGCTTGATGTAGGCCTTTTATTTGCTCGCCAAGCGTAGTACGCTCCTTGAGTTGATCTCTAGTGATTGACTCAATTCTTTCTCTAAAGCTTTTCAATTCAGTTTGCAAAGGGGTCAGTAGTTCTGAATTATCATCCTTAAGCTTATCTCGATTATTTTTGAGAATGTCAGAGGCTAGAGATTTAAAGTCAGTATTGACTTGTGATTTGAGTTGATCAACAAACGCCAATTTCTCGGCATAATTCTTTTCTTTTTCATCAAGCGTGGTTTTAAGTTGAATATTTTTTTCACTTAAAGCTAGCAGTTTTTTATTGAGAATATAGTAGCTAGCAAAAGCGCCAATCACTAGAGAAAACAGTCCAATTACTTAAAAAGATCAAATAAAAAGTAAGATAGGCAAATTAAATTTGGTCATTTCATTGACAAG
>AFHY01000036.1 GCA_000213395.2 gamma proteobacterium SCGC AAA007-O20
CTTCAGTTGCCTTGCCGACATTAAGCTGTTGAAGTCCAAGTAAAACTTCATCACCAAGACCTCTAGTTCCAATCATAGAAGCAATAACAACCATAGCTAATGCCATCATTGTGGTTTGGTTGATTCCCTGCATAATGTTAGGAAGTGCTAGTGGTAGTTGAACCCCTAGTAACTTTTGTTTTTTACTCGCTCCGAATGCTTCAGCTGCTTCAATGACTTCTGTGTCAACTAAGCGAATTCCAAGATCTGTTAAACGCACCAAAGGTGGAACCGCATAAATAACGGTTGCAATGATTGCCGGAACAGCACCTAATCCAAAAAGCATAATTCCAGGAATGAGATAACAAAAACTTGGTATTGTCTGCATTAAGTCAAGAACAGGAAGAGTGGCATTTCGAACTCTTACACTTCGAGACATGGCTATTCCTAAGGGTATTCCAATGAAAATACAGAACAATATTCCAATTATCATAATAGAGGTTGTTTCAATCGCTTTGTCCCAAAATCTTGGGTGAAGAAAGCCAATAAAAAATGTACAAATTCCAACAAAAACGGTTGTACCTAGTTTTCGACCACTGGAAAAGAAAACAATCGTTACAACGAGAGCAATCACAAGTGGCCATGGCATCATCATTAAGAAGTGCTTCAGAGAGAGGATTGCCCCAAGAAGGAAATTATTGACTGCCTCGAAGTAAACTCCGTACTCTTTATTAAAGACTTTAAACCAATCATTAATCCATTTCATCAATGGGATATCTAACCACCTTGGCCAATTATAAAGCCAGCTTGGATCCGTTAAAAGTTCCATAGCGCTATCTGGTCTAAATCTTGAAGCATTAAAGCTCGTTATTAAGAGCCATATCATAATAATTGGGAAGGTTAAGTAAGTAAGTAATTTTCTAATCAAAAGAGGTTTATCTTTTGAACGTATGCTTTTTGATTTAATACGTCTAACTGGTACAAATGATGATGCTTCAGCTTTTTCTCGTGCAGCAACAATAATCTGCTCAATTATATATTTTGGCTTATAAGAATCATCCAAATGATATAAGCCATATTCCTCATGAGCAAGTTTTAAAAGTGCAACTTTAGTTAATCCATTTAATTTCTTTTCTAATTTTTCTATTTCAAAATCCATGATGAATGTTTTATGAAAAAAAAGAGCTCACGAATGAGCTCTTTTTTTTATATTAAATCTAACTTATAGCGCTCCTGAAACCTTGGCAGCAACTTCTGCTGAAACCCAAGACTTCCATTCAGAATTATTCTGCAAGTATTCCATTGCAAGAAGCTCCATATCGCCGTCAGCCTCGCCTTCATAGAAAGCTAGTAGCTTGTTCACCGTTGCGGTTGGAATGCTATATGCTCTTAAGAATGCAGTTTCATCAGGATGAGTATCAGCCCATGCTGTGAGTACAGACTTATCTAGAGACATGTCTTTGTATTCAGTTGCACAAGTAGGCTTGTATACATCTTTTCCGTTAGCCTTTATGTCTTCTACAACATCCATCATTGCTCCCCAACATGCTGCATCGTAAGGTGGCTCAACTAATCTTACCAAGTCAACCTTACCCATCAATGCTGTTGGTGCCCAGTAGTAGGTAAAGATCGGTCGATCTTTAGCAAATGCGCCTGCAATTTCTGCAGCTAATGCGCCACTAGAACCTGGATCAAAGTTAGTATAGAACTTATCTAGTCCATAGACACGCTGCTTGACATGGTTAATAGTGTAGCAAGTCCAACCTCCAATACAGCTTACCATTCTACCCATATCAGGGTTTTCAGGGTCTGTAAAGAGTGCTGCAATTTCTGGATTGTTCATATCTAATACAGATTTTATGTTGTACTTTTCGGCTGTATTTCTATCCACGTAAAACGCTTGCTGAGAGTCTGGCGTGTTAATTCCAATATTTTCAATGATTCCCTCTGCTTCAACAGCATCATACTGGGTTACAATATTGTCATACCAAAGCTCAGTAACGACATCGAGTTGACTGTCATAGTGAGCAGCCATAATAGGTGTTGTACTTCCTCTTGTCGTCTCAACTTCACAGCCATAGCCATGCTCAAGAATAAATTGTACAATGCCAGTATGGACATTTGCACTATTCCAGTCAAAATCAGCCAGCCTTGCTTTTCCACAGTCAGCACTGGCTAATGCAGGCATAAGACTGAGTGAAATAGCAGAGACAGCTAATACTTTATTTATTAGTTTCATTTTATCTCCTAAGATTTTAAAAACATTAAACCCTCACGCGTGAGGGTTCATCTTAGTTTATCTTATTTTCACACCAAGCAAATAAAATTTTTATTAAATGAAGAATGTTAAAAAAATATTAAAGCAATAATCAAAGATTACTTATACAATAGTGCGAATTTCTATATAGTCATTATTTGGCTTAAATATGGCTGATCATTTGAATAAGTATGATTTTATTGTTATTGAGGTGCTGGTTCAGCAGGCTGTGTTCTTGCGAATAGGCTTAGCAAGGATTCTTCTAACAAAGTATTGCTCATAGAAGCAGGTGGTACTGACCGTCGTTTTTATGTACAAATGCCTATCGGCTATGGCAAAACCTACTACCAAAAAGAGGTTAACTGGATGTACATGGCGGAGCCAAGCCCCGGTGCTAATAATCGTTCCAGTTATTGGCCGCGAGGTAAATTATTGGGTGGTTCTAGTTCGATTAATGCTATGGTCCATGTTCGAGGTAATCCTCAAGATTTTGACGACTGGCAAAAGGCTGGTAATCCTGGCTGGTCATACAATGATTTGCTTCCCTATTTTAAACGTATGGAAACTTGGCAACATGGCGACGACCAATATCGGGGTAGTAGAGGGCCACTAAATGTTTCAGACGTTACAGACCAGCTGCATCCCTTATGTGACAATTTTGTTTCTGCTGCTGAAGAATTAGGAATCAGTTTTAATGGTGACATGAATGGTGAGATTCAAGAGGGTGTTGGTCATTATCAGATAACCACACATAAGGGACAGCGTATGTCTGCTTCGCGAGCTTTTTTACGACCCATTATGAAGCGTTCTAACCTTACCGTGATTACCAAGGCTCTCGTAACTCGTATTCTATTTGAAGGTAAGTGTGCAGTTGGTGTGGAATACACAAAAGCAAGCAAACTTTACCAAGCAAATGTCAAGCGTGAAGTGATATTAAGCGCTGGTGCTGTGAACTCACCACAACTTCTTCAGTTATCTGGAGTAGGTCCAGAGTCACTTCTGAAGGAAGCCAATGTTTCAGTTATCCATGACAGCCCTGCCGTTGGAAAAAACCTTCAGGACCATCTTGGGGTGAGCTATTTTTATAAAAGTAGAGTGCGAACCTTGAATGATCAGCTGAGACCTTGGTGGGGAAAGTTATGGCAAGGTATTCGATATGTCTTGACTAGGACCGGTCCGTTAAGTTTAAGTGTCAACCAGTCTGGTGGTTTTGTGCGAACTCGGGATGGACTTACAGGACCGAATATTCAGCTTTATTTTTCACCTGTAAGTTATACTCTTGAGCCACCTGGAAGGCGCGCTATGTTAAGCCCAGACCCTTTTTCAGCTATGTTGTTAGGGGTATCAAACTGTAAATCAAATTCACGAGGGCAGATTCGAATAAAGAGTAGTGATCCAACTGTTGCACCAATAATTGAGCCTAACTATCTATCTCATGACGATGATGTCCAAGATTTGTTAGAGGGCGTCAAGTTGTTGCGTCAATTAGCTCAAACTGAAAGTTTTAGCAAGGTCATTATTGATGAGTTTCGACCTGGTCCTGAGTGTAAATCAGATGCTCAAATGATAGAAGATATTAGAGACAATGCATGGACTGTTTTCCACCCCGCTTGTACTTGCTGTATGGGTCCTGATCCACTCAATAATGTTGTGGATAGTAATCTTAAAGTACATGGAATAGAAGGACTTCGAGTGGCAGATGCCTCAATATTTCCACAGCTTATATGTGGTAATATTAATGCCGCTACAACCATGGTGGGTGAAAAGGCCTCGGACTTAATTTTGGCTGATATATCTAAATAAAGAGTTAGCTAAACCCAGATTGGTTCTCTCAGGCGCAGTAACAGTTGAGCTATATGGGTTCACGCTTTTAGTTGAGCTTTTTCTTAGCTAGCAAAATCCTGTATAATTTCCTGTTTTTTTTATACTAGATACGGATTGGACAGATGAAGACCTCATTGAGCACACTTGAAGGGTTAAAAAGATCACTGACAGTTGAATTACCTATAGACACTTTCAACCAGAAAACGGAAAAGATTTTACAAGGCCTTGCCAAAAAAGCTCGCGTTGATGGTTTTAGAAAGGGCAAGATACCGGCGACAATTCTGCGTCAACGCTTCGGTGCTAGCGCTAAAGCAGATGCAACAAACGAAGTAGTTAGTGAAACTTTGGAAGAGGCATTGGCAGACGCTGATGTTTCTCCTGCTGCGCGACCCTCTTTAACGACTGTAGACACAGAAAGTAGTGATAACTTTAGCTATACAATTGAGTTTGAGGTGTACCCTGAAATTAGTGTGGCACCATTATCGAACCTGAATATTGATCAAATAAGTGCAACAGTTTCTGATGAAGATGAGGAAAGGGCATTGCAAGATCTACAAGATAGGGCGACTGAATACAAAACCGTTAAACGTAAATCTAAAAATGGTGACCGTTTGATAATTGATTTTGAGGGATTGCTAGATGGTGAGTCATTTGAAGGCGGTGCGGCAGAGGGATTTGAAATCATTCTTGGACGTGGTGCAATGATTGAAGGATTTGAGAAAGGTCTTATTGATGTCGCTACAGGAAAGACAGTAGAAGTTAAAGCGACATTTCCTGAAGATTATCATGTTGAAAATTTAGCTGGAAGAGAAGCTGTATTTAAAGTAAAGGTTAATGAAGTAGGCTCACCCAACGAAATGAAACGTGACGACGAGTTTGCTAAAAAATATGGTGAAAATGATTTCGAGACGATGAAAAGTCACATGTCTAAGCAAATGCAGATGGAGTTAAGTTCTCGTGTAGTTCAGCAAAACAAAGATGCCGCTTTTACTGCACTTTTAACTGCAAATGACTTTGAAGTGCCTGAGGGCAGTGTGAGTGCGGAGGCAATGAAGTTGCAACAAGATATGGAAGCAAGGATGGAACGACAGGGCATACCTTCAAAAGGTAATTTTCCTGAAGCCATGTTTCAAGAAGAGGCATCAAGACGAGTAAAGTTGGGTTTATTAATTGATAAAATTGCGAATGATAGCGAAATCAAGCCTGAAAAAGAGCAAGTTGATGCTAAACTTAAGGAAATGTCTATTCAATATGGTGAAAGTTCGCAACAAATGATTGATTGGTATAACTCTGACCCTTCAAGGTTGGCAGGTGTTGAGTCGATTGTTATTGAAGAGCTTGTAGCTAAACATGTTGCACTTG
>AFHY01000035.1 GCA_000213395.2 gamma proteobacterium SCGC AAA007-O20
AGCGTCGAATCAGTTTTAATTTCCCTTGAAAAAGAAGAATAAAGAAAAGAGCTAAGACCGAAAATATGGTTGCATAAAGAACCAGCTGAACAGGTTCTAAATATTCTAGTGAAAGTTTAAAGGCAGTGGCTACTGTGGACCAGAAAAAAATCGCAGTAGCCGCAAAAAAATAGGCTTTATTTTGGTTTGAAATCGACATTGATATCTTGATTGATTTATTTAAATTAAGCGATTACCTCATATAAGCATAACTGGCAACTCACACCTTCATCAAGGTTATATTTTGTAGTTAAGCGCTCTAAACAACGCCACAAATTCTTATCTTCTAGTTCTTTGATAGTTTTTTCATAAGGTAAAAGATCCCATTCCTGATCACGCACAGTAAAGCTAATATATCCACCAGCTTTGGTGACACGTACCATTTCTAAAAGTGCTTCTGGTCCAACATGTCCACAGGTAAATGTTCCAGCACAAACAATTGCATCAAAAGTTTTGTCTTTAAATGTCAGTTTTTTAGTTAAGTCAGCCAAAACAAGAGATTGATATATGTTTTTTTCTAAAGCCTGGTTTAGCATTGGCTGAGAAAAGTCAATTCCTACAATATTTTTATATTTTTTCTCGTGAAGTATTTCGCCTACAAGTCCAGTGCCACATCCAGCATCTAGTATTTTGGCTTTGGAATTATCTACATACTTAAGTAATAGTTCGGTAGTTATCGAATGACCAACATAACCAATTACTTCCACAACATCACGGTCATAACTTTCAGCCCAAATCTTGTAGAGATCTTCTAACTCAACCTTGTTAGTGGTATGTAGTGCGTTAAACACTGTGGGATGCATGTTGTCAGTATTTTTCAAAAGTTTCCCCAGGAAATATCAAAATTAACCACTCTGGTGACTAAAAACTTCACCAACAAGAAACACTCCTATCCAAATATAGGATTAAGATAAGTCGATATATTTAATCAAACTAAAAATACTATACTATCACGCTTTTCTAATCAAAGCATAACAATAAAGTACGAGACCAATCCATACACCAACAAACCCAATTAGTTGGTTAATGTTAACTGGCTCTTCATAGAGTAAATAGCCAACTAAAAACTGAATTGTAGGAGTAACAAAAAATAATATGCCTACTGTTGTCATTGGTAGAAGTTTTGCTCCAATAGTGAAAAGTGCTAAAGGAACAACAGTAACAAGGCCCGCCAAGATTAATAATACATCTGTAGTTAAATTGACATTAAGAAAGGAAACTTCTTGATAAAAATACATCCATATTGTGAATACAAAGGCTACTGGTAAAAGTAATAAAGTTTCAATGTAAAGACCAGGCACTGCAGAAGTAACCATTGCTTTTCTCGCAATGCCATATAAGGCAAAACTAACTCCAAGAATAAAACCCAACCATGGAAAGAAGTCACTACTAAACACATAATACAAAGCTCCAACTGATGCAAACAGAGCTGACCATTGCTTTAACCTGGAAATTCTTTCATGAAAAAAAATATAACCCCCTAGCATACTTATTACCGGCGCTAGAAAGTAACCCATAGAACCTTCAACTACTCGTCCGAGGTTCACAGCAACAATATAGGTTCCCCAATTAATAGTTATAAGAGTAGCTGTCAACAACAAGAAAAGTAACTCTTTACGAGAAGTGATAGATTCCTTGAAATTACTAAGCCAACTTGATTTCAAGTAGACAATCACAAAAAGAATAGGCGCAGCCCAAACCACTCTGTGAAGTAGAACTTCCGAAGGGTTTACATGGTTTAATAAGGCCCAATAAATAGGAAACAAACCCCAAAGAAGGTAACCTGATAAGATAAGTACGATACCTCTATTCATGAATAACTCTGATCTACCAAGAAAAGGCTAGCTATTATTGATTAAATGATGGGTTATTTAGATACTTAACGCTTGTAATGATCTTTCTCAATATTATCATTACCGAAACTATCAATATTTTTAGTGCTTTCATTGATTTTATGCAAGTTTTCATTAATATGAAACACAATAACAACAAGCTCACAGGCTACTCGTGAAGCAAGGGAACCACCGATAACCCAAACCAAACCACGAAAGAAATCACCCTCAAATATATCTCCAATCCCTTTTGTTATAAATGCAAACAATAGTATCCAATAGAAAATTGTAATTAACTTAGGGGTCACCAGATTTTCTAGATAAAAAATGTAGTTTTTATCTAGTTTATCAAACCTATCAAACGAAGGTTTGGTAGCTTTTTTTAAACTATCCCATAGTTCATCTTTAAACATTTTTAATCCTCATTCTCCTCGGCATAGGACTATTATAATACCTGTGAATTTTGAGCTTGTATATTCATACTTTTACTGCAGATTAAATGAACAAGATTAAAAGACAAAAAAAAAGCCCATCCAAAGGATGGGCTTTTTTATCTAAAAGTAAAACTAATTACTGATGTGACGCCACAGTTGAAAAAGCACCACCAATAATTTCTTGCTCAGCATATGAACCTTTGCCTTCACCTACTGAAGTAAACTCAACACCAGTAGCACCAACATAGTCAACAACTAGGCCACCTGAAATATATTTCAAGCAATCGCCTAATTCACCTGCATTACATTGAATACCTGGCCCATTGGCTATACCCATTACCTCTGCCTGAATGGCAGCTCTGTCTGTACCACCTGCAGCCTGTGAAGCAAGGATAATTAAAGCCATTGCGTCATATGACTCAGCAGCAAAGACTTCTGCACCAGCAACACCGCCTGCTTCAGCAACAGCTAACCAGCTAGCAAGAAGATCAGCGCTTGGTGCAGGCATTGTGCCCCAAGAACCATCTCCAACAGCGCCTGAAGTAGTTGCACTCATCATACCGTCAGCAAAGACGTAGTCAGTAAATGCACCTGTATCTTCTGAAGCAGCAAGGATTCCTTTACCACCTGTGTCGGCATAACCAAGTACAGCTAGTGTGGCAGAACCACCTGCAGATAATGCAGCGACATCAGCAGAGTAGTCCGCTTTGTCATTTTCATGACCTGATATAACGGTAACAGTTCCACCTGCAGCCTCATAAGCTGTTACGAAAGCATCAGCTAGACCTTTACCGTAGTCATCATTTGTATAAGTTACTGCCATATCAGATTGCCCTCTTGACATCGCAATATCAGCAAGAACTTGACCTTGTCTTGCATCAGAAGGTGCAGTTCTAAAGAAGTAACCGTTATCATCAATATCTGTTAGAGCAGGTGAGGTAGCAGATGGTGAAATATTTACAACACCATTAGGCATACCTACATTACTTACAAACGCACCAGTAACACCAGAACAGTTAGGACCCATAATAGCCATAACATTCTCGTCATTAATCAAACGCTCCCCTTCAGCAACTGCCGCATCTGCATCGATACATTTTGAGTCGCCTTGGACAACAACAATCGTTCCATAAAGGTATTTACCAGAAGCATTCGCTTCTGTAACCGCTAAATTTGCTCCACCAGACATAGCCGGTATCATACTTTCAATCGGTCCTGTGAATCCTTGTAACTCACCAATTTTCACAGTTGCACCAAAAGAAGTTGTTGCAACACCGACTGCAAGAGCTAAGCTTGCAGTAGTTTTAATATAACTTTTCATTTTCTCTCCTGTTTTAAAAAAAAGACTCCCCATGCTTAATAGTGTTCATCTAAGCGTATTTCAAAAGGGATTCGCGTCAATGATAATCATTTTCTTAGGTTTTGTGTTAAAAATATTTGAAAAAATAAAGAAATATCTTTCTAGAGATGCTCTTTTTTGGCAATTATCTATGAATTATTACAGTTCTTTGTTCTTTTCCGGCAGAATACCACCTGGGGTAAACCTCATTACTAAAAGCAGTAAAGTGCCCATAAAGATAAGCCTTAAGAAATGGACTCGGTCTTCTAAGAACTCTGTTGCAGTATTTCCTTCCTGAGTAAAATTACCAATCATTTCAACAAACCAAAGACCGATGGGTCCTGACTGAATCCAAAGAAACCAAATAATAAAGGCGCCTATTACTGAGCCCAAATTATTACCTGAACCGCCAACAATAACCATCACCCAAATCAAGAAGGTAAACCGCAAGGGTTGGTAGGATGTAGGAATAAATATTCCATTATAAGTTATCAATAAAGCGCCAGCAACGCCTACAATCGCGGAACCTATCACAAAAATTTGTAAATGCTGACGGGTAATATTTTTACCCATCGCAGAGGCTGCAACCTCATTATCTCTTATCGCTCTTACCTTTCTACCCCATGGCGAATCAAGCGCAAGATTGGCCAGCAAAATCAGTGCAATCAAGATTGTAATAAAGAAGCCTGAGTAACATAACTTAATAAAGACTATTGAGGACTCTCTGACATATTCATTTAACCTAGATATTTGTTCAGCTTCAGGCAATAATTCTAAACTCGATTGGTGCAACCAAGCAACCATGTTTTGAAACCAAACAGACATTTGTAAATTAATCTCATAAGGTACAGGTCTTGAAAGACCTGAAACATTTTTCACACCACGAACCAACCAGTCTTCATTTTTAATGACGTAGATGATAAGTTCAGAGATACCTAATGTCGCAATTGCTAAATAATCAGCCCTCAAGCCTAGTGTTATTTTGCCAATCGACCAGGCAGCTCCTGCAGCAACCAAGCCCCCCACGATCCATGAAAACATGACATGTATCCCCAAACCCCCTAAATAGCCAGATTTTGCAGGGTTTACTTTTTCTATTGCTTGTGCGGCATCTGAAAAATAATAGCGAGTGAACAGGTAGCCAATAATTACAACTAAAGCTATCAACCATTTGTTGTATCCTCTCCTATTAAGAAAGACTCCAATGAAAATAGTTAACGCTCCTAGTATCAACGCAAAGAGCATCTTAAGTCCACCAACCTCAATAGCCTCAACAACAGGTTGTTGTGACACCAGAATCACACTAATCCCACCCAACGCAGCAAAGCCCATAATGCCAACGTTAAAAATCCCTGCATAACCCCACTGGATGTTCACGCCAAGGGCCATAATTGCTGAAATTAGGCATAAGTTAAAAATACCAAGTACCAACGACCATGACTGATTAAAGCCTACAAATAACAACAATATCGCCATCATAGTAAAGCTAATAATTGTTTTATGGGATTCCCAAATCGTATTAAAGTTATTCATCAACTAATACCTTTCCTTTAAAAATACCTGTTGGCTTGATCAGTAAGACAATCACCAAAATAACAAATGTGATAGCATATTTATATTCAGTGCCAATAAATTGCAATAAAGAGTTAGGGTGCATTGATACAGGTAGTAAATAAATTAAAAACTTCTTATACGCGTAAGTCAAAAACACTTCCGAAAATGAGACTAAAAAAGCACCGACGATAGCTCCTATCGGTGAACCGATACCGCCAACAATGACTGAAGCAAATATTGGTAATAGCAATAGATGGTACTGTTGCGGTGTGTATCCTTTGTCCAATCCATAAAGAGCGCCAGCAATTGTCGTTAGAGAGGCTACTAATAACCAAGTAACTGTAACCACTTTATCAGGATTAATACCTGAAAGAAGAGCCAACTCCTTATTATCTGAATAGGCACGCATCGCTTTACCTGTTTTAGTTTTCTGAAGAAAATAAAAAACAAAAGCTACTAACAGTATGGCGATAGTGATAGTAAGAAATTGAGAAGTTTTAAGTGCTATACCTTGTTCGAGTCCAGTGAAAGCTTTAAACTCTCTTACACTAAATATAAACCTTTCACCATCTGCAAAAACTTTTGGTCTAGGTCCAAAAATAAACCTCACTAAACCGTTAGTAATAAACATTACACCAATCGAAGCCATCACAATAGTAATCGCTTTTGCTTTTGTTTTACGATAGTATTTATAAACCAATCTGTCCATTGATAATAAATAGATTGCAGTTCCTATTATGGCTATTGGGATTGCTAATAAAGCTGTTGGAATACCACTGATGGTCCAACCTTGATTGATCATAAACCAAGTCAGCAATATAACTAACATTGTGCCAAAAGCCATACTATCACCTTGGGCAAAGTTAGCGAATCGTAAAACTGAATACACTAATGTCACCGCCAACGCACCAAGCGCCAATTGTGAACCGTAAGACAATGCTGGGATGATAAGAA
>AFHY01000034.1:0-3680 GCA_000213395.2 gamma proteobacterium SCGC AAA007-O20
TGGTGCTGTTATAGCTGGTCATTTAGGTGCACAGATTATATTTTTTATACTACTTTTATTAGGAATATCTCTCGTTCCTAGAATTAGATTATTGATATTTACTAAGCCCCTTTTTAATGCCATGCGAAAGGCATTACCCCCAATCGGTTTAACAGAGAGAATTGCTCTTGAAGCAGGAAGTGTGTGGTGGGATGCTGAATTATTTCAAGGCAACCCAAATTGGAAAGAGTTATCAGAACTGGAGGCGACACAACTAACAAAGGAGGAGCAAAGCTTTATTGACAATGAAGTTAATACACTCTGCTCTATGATTAACTCTTATGAAATAGTGGCTAAACAAGATCTGCCAGAAGAGGTCTGGCGTTATATTTTCGATAATGGTTTTCTTGGCATAATTATCCCAAAAGAATTCAATGGTTTAGGATTCTCACACTTTGCACATGCAACAATTGTAGGCAAACTTTCCTCAGCTTCTCAATTTTTAGGTATTGCCGTTATGGTTCCAAATTCATTAGGTCCTGGAGAGCTGCTTCTTAAATATGGCACTGAAAAACAAAAACAACATTACTTGCCTCGCTTGGCAAAAGGCCAAGAGATTCCTTGCTTTGGCCTAACCTCGACAGTGGCCGGTTCTGATGCTGGTTCACTTGAAGATAATGGCATTGTTTGTTATGGAGATTATGAAGGCGAGAAGGTACTAGGGCTGAGGCTCAATTGGGAAAAGCGCTATATTACACTAGCCCCTATTGCCACGGTAATCGGTTTGGCTTTTAAGGCTTACGACCCAGATAATTTATTGCCCAAAGACCACCCTCTTTATGAAAAAAAGGATTTAGGTATTACTTGTGCACTGATACCTCGTGAGACTCAGGGTGTCAGCATAGGCACTCGTCATCTTCCAGTTGGTGAGCCTTTTCAAAATGGCCCTATTTATGGCAAAGATGTTTTCATACCAATGGACTGGGTTATTGGTGGTGAAAAGATGATTGGGAATGGCTGGAGAATGTTGATGGAGAGTTTAAGTGTTGGCAGAGGTATTTCTTTGCCGGTCACCGGCGCATCTGCAACACAAGCAATGCTTTTAACCACAAGTGCCTATTCACAAACTCGTGAGCAGTTTGGTATATCGATAGCAAGTATGGAAGGTATTCAAGAGAAACTAGCAACGCTAGCGACCAACGCATACAGAGCGACTGCAAACATTAATCTGTCGACATGGGCTCTTGATGCTGGACATAGACCTTCAATCATATCTGCCATTGTTAAATATCGAAATACCCAGTTACTTCAACAGTCCTCGATTGATGCCATGGATGTTCATGGTGGAAGGGCAGTTATGCAAGGCAAAAGAAACTATGTGGCTAACGTCTATACTGGGGCTCCGGTCGCTATTACAGTTGAGGGGGCAAACATTCTTACTAGAAGTTTAATGATTTTCGGACAAGGCTTAATTCGTTGCCATCAAACGATGTTGGATGAGCTAAATGCACTTCATGATAATAACAAAGAATCAATTCTAAATTTTGACAGAGCTCTCACAAAACATGTCGGAAACTTTATGAGGAATATTGCAAGGGCAATCCTTTTTTCTTGGACTCGTGGGCGTTTGGCAAAACCCTATGGCGATTCTACCACTAGGGTGTATTATCGAAATTTGGCAGTTTTATCGGCTAAATTTGCCTGCCTGAGTGATATTGCTTTATTACTATTAGCGGGCTCTTTAAAGCGCAAAGAGATGGTTTCGGGCCGTTTTGCTGATGCAATTTGTGCAATGTATGAAATTAGCGCCTGCTTGAAGTTATACGAGGAAAAATTTCAAAACGACGACAAGGTAAAAAGCATTTTGAAGTTGTCTATCCTTAAATTAGTTAAAGAAGCAGATACAGCAATGCTAACTAATATAGAAAGCTTGCCAGTTAATCGAGTTGTAAAATTACTATTGAAGTTTTTATTCTTTCCATTTTCTGTAACAAATACCAAAATAGATGATAGGTTAATTGTTTCTAGTTCTAAATCTATTGCTGATATTGACTGGTTATTAGAGAATTTCTCAAGTTGCTTGTGCTCTAAATTAAAAGATATTCCTGATCATCCGTTCTATATTTTATTTCAAGGCTATGAGGCAGGAATTTTGTTAAAAGCACTCAAACAGAAGGTAAAAAAAGCTGGATACAAATACCAGCCGAGTTCAACCCTAGAGGTCTGGTTACAGGAATTAGTAGATAGTGATGTTTTGGCCAGCGAAGAAAAAAATGACTGGCTACGATTAAATGAAATAGTTCTCGAATCACTTAAGGTTGATGATTTTGAAAATTCGGAGACATAAATTAATTGGAAAACTATGAAACAATATTTTGATAAAGCTTTTAGCAAAATTGCTGTACTCGGCTCAGGCACTATGGGCGGTCAAATTGCAGCACATTTCACGAATTTAGGCTTCGAGGTTGTTATGTTTGATGTGAGTGAAGAAGTCTTAGCTAAGTCACTTGCAGTTCTAAAGAAACTAAAGCCAGCACCTTTGGCAAGTCAATCGGTGATTGATTTAATTAAAACGTCTACTTACGAGTCAATGGATATTTTAGCGCAGTGTGATTTTATTATTGAATCTATCGTTGAAAATCTAGACATCAAAAAACAATTATTTGCCAATATAGCCCCTTATGTTAAAGACAATGCTGTTCTAGTTACAAACACATCTGGATTGTCTATTCAAAAAATTGCTGAACACTCACCGGAACATTTAAGAAGTCGAATTTTTGGAGTCCATTTCTTCAACCCACCTAGATACTTACCTCTAGTTGAAATCATTAGAACCTCTTATAGTGATGAAAAATTACTCAATAAGGCTGAAGGCTTTATCACTTCTGCATTAGGCAAAGAGGTTGTCTATGCAAAAGATAGCCCTGCTTTTATTGCTAATAGGATTGGTGTCTTTTCTTTATTGGTTGTCTTGAAACATGCAGAGAATTTCTCTCTGTCTGCGGATACTGTAGACGCCTTGACTGGTAAGAGAGTTGGCAGACCTGCTAGTGCAACCTTTAGAACACTAGATATTGTTGGACTTGATGTGATGTCGAATGTAGTCAAGAATATATATGAGAACGCTAAGGATGATCCTTGGATTGAGTTATTTAAATTACCAGAATGGATTGATGATTTAATTAAAAAAGGTTGTCTTGGAAGTAAAACAAAGAAGGGTATTTACGAAAAAAAAGGAAAGGATATTTATGTTTTTGATCCAAAGAAAAATGAATACAGGCTATCAGATAAAACTATCAGTCTTGAAGTCAAAAAAATTCTTAAAGAAAATGGCAGTATAGAAAAGGCTTTACTGTCTTTATCTGAATGTGATGACCCTCAGGCTCAGTTTTTATGGTCTGTCTATCGGGATGTTTTTCACTATGCCTGTTATCAGTTAGAGCATGTTGCTGAAACTGTTAGATGTGTTGACTTGGCACTGAAATCTGGCTTTGGATGGCAAAGAGGTATATTTGAACAGGCTCAGCTGACTGGTTGGAGCGCTATGAGAGATAACTTAATAGCCGATATTGATAGTGGTAAAGTTCTTTTAGAAGAGCCGTTGCCATCTTGGGTCTCAGATAGGTCCTTTGTTTATAGTAATTTTACAACTCGATTAACTGGCAAGCTTTCTATATTAGTTAGCATTGCTGTATCTGCTT
>AFHY01000034.1:3690-6274 GCA_000213395.2 gamma proteobacterium SCGC AAA007-O20
CGAAGAAGGTGCCTTTGATCCAAAAAAAGATCAATACGACTAACTGACGCTGAAGTTAACTCTTTAAATAAAAAATCTCTTACTTCAATATCAGATAACAAGTATTTAGGATAGTCTTTACTGTTGGCGTACCACTTTGAATCCCAATCTTTGACGATCCCTAATCTAATTCCTATTGGATTTACTTTTTGACCCATACTTATTTACTCGCTTACGCCAACACTTATGTGGCTAGTTCGTTTTAAAATGCGATTTGCCCTTCCTTTGGCACGAGGGCGAATTCTCTTCATCGTAGAACCTTCGTTAACGAAAACACTACTTACTTTTAATTCATCAATATCTAAACCATCGTTGTGCTCAGCATTTGAAATTGCAGAACTCAATACTTTTTTTACCAATACCGCTGCTTTTTTATTGCTGAACGACAGAATATTCAAAGCCTCTTCAACTGACTTATTGCGAATCTGATCAGCAATCAATCTAACCTTGAAAGGGGAGATTTTTGCATATTTATGAATTGCTTTAACTTCTTTCATATTTTCACCTTATTTCGCTAGAGCTAGTCTTACGGTCACCAGAGTGAGCTTTAAATGTTCTTGTTGTAGCAAATTCACCCAATTTATGACCAATCATATTCTCGTTAATTGTCACTGGAACATGCACACGACCATTGTGTATTGCAATCGTTAAACCAAGCATTTCTGGTACGATAACTGAACGACGAGACCAAGTTTTAATTGGCTTTCTATCGTGTATTTCTTGAGCCCTTAATACCTTTTGAATTAAATGCTCATCGACAAATGGTCCTTTTCTTAGTGATCTAGCCATAATTACCCTTTATTTTCTGCGACGTACGATAAGTTTATCCGTACGCTTATTAGAACGAGTTTTGTAACCTTTTGTTGGCGTGCCCCAAGGTGAAACAGGATGTCTACCACCACTAGTTTTTCCTTCACCACCACCATGTGGGTGGTCAACTGGATTCATTACAACACCACGAACTGTTGGTCTTACACCTCGCCATCTAGTAGCACCGGCTTTACCTAGTTTTCTTAAACTGTGTTCGGGTTTAGAAACTTCACCTAAAGTTGCTCGGCATTCAGATAAAACTTTTCGTACTTCGCCAGAACGCAATCTAAGCGTTACGTAATTACCTTCTTTAGCAACTAGTTGAACTGATGTACCAGCGCTTCTTGCTATCTGAGCACCTTTTTTTGGTTTTAATTCAACACAATGTACGACACTACCAAGTGGAATATTACTTAATGGCAAAGTGTTACCTTTTTGTATAGCTACAGAGCCACCAGATACAATCTGGTCGCCTGCTTTTAACCCTTTTGGTGCAATAATATAGCGTCTTTCACCATCAGCATATAATACTAATGCAATGTTTGCACTACGATTTGGGTCATATTCAATGCGCTCAACGGTGGCAGGAATGTCGTCCTTATTGCGCTTGAAATCAATAACACGATATCTTTGCTTATGACCACCGCCTCTATGTCTTACAGTAATTTTGCCACGGTTGTTACGACCGCTAATTCTGTTTTTACTTTCAGTCAGAGCTGCAAAAGGCTTTCCTTTATGCAAATCTTTGTCGACCACGCTGACTACAAAGCGCCTTCCTGGTGATGTTGGTTTTCTTTTTATAACTGTTGCCATAATAAATTCTCTATGAAGCAGTAGCATCAATCATCTGACCTTCAGATACTTTGACTACTGCTTTTTTCCAATTAATGCGTTGACCAACTTTTCCTTTGAAGACTTTTTTCTTACCCTTAACATTTGAAGTAGTTACAGCTTCAACTTTAACACCAAACATCGACTCTATAGCCGCTCTAATTTCTCTCTTGTTACTATCAGTTCTGACTTTAAAAACATACTGATTGTTTGCTGAAGCCATCGTCGTTTTTTCAGAAACAATTGGCCCAAGTAATACTTTTAATACTTTTTCTTGATTCATAGCATTGCCTCCACTTTTTTAAGTGCAGCTTTGGTCATCACTACGTTGTCATAACCAATTAAACTTACAGGGTCAATACTCTGAGTGTCACAAACACCTACGTGATATAGATTACGAGAAGACAGGTATAAGTTTTCATCCAACTCATCGGTCATTAATAAAGCGTCTTTTATATTCAGAGAATTCATGAGTGAGGTAATATTTTTTGTTTTTGGCTCAGCAATATCTAATGTTGAAACAACTTTTAAACGGTCAGTACGCAACAACTCAGACAAAATTACGCTTATCGCACCCTTGTACATTTTTTTGTTTACTTTTTGAGCGTAGTCTCGAGGCTGAGAAGCAAATGTGACACCTCCACTTCTCCAAATAGGCCCACGTGATGTACCAGCACGGGCACGACCAGTTCCCTTTTGCTTCCAAGGTTTTTTACCGCCACCTCTAACAGCTGCACGATTCTTTTGTGCCTTTGAGCCACTGCGACCTCCTGCCATATAAGCAGTTGTAATTTGATGAACTAGTGACTCGTTGTAGTTGCGTGCAAAAATACCATCAGATACTTCTTGGGAAGTGGATTTGTTTGTTTTTAAATTTAATACTTTTACTTTCATCTCAAAACCT
>AFHY01000033.1 GCA_000213395.2 gamma proteobacterium SCGC AAA007-O20
CATATTTATATGGGTTTATAGTACTTTACTAGAATTAATACTTATTTTAAGCGATAACTAGTTTTTTGTATAATGTTACACTTTTAATAAATGTGTGCTTTTTCAACTTTGATTTATTAATATTTTGATTGTTTAATAGTAAAATCCGCATTAGATTATAAAAAGTGAATAATAAATATGGCCAGAACCGATAATATTACAAGTCTATTTGGAAAGTCTCCTATAGCTCCGCTTCAAAAGCACATGAAGCAAGTACATTCATGTCTTAAAGATTTTGCTGTTTTTGCTAAAGCTGCAAATGCTCAAGATTGGGAGGAGGCAGAGACAGTATGCATTCTAATTAATAATAAAGAGGAAAAAGCAGATAGACTGAAAAAGAAATTACGTATGAATTTGCCTAGTACTTTTATGATGCCTTTTTCGCGTAGAGATTTACTAGACGTTCTCCTAATTCAAGACTCAATTGCCAACATTACTAAAGACCTTACCGGTTTAATGATGACACGTCATATGGTTTTTCCTGAGCAAATTGCAGATGACTTTATAAAGTTGGCTGGGCTTTGTATTAAGACTTCAGCTGCTGCTTTAATGGCAATCAATGAATTAGATGAATTATTAGAAACGGCATTTAGTAGTCGTCAACGGAAAATAGTTGGCAAAATGATTAAAACGGTCAATGAACTCGAGCACGAAACTGATGACGCTCAAAACGATATTCGTAACAAACTATTCACCCTTGAATCTGACTTGCCTCCTGTTGATGTAATGTTTTACTATCGAGCCATCGAATGGCTAGGTGAAACTGCTGATGCGGCACAAAAGGTAGGCTCGCGTTTCGAAGTCATGTTAACTAAATAGTTTCAGGAGACATACATATGGAAATTATTGCCAATCATGGTAATGTATTAATAATATTGGCAATTGTTTTTGGTGTATTCATGGCCTGGGGTATTGGTGCAAATGATGTCGCTAATGCAATGGGTACATCAGTAGGTTCTGGCGCTGTTACAATTAAACAAGCGATTATTATTGCGGTGATTTTTGAATTTGCAGGTGCAATTCTAGCTGGTGGGGAGGTGACTGCTACAATTCGTAAAGGCATACTAGATGCAGCATTGTTTGCCAATGAACCACATCTATTGGTGTATGGTATGTTGGCATCTTTATTGGCTGCAGGTTCGTGGTTATTAATTGCTTCATCATTAGGTTGGCCAGTATCTACAACACACTCTATTATTGGCGCGATTGTAGGTTTTGGTGCTGTTGGTGTTGGTGTTGATGCTGTTGAGTGGAATCAAGTCGTTAAAATTGCAATGAGTTGGATAGTGTCACCGGTGTTTGCTGGAATCATCTCCTTTACCTTGTTTAGGAGTCTTCAAAATTTAATTATTGATACTGATCATCCGTTCAATAATGCAAAAAAATATGTTCCTTATTATATGTTTTTGGTTGGTCTTGTAGTCTCCCTAGTAACTATATTTAAGGGACTTAAACATGTTGGTTTGAACTTTGACACAGTGACAAGTTATATACTATCAATAGGATTTGGGGTGCTCATAGCAGCTATTGGAACCTTTTTGATTCGTAATATCCATCTTGACCCTGATGAAAACAAGGATTTTTACTATGCTTCAATGGAGAGAATATTTGGTGTGCTTATGATTATTACTGCAGCAGCAATGGCTTTTGCTCATGGCTCTAATGATGTTGCTAATGCCATCGGTCCGTTGGCAGCGATTTATAGTATTATTGATAGTGGAGGCATGATTGGTTCCAAGAGTGCACTGCCTGTATGGATATTATTTATTGGTGGCCTTGGTATCGCTGTTGGTCTTATTACTTATGGTCATAAAGTTATTGCAACTATAGGTACTGGTATTACCCAGCTAACACCATCTCGTGGTTTTGCTGCAACATTGGCTGCCGCTGCAACAGTTGTTATTGCCTCAGGCACTGGAATTCCAGTTTCAACAACACAAGTATTGGTTGGTGCAGTTCTGGGTGTTGGCCTTGCTCGAGGAATGGCTGCATTAGATACTCGGGTCATTAATAGAATATTTTTATCATGGGTTGTGACTCTACCCGCTGGTGCTTTTATGTCAATTTTATTCTTCTTTGCTCTTAAGGGAGCCTTCGGAGCTTAAATTTCTCTTGTTAAGTAGAGGTTAATTATGACTTTATCAGAAATACAAAAAAAACTCGAATCTACTATAGAGCAATCTCAAGTGACCATGGAAGGTGATGGTTGTAATTGCTCTGCAGTTGTTGTTTCTCCAATATTTGAAGGGTTATCACTTTTGCAGAGGCAAAGAATAGTACTCATGGTGGTGAGTGAAGAAATCAAAAGTGGGGAGCTACACGCATTGAGCGTTAAAACATACACCCCTGAAGAGAGATAGTATATAATTTCGTTCTTTTTAATCTTGTAGACAGTTATGCAAACAGATATACATCCTGCTTACGATACCATTAAAGTTGTGTGCAGTTGTGGTAATGCTTTTGAAACGCGTTCAACTAGCACTAAAGATAAAATACACATAGATGTATGTTCAAACTGTCATCCTTTTTATACGGGTAAGCAAAAAATTGTAGATACTGCTGGTCGTGTTGAGAAGTTTAAGTCTCGCTACGGTGCATTCAAGAGGTAAATAATTACTGTTATGCTTGAAAAAGTCACATTTGTGGCTTTTTTTTGTGCCAGAAGGAAACATAAAATGTACTGCAAAATCATTATAATCACCTTTTCGCTTGAGACATTATTATGGCATCTGACTACATAAACGCCCTATTGAAAAAAGAAGTAATGCGAACTCCGATTTGGGTTATGCGACAAGCGGGGCGATATTTGCCAGAGTATCGTGAGACTCGAAAAAAAGCTGGTGATTTCTTAAGCTTATGTAAATCCAGTGAATTAGCATGTGAAGTTACACTTCAACCTCTTGAACGTTTTGATTTGGATGCAGCGATCCTTTTTTCAGATATTTTAACAATTCCAGATGCGATGGGTCTTGGTTTGTATTTTGTGGAAGGCGAAGGTCCTAAGTTTTCCAAACCTCTAACCAAACTAGATGATATAGATAGATTGTCTAAACCAGATGTCGGTAGCGAGCTTGCCTATGTCAGTGAAGCGGTCTCAGTAATCAAAAAGAACCTCAAAGGTAGAGTCCCCCTTATTGGTTTTTCTGGAAGTCCATGGACTTTGGCGACTTATATGGTAGAGGGCGGTTCCAGCAAGAGCTTTTCAAAAGTTAAAGGTTTGATGTTTGAAAATCCCAATCATATGCATCAACTTTTAAACGTTCTGGCAGAGACGGTTATTGATTATTTAAACAACCAAATTGAAGCAGGTGCTGATTCAGTAATGATTTTTGATACTTGGGGTGGCCTTTTAAATAAACAGAGTTACGAGGATTTTTCTCTCAGGTATATGACAAAAATAGTCGCAGGTATTCATCGTCAATATGAAGGTAAAACGATTCCAGTGACACTGTTTACAAAAGGGGGGTCTGCTTGGCTTGAACAGATTGTTTTAAGTGGCTGTGATGCGATCGGTCTAGACTGGACTATAGAGTTAGGAGAGGCTGAAAGACGGGTTGGATCTCAGGTAGCATTGCAGGGTAATTTAGATCCATCAGTTCTGTGTGCCACACCTGAGGTTATTGTCACTGAAGTTAATAAAGTGCTTGACCAATTTAAGGGGAAAACTGGGCATGTATTTAATCTTGGTCACGGCATAACTCCAGATGTTAATCCCGAAAATATGAAAGTATTGGTAGATGCTGTGCATTTTTATCATAAAGTAACATAAATCAAACATTCTTGGATAGGACAATAAATTGTGTTGAAATGCTTCTGTGCTAAAATTTGACTCTCATTAAGACGAACAAAGCTATGTCAATAATCTCAAACATTTTTAACGAACTCAGTCAATCTGGGAAAAAAGCTTTTATCCCTTTTATAACAGCCGGTGATGGAGGTCTAGATAATTCTGAGGCCTTGGTGTTTTCTTTGGCGAATAATGGTGCTGATATTATTGAGCTAGGCGTACCTTTTTCTGATCCTATGGCAGATGGACCAGTAATTGCTAAATCTCATGAACGTGCTGTTGCCGATGGTGTTAGTTTGAGTGATGTTCTTGCTATTGTTGAGAGATTTAGAGAACACAATCAAAGTACTGGTATTGTGTTAATGGGCTATACCAATCCAATTGAAGTTTATGGTTATAAGGCCTTTGCAGAGAGAGCACAGGAGGCTGGAGTGGATGGCGTCTTGGTAGTGGATATGCCTCCTGAAGAAGCCCATGATCTTAAATCTGAATTGGATGCTGTTGAAGTTGACTTAATCTTCCTAGTGGCTCCAACAACCACAGACGACCGATTAAAGGACATTTCAAAAATAGCAACCGGTTTTGTATACTTCGTCTCCTTGAAGGGTGTCACAGGTGCTGGAAATTTAGATATTGATTCTGTGAACCATCACCTAGCTAGGATGCGAAATTATATTAAATTACCAATCGGAGTAGGCTTTGGTATCAAAAATTCTGAAACAGCTAAACAGGTTAGTGAAAATGCCGATGCAGTTATTGTTGGAAGTACTCTTGTTTCTATTGTTGAGCAATTCTCTAGTGATAAGGATAAAATGATTACTAAGGTTGGTAATCTGGCAAATCAAATCTCAAATGCCATTAATTAATAAAGGTCTAGTATGAGCTGGTTAGAGAAAATTTTGCCATCAATTGGCAAGAACGCTAAAAAAAATATTCCAGAAGGTCTCTGGAGTAAATGTCCTGAGTGCAGTCGGGTACTCTATCAGGAAGAACTTGAACGTCTTTCTTATGTCTGTCCAAAGTGTGACCATCATTTAATAATATCGGCAAGAAAGCGACTTAAAAATTTCCTGGATGTGGAGCATCAATTTGAGATTGCACCAAATATTCAGTCTGTGGACCCTCTAAAATTTAAAGACCAAAAAAAATACAAAGACCGCTATATTGATGCTCAAAAAAAAACCAAAGAGAAAGACGCTTTGGTCGTTAAAAAGGGGTTATTAAAAGGTATGCCGATTGTAGCCGCGGCCTTTGATTTCAATTTTATGGGAGGTTCAATGGGTTCAGTTGTTGGTGAAAAGTTTGTCAGAGCGGCTGATACAGCGATTGAAAATATTATTCCTTTTGTTTGTTTCTCTGCCAGCGGAGGTGCCCGAATGCAGGAAGGGCTTTTTTCTTTGATGCAAATGTCTAAAACTTCGCTTGCTGTGAAATTGATGGCTGACAAGAAAATTCCTTTTATTTCTGTTTTGACTGACCCAACGATGGGCGGTGTTTCTGCGAGTCTTGGAATGCTGGGAGATATTCAAATTGCAGAACCTAACGCAAGGATTGGTTTTGCTGGCGCTAGGGTTGTAGAGCAAACTGTTCGTGAAGAGTTGCCAGAAGGTTTTCAGAGGAGTGAATTTTTATTAGAGAAGGGCGCAATAGATATGATTGTTCACCGTTCAGAATTACGAAAAAAAATCTTTCAGATATTGTCTGCTTTAAAATATAAATAATAGATCTAATTTTCTCTTTATTTTCAATATAAGATATTTTATTAATCCCTTGATAACAATAATGTATAGAAATCATGAAAGTGCTTCTGGCTAACCCAAGAGGATTTTGTGCAGGTGTTGAGCGTGCAATTGAGATAGTTGAGCGTGCTATAGATAAGCATGGTGCTCCAATATATGTTCGTCATGAAGTTGTTCACAATCAATTTGTTGTCAACAACCTTGAACAAAAGGGCGCAGTATTTGTCGACGAAATTAATCAAGTGCCCGAAGACGGTATTGTGGTTTTTAGTGCTCATGGCGTCTCTCAAAAAGTCAGAAAAGATGCAAACTCAATTACATCTACTATTTATGATGCAACATGCCCTTTAGTAACAAAAGTACATAAAGAAGTTACACGGCGTCAAAAACAAAACCATCAAGTTATTCTGATTGGTCATGCCGGACACCCTGAAGTTGAAGGCACTCTAGGTCAGTCAAATGACATCAAAAATATTACCCTAGTAGAATCAATCAGTGACGTTGAAATACTTGATTTTCCAACTGGTATAGATATCTCTTATACCACACAGACAACCTTATCAGTTGATGACACCAAAGAGATTGTTAAATCGTTACAATCAAAGTTTTCACAGATTCAATCCCCAAAAAAGAGTGACATTTGTTATGCGACACAAAATCGGCAAGATTCAGTAAAAGCCATCATTAATAATTCGGATATGTTGTTAGTGCTTGGCTCAAAAAACTCATCGAACTCTAATAGACTTCGGGAGATAGCAAAAAAAAATAAAAAACCAGCATATCTAATTGATGGAGCTAAT
>AFHY01000032.1 GCA_000213395.2 gamma proteobacterium SCGC AAA007-O20
AAGGGCCGGCCTCTTTTATAGGTTTACCGTTGTCATCAAGTGAATTATCCATATCAGGATCACTAATTAAACCTTTCCAGCCAATCGTGGTTCTTGGTTTTTCAAAATAAACTCTCATCACTATATAAAGTGATTCCTTTAATTCTTCACTCAGGGTTTTCAATTTATGTGCGTATTCTTTTGCAGCCTCAAGGTTATGAATTGAGCAAGGTCCAACAATCACAATCAATCTAGAATCCTTTCCTGAAAGAATATCGCTCACAACTTCGCGGCCAGCCATAATGTTTCTCTTGCCCTTTTGAGTGATGGGCAATTTTTTACTGAGATCATTAGGAGAAGTGATAACAGCTTCACTGGCAATATTAGTATTGTGAATTTGACTATCCATATAAAGTGTTGACTAGTTAATTTAATTTATTGGTGATTTTAAACACAACTTACTCTATTATGTTGCTGAGATAAGATAATATAAGCATTAATAAATTCTCAAAATTAGATAAAAATATAAAATTTACTTAAATAATAATGAATGAATTATTAAAAGATTTTACTTTTGTGGTCGATCTTAATATTGAATGGGGGGATATGGACGCCCTTCAACATGTCAACAATATTGAATATTTCAAATATTTTCAAGCAGCTCGAATTGCCTATTTTGAAAAAATTAATTCTGATAGTGTGTTTGGAGAAACACCAATTTCATTGATACTAGCATCAACCCAATGCAAGTTCATTTACCCACTTGCCTACCCAGATAGTGTGTCTATTGGAGTCAGAGTTGATACAATGGCAGATCAGTACTTTACAATGAAATATTCTGTTGTTAGCCACAAGCACCAGAGACTGGCCGCTATTGGTGATGCTAAAGTGGTAATGTTTGACTATGTTAATAATAAAAAAGCCTCTATTCCTAGTGAGATTAGAAAGACGATCATTGATCTTGAAAAAGCCGTTGACGAGATAGTCGACAAAGACTAGTGCATACAGAGACAAGCTAGCTACTCAGTCCAGTAAACTAATATTGAGCTAAGCCTTGAAATTTTGGCATAGCATCAAGTAGTGAACGGGTATATGCATGTTTTGGTTGTTCAAATATATTCTCATTACTGCCGTTCTCCAAGGCCTCACCGTCCTTCATAACAATAACACGATCACACATTTGACGAATGACTGCTAAATCGTGACTCACAAAGAGCAGAGTCAAAGAAAATTGTTCCTGTAGATCCTTCAGTAAATTAAGTAAATTGGCTTGTACAGAAACATCTAATGCAGAAGTGGGTTCATCACAGAAAATAAAGTCTGGTCGGTACCCTAGTGCCCTTGCAATTCCAATTCTCTGGCGTTCACCTCCAGAGAACGACTGCGGTAATTTGTCTGCATCTTGTCTTTGAAGACCAACTAAAACCATGAGATCTTGAGCTAAAGATTTAGCATTCTTGGAATCAATAAGTTTATGAATTTTTAAACCATAGGTAATATTTTCACCTGCAGTCATACGTGGATTAAGTGAAGAATAAGGATCCTGAAAGATGCACTGTATGGACAGATAATGTGCCAGACGATCTTCACTATTGATGATGCTATTTATATCTTTGCCTTTATAAATTACATTTCCTTCTGTTATATCTTCCAGCCCTAATATCATTCTTCCAATAGTAGATTTTCCAGAGCCTGACTCGCCAACGATTCCTACAGTTTCTCCACGATTAACTGAGAAACTTACATTTTTGACAGCTTGAAAAGCATCTTTTGGCTTAAATAAAGTGGAAGGTGTATAAAAAGTTTTTGAAATATTAGTAACTTTTAGGATAGTTTTATTTGATGAAAAATCCTCTTTTCTTTCTTCTTGTAGGTAGCCAAGGTGGGAAGAGATACCTTCTATCTTGCCTTCATTAGGTAGGGCAAATCGATGAAGTCGCTTCTCTATGAGTGGAACCGATGCCATTAAAGATCTTGTATATTCTTGCATTGGTTTTTCTAGTACCTGAACAGTTTCTCCCTGTTCAATATGTTTTCCATTTCTCAGGACATACACATAATCACAGGTTTCTGATACAACGCCTATGTCATGAGTAATTAGAATAATAGCAATACCTTCTTCTTGGCTAAGTTTAATAAGAGTTTGAAGAACAGAACTTTGAACGGTTACATCCAACGCAGTTGTAGGTTCGTCAGCGACAATGAGCTTAGGTTTTGCAGCAATTGCGATCGCAAAAACAATACGTTGACATAAGCCACCGGACAGTTGATGAGGGTATTTTTGAAGTCGATCTTTGGCAAAACTTACGTCAGCTCTTTCCAACAGCTGAATTGCATAATTATAAGCCTCTTTTCCAGTCATCGTAGTATTCGCTAGTATTGCTTCGATGACTTGTTCACCGATTGTTAAAACAGGGTTAAGAGCGGTCATCGGATTTTGGTATATATAGCCGATTTGGTTGCCACGCAAAGATTCGAATTGTGCTTCACTTAAACCAACCAGAGAATTTCCGAGAAATCTAATTTCACCACTAACAAGCTTTGCTGGCGGGTCAAGAAGACCCAGGATAGCCTTACCAATAGTTGATTTTCCAGCACCACTTTCACCAACTATTCCTATGATTTGTCCTGAATTTACTTTAAGAGAGGTATTATCAAGAGCCTTGAGTACATCACTCCCTTCAGAATTCAAAGGGTAGGTGACTGTTAAGTTATTTATTTTAAGAAGTGGAGTATTATTCATTGCATATTCATTGATTTTAAAAAAGGATTATTATGTTCACGAATTCTGTCTGCAACAACATTAATACATAAAACCAGAGAGACTAGAACAACACCAGGAAAAATACTAATCCACCATTTTCCGGAAAGAAGGTAGTCATTACCATTGGCAATCAATAATCCCAATGACGGTTCGGTGATTGGAACACCCACACCCAGAAATGACAACGTTGCTTCCGCACCGATGCAGCCCGAAAGTGACATTGGTATCATGACTAGCACAGGCGCAATACTATTAGGTAGCAAAAATTTCAGCATAATTCTCCAGTTAGGAATAGCGGATATTTTTGCCGCATCAATATATTCTTTTTGCATCTCTGATAGCGCAGAGGATCGAGTAAGTCTTGCTTTGCTAGCCCAAACGCCAATAATGAGGGCATAGATAATCTTATCGACTCCGGTTCCGAATATGGCCAACATCATGAGCGCCAGTAAAATGCCTGGAAAGCTCACTTTTAAATCAACAGCACGCATAATAACACTCTCTACCCAGCCACCTTTGACCGCTGCTAGAAGTCCAAGAAATACGCCAATTAAGGAACCAACAGTTGTGGCAATAAATGCAACAAAAAGACTTAATCGTAACCCGTACATAACTGCAGATAATATGTCACGACCAACTGCGTCAGTGCCAAGCCAAGAGGTAGTGCCATTACCAAGCTTAGATAATGGAGGCAATAGTCCATCCATAATGTCTAAAACCATCAAATCGTAGGGATTTTGTGGTGCAATCCATGGGGCTAAAAGTGCGATTAAAACAAACATAACAAAGCCAATCAAACCAGCAATTGCTATTGGGTGACCAGAGAAAATGGATTTTGTTTGCAAGCTTAATGGTGCTAATTTTTTTTTGTAATCAATCATAGGTAGTTACTTTTGGTGTCGAATACGTGGGTCTAGAAATGCATACATGACATCCACAACAAAATTAATAAAGACAAACATCAGAGTAATTAGGATGAGATAGGCAACAACAACTGGCCTATCAATCATATGGATGGAATCTAGTAATAATTTACCGATACCTGGCCAAGAAAAGATTGTTTCGGTGACTGTAGAGAATGCAATCAGTCCTCCCACTTCTAGTCCTGTAATGGTAACAATCGGTATCAAAATATTGCGAAGAAGGTGACGTCTAATAATGCGATTTCTTGTTATTCCTTTGGCTCGAGCAAAGGTCATATATTCTTGGTATAAGATTTCTTGGGTTCCAGACTTAGCAAGCCTTTGCTGCATACAAATTTTGTAAATCGCGAGATTAATTGCCGGGAGAGCCATGTGCTGTAAGCCATTAAGGGATAACCAGGCCCACTCGATACCAAACATTGAGTTGGTAAGTCCTCTACCTGAGGCCGGAAGCCATTGCAAAAAAACCGCAAACACCATAATCAAAATTATGGCTTGCCAAAAATTGGGCGTTGAGTAACCTACGGTTGTGAAAAAGCTTATTATTTTCGAAGCTCTGGAATTGTTTTTTATTCCGGAAAATATTCCGAGAGGGATGCCAATACCAAGGCCAATAATCATCGCTAAGAGGGAGATTTCTAATGTGGCTGGAAGGCGCTCCATGATGAGATCAAGTACTGGTCTATTGTAGACAAACGAGGTACCAAAGTCCCCTTGAAGCATACCCCCTGTATAGGTAAAGTATTGCTCATAAAGTGGCTTATCAAGTCCAAGTTCAATGGCTAATTCGATTTTGTCCTGCTCGGTAAACTCGTCATCCGATAACATTTCAACTGGGTCACCAACTACGTACAGGCCAAAAAAAACGATTAACGACATGACGATTGCTAGTATGCCGCTGTGCCAAAGACGTTTTAAAATGTACTTAATCATGAATTATGTGCCTCTAATTGTGGGGTTTTTATAATAATTAGGCTCCAAAAACGCTCTGGCTGAGTGGAGGAGTCCATTATGCGTAAATCTTATAAAAGGATAATTGTAATTTTTATATTAAACTTTAGATATAAAAAGTTCATAAAAAAACCCCTCACACAAGTGTAGCAGATTACTTGCATGAGGGGCTATTTAGTGTACTTCTATAGGTCTCTAATTTTTAGTCGCCATGTCAGCAAAGGTACGCTCATCAGGTCGACCAATAACGCTTATGTCGCTTGTGTGAGCCCAGATGCTATGCTGGTAGTATAGAGGTATTCCTGGTAAATCCCTAACAGCTATACGCATGGCTGCCTGATTGTATTCAAAAGCTTTAGCTTCGTCAGTTTCAACTGCCCATGCTGCCATTGCGGCATCGTAGTCTGGATCAGTATAGTTAGAGTAGTTACTGCCTCCTAGGTTGAGAGCCTTATTCCTAGTTCCAAACGCATATGAAATCATCTGCGCAGGACCTTGAGGATGACCCCATCCGTACATAAACACACCCAACTCACGAGCTGAACGACCCTTTCTAAATACAGACCAAGGCTCAGCTACTAGAGTTACGTTAATACCGATACGAGACCAGTATTGAGCAATAGCTTGACCAACTCGAGTACCATTTTGATACTTAGCAGTTGGCATTCTGAGATCGATAGAAATATGATGAGGTTCGTAACCCGCTTCAGCGAGTAATTGCCTTGCCTTATCAGCATCGTAAGCCATATCTGGCATTGACGAATCCGCACCATCTTGATAGCTTGGTGCAAACTGGCTAGCAACGGTTGCATTACCACCCATTAATTTATCTACAATTGCATCTCTATCAATTGATAATGAAAGCGCTTGTCTCACTCTGATATCTTTTAGTGGGTTTGATCCATCGGTAGCCCTCACTCCTGGTGCGACATCACTACCTACATCCAATATCAAGAAAATGGTGCGCCAAGAAGGCATAGTTGAGTAACTATAGGCAGAGTTACCTTCCAAAGCCAGTAAATCTTCACCAGTAGGGTTCTCAATCAAATCATAATCTCCAGCAAGTAGTCCAGCCATTCGTGCACCAGAATTCGATACCGAAGTCATTTCAACGCGATCCCAGTTGCCTGGTTCACCCCAATAATTATCGTTACGTACCAAGACGGCATCACCGGTATTTTCGAAAGACTCGTATTTGTACTTGCCCGTACCGTTTGCATACTTACCGGTCGCAAACTCATCTTTAGTGGGGTAACGTGTTATGCCACAGTCACCAGTATTATCAAACTTAAGAGTCGGCCCTAGATCAGCATCGCCGCTGTCCAAGATAGACAAAGATTTAAGTTTTTGAATGAGTATTGGGTACAGACCTACAGTTTTGAAGGCCACGGTATAGTCATCAATCGCTACCACGTCAGTCACTGGACCCATCGCACTTGTGAGCATGTTTTTCTTGCCGCCAACTCTATACATCATGCGACATGAGCTATAAATAACATCTTCAGCTGTAAAGTCAGCACCATTATGGAATTTGACACCTTCCCTAAGGTTGACTACAAGTGTAGTGTCATCTGTCCAGCCGTAAGATGTAGCCAACAGTTTTTGATTGGTACGCGAAACAAGAGCTTCATAAAGATGTTCATTTAATGAAGCAGTTGCTGAGGCGCTGCTTTTATATGGATCTATCGTTTTCGGTGCGACCGAATACGCCATTCGCAATGTATCTGCATACACAGATCCCATCATGCAGGCGAAGAGCCCAACAAAACAGACGGTTTTAAAGTTAATATGTTTCATTATTTTTTTCTCCTTTTTTATTTTTTCTAAACAAAAATAATCTCGACAAAA
>AFHY01000031.1 GCA_000213395.2 gamma proteobacterium SCGC AAA007-O20
TCACTAAAGAAGTATCAACCAAAAAAGTTGCAGTAAAAAAAGCGCCAGCTAAGAAAGTTGTCACTAAAAAAGCAACCTTAAGTGTGACTTTAATTAAAAGTTTTTATGGTCGTCTTCCTGTACATCGTGCTACAGTAAATGGTCTTGGTTTAAAGCGAATCAACCATACAGTAGAGTTGCAAGATACACCAGAAGTAAGAGGCATGATTAACAAAGTTTCTTACTTGTTAAAAGTAGAGGGTAAGCAATGAATCTTAATAAATTGAAGCCTGCATTGGGCGAAAAATCTGGCAGAAAGCGAGTCGGTCGCGGTATGGGATCTGGCGTTGGAAAAACATGTGGCCGAGGCCATAAAGGACAAAGTTCTCGTTCTGGCGGATTTACCAAGATTGGATTTGAGGGTGGTCAGATGCCATTACAAAGAAGATTGCCAAAAGTGGGTTTTACTTCACGCATCTCAAGAGTGACCTCTCAAGTAACCCTCTCTCAAATTGATAAGTTAACTGAAACTGACATTGATATTGATGTTTTAAAGAAAAATAACCTTGTTACTAAAAACATTCTAAGAGTCAAAGTTATGCTTTCAGGTGAAATTACACGTGCCGTTAACTTGAAAGGTATTAAAGTCACTCAAGGTGCGAAAGCAGCTATTGAAGCGGCTAAAGGAACTATTAGCGAGTAATGCAATGAGCCAATCACCCCTAGGACTTAGTGAAGATTTAATAAAGCGCATCCTTTATCTATTGGGTGCGTTAATCATTTTCAGACTAGGCACACATATTGTGATTCCTTTTATATCGCAGACAGCACTCGCTTCTTTAGTAGACGACAACAGAGATGGTATTTTGGGTATGTTTAATATGTTTTCAGGTGGAGCGTTAGAACGCCTGTCAATATTCACTCTTGGAATAATGCCTTATATTTCCTCATCAATTATTATGACGCTGATGACCTCTGTGGTGCCTCATTTTGAGCAATTGAAGAAAGAGGGTGAGCGTGGTAGACGAAAAATTACTCAATACACTCGAATGGGTACTGTGTTTTTGGCAGTCTTTCAATCGTATGGAATTTCAATAGCATTGCAATCACAATCAGGAGCTGGAGTAGCCCTAGTAACAAATCCTGGTCTAACATTTAGCTTTGTTACTGTTGTGACGATGACAACTGGAACACTATTCTTAATGTGGTTAGGAGAACAGATCACTGAAAAAGGTATTGGTAACGGTATTTCAATGATTATTTTTGCAGGTATTGTTGCTGGATTGCCTGTCTCATTAGGTAATACTCTTAGTATGGTAGGTACTGGTGAATTGAGTGTTTTTGCTGTTGTGTTAATCTTGATTATGGCAGCTCTAGTGATGGCCTTTATTGTATTTATGGAAAGAGGTCAGAGAAGAATCACTGTGAATTACGCCAAGCGCCAGCAAGGACGTAAAATGGTCGGAGGGCAAAGCTCCTATCTGCCTCTTAAAATCAACATGGCGGGTGTTATTCCACCAATTTTTGCCTCTAGCATTATTCTATTTCCTGCAACTTTGGGTGGTTGGTTTTCACAAACAGAAGGACTGGGTTGGTTGGCAAATATCACTTCAAGTATATCCCCAGGACAGCCACTATATATCATGTTTTATGCTTCGGCAATTGTATTTTTCTGCTTTTTCTATACAGCGCTTACATTTAATGCGAATGATACAGCTGACAATCTACGAAAGTCTGGTGGCTTTATTCCAGGAATAAGACCAGGTCAGCACTCAGCGGATTATATTGATAGTGTCACTACAAGGCTAACAGCGGTTGGTGCAATCTATATTACAGCAGTTTGTTTATTACCTGAGTTTTTAATTATGTATTGGAATGTGCCCTTCTATTTTGGTGGCACCAGTCTTCTCATCATCGTTGTTGTGGTGATGGATTTTATCGCTCAAGCGCAGTCTCATATGATGTCAAATCAGTATGAAGGCTTGATGCGCAAAGCGAACTTAAAGTAAGGTTTAGTTATGAAAGTAAGAGCATCTGTTAAAAAAATATGCAAAAATTGCAAAATTATCAAGCGTCATGGAGTGATTCGTATCATTTGTAAAGACCCTCGTCACAAGCAAAGACAAGGATGATGACATTGACAGGTATTGATTTACAAAGTAAAATTGCACGATTTTTCAACTTTAGAATTTTGGGTGGAAATACTTACCTAAACTTTTTATTTATTGGGATATAGGTAGAATTTATGGCACGAATTGCAGGAATAAATATTCCAACAGATAAGCACATTGTAATTGGTTTGCAATCAATTTTTGGTATTGGACAAACTAGATCAAAATTAATTTGTGAAACACTAAAATTAGACCCTAGTACTAAAGTCTCTAAATTAACTGAAGAGGAGTTGGAATCTATTCGTGAAGTTGTTTCTCAGTATGAAGTAGAAGGAGATTTAAGACGCGAAGTTTCAATGAATATTAAACGTCTTAGAGATTTAGGTTGCTATAGAGGTATTCGGCATAGGAAGTCACTTCCTTTGCGTGGTCAAAGAACAAAAACTAACGCTAGAACTCGTAAGGGTCCTCGTCGTTTAATTAAATAATTAGGGCATAAGATTATGGCGACAGAACAATCAACTAAGAAAAAGTCCAAGAAAATCGTTTCAGATGGTATTGCGCACATTCATGCAACTTTTAATAATACTATTGTGATGATTACTGATCGTCATGGGAATACTTTATGTTGGGCTACTTCGGGTGGTGCAGGTTTTAGAGGTTCAAGAAAATCGACCCCTTTTGCTGCACAAGTTGCTGCAGGAAGTTGTGGCGAGAAGGCGCAAGCTTTTGGTATAAAAAATCTTGATGTTCGAGTTAAAGGTCCTGGTCCAGGTAGAGATTCAGCTATCCGTGGTCTTAATGCACAGGGTTTAAAAATTCAATCAATAACTGATGTGACACCAATTCCACACAATGGTTGTCGTCCATCTAAAAAACGTAGAGTTTAAGGATAAATTATGGCAAGATATACTGGTCCTACATGCAAATTAGCACGTCGTGAAGGCACTGACTTAGAACTTAAGAGTGGTATTAGATCGATCGATTCAAAGTGTAAATTATCACAGTTACCTGGTGTACATGGTGTAAATGCTCGTCGTCAAAAAGGTAGTGAATACGGTTTACAGTTGCGTGAAAAGCAGAAAGTTAGACGTATGTATGGCGTTTTAGAGAAGCAGTTTCGACTTTATTACAAAAAAGCTAGCTCTAAAAAAGGATCAACAGGTGAGAATTTATTGTCACTTCTTGAGTGTCGCCTTGATAACGTGGTCTACCGTATGGGCTTCGCTTCAACTCGTTCAGAGGCTAGGCAATTGGTTTCTCATAAATCAATCGTGGTGAATGGTAAGGTTGTCAACATACCTTCATATCAAGTAAGTGCAAATGATGAAATCTCTGTTAGAGAGAAGGCAAAAAAACAAAGCCGGATTCAACTAGCTGTAGAGATTTCAGGACAGAGAGGATTGTCTGAGTGGGTTGATGTTGATAACAAGTCATTTAAAGGTATATTCAAAAATGTACCTTCTCGTAATGAATTGTCAGCTGATATTTCAGAACATTTGATCGTTGAATTGTATTCTAAATAGGAATTAAATATGCAAGGAAGTGCAAGAGATTTTCTAAAACCAAAACTAGTCGATTCAGTTGAATTGTCTACAAACGAGTATCGTGTTGTTCTTGAGCCATTTGAGCGTGGTTTTGGACATACATTAGGTAACTCACTAAGAAGAACTTTATTGTCTTCTATGGTTGGTTCAGCAATAACTGAAGTTTTAATTGATGGTGTAATGCATGAATTTTCAACCATTGAGGGTGTCCAAGAAGATGTACTTGATATTCTTCTTAACCTCAAAGAAGCTTCTATAGGGCTTAATACGAGTGAAACTGCAACTGTAATCATCGAGAAAGAAGGCCCGTGTCAACTAACTGTCGCAGATATTGAATCCAATGGTACTGATGTATCAGTATTTAATCCTGAGAAAGTTATTGCGACTATAAACGAAGGTGGAAAAATTAGAATGACAATTACTATCGATACAGGAGTTGGATATGATGTTGCTGTATCTCGAACTGTTGACTCAGAAACTATTGGTAGTATTCAGTTGGACGCAAGCTTCTCACCAATTAGACGTGTTAGTTTTACAGTTGAATCAGCTCGTGTTGAACAAAAAGTAAACCTAGATAGGCTTAATATTGTTATTGAAACAAACGGTTCGGTTGATGCCGAAGAGGCAGTGAAGCGTGCAGCAACGATACTACAAGATCAACTGTCATCATTTGTAGAACTTGAACCGGTAGTTGAGGAAGAGCCTCAACCAACTTCTGACGATTTCCCACCGATGTATTTGTCGGCTGTTGATGAGCTAGAGTTAACGGTTCGTTCTGCTAATTGTCTAAAAGCGGAGCAAATATACTATATTGGAGATCTGATTCAAAAAACAGAGCAGGACTTATTAAGGACACCAAACTTGGGTCGTAAGTCGCTTAATGAAATTAAAGAAGTTCTCACTGAAAAGAATCTTGAACTTGGTACAGAGATAGAAAACTGGCCTCCAGTTGATCTAATGAGTGAATAAGGATAAATAATGAGACACAGAAAGTCAGGTAGACAGCTTAATCGTAATTCATCGCATAGAAAGGCTATGTTCCAGAATATGGCAAATTCACTATTCTTGCATGAAGTTATTAAAACAACTTTGCCAAAAGCAAAGGAACTTCGTCGTGTAGTTGAGCCATTAATTACTAAGGCCAAATCAGACAGTGTAGCAAACCGTCGTCATGTATTCGCGAAATTACGTGATGATGCAATGGTTGCAAAGTTATTTACCGAATTGGGTCCATTTTATAAAGACCGTCCTGGTGGCTATGTTCGTATTCTTAAGGCAGGCTTTCGCACAGGTGATAAGGCACCAATGGCTGTAGTGCAATTAGTCGATTTTGAAAGTGGTGAACAAATTATTACAGAAGCCCCACAAGAAGAAACATCAGAAGAATCTTAAAGGAATTATTATATGCCAACAATTAAAGTAAGAGACAACGAGCCGTTTGATATTGCACTACGTCGTTTCCGACGTTTATGTGATAGAGCTGGTGTTATTACAGATGTTAGAAAAAAAGAGTTTTTTGAAAAGCCGACTTGGGTTAATAAACGCAAAAAGGCTGCAGCTGTTAAAAGAACACACAAAGAAATGGCAAAAAACCGTATTCATCGCAAACGTATGTACTAAGAGATCTCTCTTGGCGCAACATAAAAACGCAATATGTCTCAGCTAAAAAAACGCATTACCGACGATATGAAGTTGGCAATGAAGGCGAAAGACAAACAAACCCTCAAAGCAGTACGTATGATTCTTGGGGCAATCAAACAAAAAGAAGTTGATGATCGCATCGAGTTAGATGATGTGCAAGTGTTGGCCGTTATTCAAAAAATGGTCAAACAACGCAAAGATTCCATATCTCAGTTCTCTGATGCTGGTCGAACTGACTTAGTTGAGGTAGAAGAGGCTGAACTGGTTGTTATTAATAGTTACATGCCAGAACAATTAAGTGATGAAGAGGTTGCAGAAGCTGTGGACAAGGCTATTACCGATTCTGGCGCAGATTCAATGAAAGATATGGGTAAACTTATGGGTATGATCAAAGGTCAGCTAGATGGTAAAGCTGACATGGGTCTGATTTCTCGTCTTATCAAAGACAAATTATCGTAAATCAATCTAGCTCACTAGATCCTTCTTGAAGGTGGTCGGAGTTATTTTTGTTTGACTGATGAACCACCGGATAAATGAAGATGGCTCTGAGTAGCCTAGTAAGTAGGAGATAACTTTAACTGACTGCCCCTCCTTTAACATTAGTTTTGCTCTTTTTAATTTATGTTGATTAAATGTTTGACGAAAATTCGTATTATTTTTTGATAACTGATTTCGAAGCGAATTAACACTCATACTCAGCTGACTAGATATTTCTTCAATATTGACATTGTTGTAGTTATTTTCATAATTACAGAGTAGAGTTTCTACCCTATCAATCATGTTGACACGGGGTTGTTTCTGTTGTAACTTTTCTTGAGCAATTGAAGCTAAAAAAGCAACTAATTTTGAGTTAGCAATACTATTTTTTTTCATAAAAGTGTTGTGACTAATCACAATAGAGGTTTCAGTTCCACTGAAATGAATTGGACAATTAAAAACTGATTTTTTGTTGATGGATTTATTGCTTGCCTGTATTTTAGTAGTGATATGTTTAATTGAGTATCTTTTTGACCTGATAAAGGCGGAAAGCATTGATAAACATAAGTTTTCATATAGACTTGGGTGTTCTATCATCGGGTCTGCAATGAATTGAATTTTTACAATGTCCTGATGTTTGGTTACTAAAACCTTGATGCCCTCAAGCTCTATATTAATAAATGATTGAAGTAATTTAAAACTTTCTTTCAGGTGTCTTGAATAAACAAATATCAAACCTAATAATTCAGCATAGTTTGGTCTTATTTGTGCCATTCTAGAATAATTAATCGAGATCAGTTCGTCATCAAAAACAGACTCAGCTTGAATAAAAAAATTTAAAAACATCTCAATAGGAAGTGTTAAATTTTGGTTTAATAATATTTTTTTAGGCAAACCTATTTTGCTACAAATTTCACCAACCTCTTTAGGATAAAGTTGTTGAAGTCTTAGAATGGATCTCCAGGCAATGCTATGTATGTGCATGTAATTAAAGTTTTGTTAATTGTAATAAAATGTTAATATTTTATTATATTATGTCAACTAAGTTTCTATTTTTGTCACTATACTTATTAAGCATTTGAAACACACATACAAAAAATATATAAAGGATAATTATGGAAAAAGATATTAAAAATATTAAAGATCAAGTAGGTCTTATATGGCTAACTATGGTAGGTTACATAATATATTTAGAATTTTTTAAAGGGTAGTATGTTAGAAAATATATTTCAATATTCGCTTCTTTCGTTTGTATTGATCTTTGTTTTGCTTTTACTTGTATTGGTAAAAACAAAATTAAAACTATGGCAGGTATGGTTGCTCGCTACCGCGTTGGCATATC
>AFHY01000030.1 GCA_000213395.2 gamma proteobacterium SCGC AAA007-O20
CTTTTTTTGTGACTAATATAGCCATTCTCAAAAGATATAGTTATCGGTTTCTTTTATAAAGCTATTATGAGCCTGGAATAGATTTAAGTTGGACAATTTAGGCGCTTGATTTAATCATTTCTGCTGCAGCTATTCTTGTTTTTTCACTGATTTTAATGCCGCCTAAAATTCGAGCTACTTCATCGGTTCGTTGTTCCTGATTGAGTGCTGTGACTTTTGTAAATGTTGAACCGCTCTGTTGAGTCTTGATAACCTTCAAGTGCTCTTTTCCTTGAGCAGCAACTTGTGCTAGATGGGTAACACAAATGATTTGATATCGATCCGATAGCTTTTTAAGAAGCTGGCCAACAATTTCTGCAACCGAACCACTAATACCAACGTCAACCTCATCAAAAACGATACTTGGGGTAAGCTCGGTTTTTCTAGTTACTACTGAAAGTGCCAGTGAAATGCGTGACAACTCACCTCCAGAAGCTACCTTGCTTAAAGGCTTAAGATCTTGCCCGACATTGGTTTTCACATGAATAATAATTTCTTCATTTCCATTTGACCGTATTGAATCTTTATAAGAATTAAGACAAAAGAGAATCTCACTGCCTGGCATACCTAAGTCTTGCATTAAGTCAGTCACTTTTTCTGAAAGAGACACACTGGCATGTTGTCTTTTCTCGCTCAGTCTTTTTGATTTGTTGAAGTAGTCTTTTTCGAGTTGCTTCTGTTTTGTCAATAATTCTTCTAACTGATCGGAAGAAGTATCGAATTCATTGAGTTTATTTTGAATGCTATTTTGTGCATGTAATAATTCTGGAATTTGACAACGATGTTTTCTACCCAAGTCATGCAACATATTAATTCGTGCCTCCAAATCGGTGACATTAGCTTCCTGGCCGCTAACTTTACTTAGATAATTCGTTAAATCATAGATACTTTCTTGGATCTGAACTTGAGCGTTTGACAACAAAGATTGAATTGTCTCCAGACGATCATCAAACTCTCGCGCTTGGCCGATAACATCTTCTGCCTCTATCAAAATATTATTTACACCCGATTCATCATCCAGAGATTCAAGTATCTTAGAAAGGCTGTGATAAGAATTTTTGAATCTTACGAGCACGTGATACAGTTTGTTTGTCTTCTTCAGACAGCTCATCCATTCCAAGAATTGCAATAATATCTTTTAATTCTTTATAGCGCTGAAGAACACCTTGAACGCCACGTGCAACATCATAATGCTCCTGACCAACAATTAGCGGATCAAGCTGACGTGAAGTTGAGTCAAGTGGATCTACAGCAGGATAAATACCAAGTTCTGCAACTTGACGAGAAAGTACTACTGTTGCATCTAGATGAGCAAACGTTGTTGCAGGAGATGGGTCAGTTAAGTCGTCTGCAGGAACGTATACCGCTTGAATTGAAGTAATTGAGCCTGTCTTGGTAGAGGTAATACGCTCCTGAAGTGCACCCATTTCAGATGCAAGCGTTGGTTGGTAACCTACTGCAGATGGCATACGCCCTAATAGTGCTGATACCTCAGTACCGGCAAGAGTATATCGATAAATATTATCAATGAACAGAAGAACGTCACGACCTTCATCACGAAAATATTCAGCCATTGTAAGTCCAGTTAAAGCAACACGAAGTCTGTTTCCTGGAGGCTCATTCATCTGGCCATAAACCAATGACACTTTATCTAGTACATTTGAGTCTTTCATTTCGTGATAGAAGTCATTGCCTTCACGAGTTCGCTCACCAACGCCGGCAAATACTGAATAACCCTCGTGCTCAATAGCAATATTACGAATAAGTTCCATCATGTTTACTGTCTTACCAACACCGGCACCACCAAACAATCCAACCTTACCGCCCTTTGCAAATGGACAAATTAAGTCGATTACTTTGATACCTGTTTCAAGTAATTCTGCTGCAGGTGCTAATTCATCGTAAGAAGGTGCAGCACGGTGAATTTCCCATTCTTCTTTCTGACCAATGTCACCTGCATTATCAATTGGCTTCCCAAGAACATCCATTATACGACCTAGCGTCTTTTCGCCAACAGGTACAGTGATAGATTTGCCAGTATTAGTGACCTCTAATCCACGCTGAAGTCCTTCAGACCCACCCATAGCAATTGCTCTAACGACATTATCGCCAAGTTGTTGCTGAACCTCTAAGGTAAGATTCGCTTTAGTCACATGAAGTGCGTTATATACTTTAGGTATTGAGTCAGATGGAAACTCGACATCGATAACCGCACCAATAATTTGTGTAATTTTGCCTATACTCATTTGCTTTTCCTCTTTTTAAATCTTTAAACAGCAGCAGCACCCGCTACAATCTCAGAGATTTCCTGAGTAATAGCTGCCTGCCTTGCCTTGTTATAAACTAATTGTAAATCGTCAATCATATCACCAGCATTTTCCGTTGCACTATGCATAGCTATCATTCGAGAAGATTGCTCGCAAGCAATATTTTCTACGATTCCTTGATATACCAATGCCTCGATATATCGAACTAGTAAAGCGCTTAGTGCACTCTCTGCATCTGGCTCATATATATAATCCCAATGGTGGTCCATACTTTCTTCATCTGTAACCTCCATTGGAACAATTTGCTTAACAGTTGGAACTTGCGTCATAGTGCTTGCAAATTTATTATAAGCAATCATAATTTGATCGATCTCACCTGAATCGTAACGGTCCAACATTACTTTTATCGCACCTAAAAGATCATCAAAGTGAGGTGTATCTCCGAGATCAGTAAGAACAGAGTTAATCTTAAGGCCTGTATTCTTAAAAAATGAAGTTGCTTTTTTACCAATGGTGCAAAGCTCAACATCAACTTTATCTGATTGCCAGGACGCTATATCCTTTAAGAGGCTCCTAAATAAATTTGTATTTAAGCCTCCACATAGACCTCTATCACTAGAAATAACTATAATTCCAACACGATTAGTCTCTTCAGATACTGTCATGTATGGATGCTTAAACTCAGAATTAGCATGAGTCAAATGACCTATAACGTTAAGAATTTTTTCAGAATATGGTCTAGAGGCAAGCATTCTATTTTGCGCTTTTTTCATCTTAGAAGCAGCAACCATTTCCATAGCTGACGTAATCTTCTGAGTATTTTTAATACTCGCGATTTGTGTCCTAATTTCCTTGCCTACTGCCATAGCTTACTACCAAGTATTATTAGCTTTAAAATCATCAATAGCAGCCTGAAGTTGCGCTGCAATATCATCATTGTAGTCACCAGATTCATTAATAGAATTCATTAAAGCAGTCTGATTAGTATTCATATACACCAAAAGTGCGGCTTCAAATACCACCACCTTTTTTACCTCAATATCATCAAGCGCTCCAGAGTTAGCTGCAAAAAGCGATGTTGCAGTTTCTGCAACATTTAGAGGTGAATATTGTGCTTGCTTCATTAGCTCAGTTACACGCTGACCACGATCAATTTGCGCTTTAGTTTCTGCATCAAGATCAGATGCAAACTGAGCAAAAGCAGCCAGTTCGCGATATTGTGCTAAATCAAGACGGATACCTCCACCAAGCTTTTTAATCGCTTTAGTTTGCGCAGCACCGCCAACCCTTGAAACTGAAAGACCAGCGTTAATCGCAGGCCGAATACCAGAGTTAAAAAGATCTGTTTCTAAAAAGATCTGTCCATCTGTAATTGAGATTACGTTTGTTGGAACAAAAGCTGATACGTCGCCCGCTTGTGTCTCAATAATTGGTAGCGCTGTTAAAGAACCCGTCTTACCCTTAACTTTACCATTAGTTATTTTTTCTACATAATCAGCATTAACTCTTGACGCTCTTTCTAATAAACGAGAGTGAAGATAAAATACATCGCCTGGATATGCTTCACGTCCTGGTGGGCGCTTTAGAAGAAGCGAGACTTGACGGTAAGCCCATGCTTGTTTTGTAAGGTCGTCGTAAATGATTAGTGCATCTTCACCACGATCTCTGAAATATTCACCCATTGCACAACCTGCATAAGGGGCTATATATTGAAGAGCGGCGGATTCAGAAGCGGCCGCAGAGACAATAATAGTATGAGCTAGAGCGCCATGCTCTTCTAATTTACGAACAACTGCCGCGATTGAAGATGCTTTTTGGCCAATAGCAACATAGATACACTTAACACCAGTATCTTTTTGATTAATAATAGTATCAATTGCAACTGCTGTTTTCCCAGTTTGACGATCACCAATGATAAGCTCGCGCTGACCACGGCCGATTGGAACCATCGCATCAATTGCCTTAATACCAGTTTGAATTGGTTGTTCAACTGATTGTCTTTCAATTACACCTGGAGCAACAACCTCGATTGGACGAGTGGCAGAAGTTTTAATCTCTCCCTTGCCTTCTAAGTCTTCACCAAGAGGATTCACAACACGACCAAGTAGCTCGTTACCAACTGGTACTTCCATAATTCGATTTGTACACTTCACAGTGTCACCTTCTGAAATGTGAACATAGTCACCTAATACAACTGCACCAACAGAATCCTGCTCAAGGTTAAGCGCTAAACCAAAAGTATTTCCTGGAAATTCTAGCATCTCACCAAACTGAGCATCTGCTAATCCATGAATACGAACAATTCCATCACTTACACTTATTACTGTGCCTTCTGTACGAGCTTCCACTGCAAAGTCAAAGCCCTCTATTTCTTTTTTAATTAAATCACTGATTTCAGAAGCGTTTAATTGCATAACTAACCTCTCTTTATATAATTAATTTACAGACAAAGAAACACTCAGAGCGTCCACTTTTGCCTTAATTGATGTATCGATTACTTTGTCGCCTTCCTTAATAATCACACCACCTTTTAGTGTCTCATCAACGACAGAGTCGACAGTCACTGTTGTTTTGTGCTTACTTGTCAAATCTTCAACGATTGCCTTTTCTTCTGCTTCGGTTAACTCGAATGCACTTACAACTTGAAAGCTCTTACTCTGATTTGCATTGGAAACTGCAGAATCAAACGCAGAAGAAATACTGCTAAATGCATCTGTACGTCTATTATTAAGAATAAGATTTATTAGTGCTGACTCTTGTTTGCTCAATTCTCTGGAGGTTGCTTTTTCAAGTAGCACACAAATCAATTCAACCTTTTGGTCCTTGCTTGTGCCAGGGGAGGCAATGAAAGCTTGTGCAGCGTTATCAGCCATAATTGCACTAGCAGTGCTTAATAGTTCGCTCCACTCCGATAGCGAGCCATTCTTCTCTGCAATTTCAAAAATCGCTTGTGCGTAAGGCTTGGCAATTGTTGATAGTTCCATAGCTCTAACCTATAGTGATTTAGAAAGTTTGGAAAGCATATCTTTATGCATCTTGGCATCAACTTCTTTTTCTAAGACAGAATTAACACCCTGCATAACCAAAGTCGAAACTTGGCCTTTGAGTTCATTACGTGCTTTGACAATTTCTTGATCAAGCTCTGACTTCGCATGCACTTTAATCTTATCTGCCTCCACAGAGGCCGTGCCTTTAGCGTTATCAATCATCACATTTGCTTGCTTGTCCGCATTAGCAATAATATCAGCTGCTTGGTTTTTAGTGCTAGCAAGTAGCTCTTCAGCATTTTTCTGAGCTTGTGCATGCTCTTCTTTGCCACGCTCGGCTGCTTGCAAGCCATCTTCAATGCTCTTCTTACGTGCAGCCATCGCTTCAACAAGTGGTGGCCAGATAAACTTCATGCAAAACCAGACAAACATCGCAAACATAATTGTTTCTCCGACTAGCGTAAGGTTAATATTCATAGCTAAATACCTTTATTTAGTTAAAAAACAAATTATCCAGCAACCGCAAATAAGATATACATTGATATACCAACAGCAATCATAGGCACCGCATCAACAAGTCCCATAACAATGAACATTTGCGTTCTTAGCATTGGAATTAATTCTGGCTGGCGAGCAGCGCCTTCCAAGAATCTTGCGCCTAGAATACCAATACCCACAGCTGCTCCTAATGCGCCTAAACCCATTAAGATTGCCCCTGCTACAAATAACGTTGCTTGTACTTCTGTAATCATTTTTTACTCCTACATATAAAAACTACTAAAAAAAAAATTAATGTTCCTTTTGGTGCGCCATATCCATATAAACGATTACTAGGGTCATAAAGATAAATGCCTGTAGTAATACGATTAAGATATGAAAAATAGCCCACGGTAAAGACAAACTCCACTGTATCCAGAATGGCAACAGTGCGCATAGAATGAAGATCATCTCACCTGCGTACATATTACCAAATAATCGTAACGCGAGAGAAACTGGCTTTGCCAGTAAGTTCACTCCTTCTAAAAATAAGTTAGCGGGTAACATCCATTTACCAAATGGATGTAAAGTTAGTTCACCAACAAACCCCCCCAATCCTTTCTCTTTGACACTATAGAAAAGAATTAACAGGAAAATACCAATCGACATGCCGAATGTCATGTTGGGATCAGTGGTCGGTACTACTTTTAGATATACATGATGAGGATCTGCTCCAAATAATCCACCAATCTTTTGAGCTAATACTGGCAGCCAATCAACAGGCACTAAATCCATCGTATTCATTAAAACTATCCAAATAAAGGTTGTGAGCGCCAAGGGCGCTACCATAGGATTTTGCCCTTTAAATGAGCCACGAACATTATCATCAATAAAGTCGATTATGCTTTCTACAAAATTCTGGAAACCGCTTGGTGCATCAATAGATGCTCGTTTAGCAGCTTTAGCAAACAAAAACAAAAATACAGCACCTAATACAAAAGAAAATCCAAGTGTATCGACATGAAAAGCCATAAATCCCATCTCTTTTGCTTCAATGGCATTTTCTGCAAAACCCCAATGACCATCAGGAAATTTTCCGTAGGTTAAATTCTGAAGATGGTGCTTAATATAAGCGCTAGATGTTAATTCGCCAGTTGCCATTATTTTTGCCTTAACCTATCCAATATAAATCCAACTTGTCCAACTACCAAACTCAAAATTAGCGCAGCTGGTTCAAGTCCTAACAAGCCTAGCCCAATTAAAGTTAATGCCGCCAGAGAAAACATCCTGAGCACACTACTCTTGATTGCCATCCTAAAACTTTTTTGAGCGTCAGCATCGACTACCACTTTTTGTTTATTTGTATACCAATCAAAAAGCCAAGTATTACTAAAACTGACCAACGCCCCATAAAGGGCAGCAAGCCCAAAACCATAAATGGTAAAGGCTATAACGACTAAAACAAGGAGCGAAGATTGGAAAATTGAGACCACTGTTTCCCCCTTTTTTTCGACAACTACCCTGCCCGATACACAAACGCAATATTATACAATCTTACACCAAAGAGTCAAGCCTTCCAAGTATAAATTATTGACTACGAATCAACTTTTTTTGTGACTAATATAGCCATTCTCAAAAGATATAGTTATCGGTTTCTTT
>AFHY01000029.1 GCA_000213395.2 gamma proteobacterium SCGC AAA007-O20
ATCACTTTTGTACATGAAACAACAGATGGACAAAAATGGCAACAGCAAGGTTCCATACAGCCTGAAGATAGGACGATTGGAATTATGGGTTTAGGTAATATTGGAAGAGGTATTGGCGATTCACTAGTTAATCAAGGTTTTAAGGTGTTGGGCTGGGGAGCCAATCAAAAATCATCTTTGGGTGATATTCAACACTTTTTTGGAGACGAGCAGTTAGGCGATTTTTTGGAAAAGACAGATATATTAATAAACGTCCTACCTTTAACTGAGAGCACAACTAATATACTCAGAAAACAAGAGCTTCAACGTTTGCCTAGAGGTGCATTTATTATAAATATGGGCAGAGGGGGTATTGTCAACGAGGCAGATTTATTATCTCTACTAGACGAAGGACACATTACTGCTGCGGCTATGGATGTATTTGAAGAAGAACCTTTGTCTGCAAATAATCCCCTCTGGAGTCATCCGTCTGTCTATATTACGCCTCATATTGCAGGGCAAAGCAATCCGCAATCTTCAGCAAAAACTATTGCTAAAAATATTCGCCGTATAGAAGATGGAAAAATGCCGTTTCCTATCTATAACATTACCAAAGGTTACTAAATGATTGCCAAAAAGATGAATATATCAACCAAAATAAGGAGAAGTAATGAGCTTTAAATATTCCGAAGATCATGCATGGGTTAAAGTGCAAGATGAAGACCTAGTAACTATAGGAATAACTGATTTCGCTCAAGAACAATTGGGCGATTTGGTTTATATTGAGCTACCAAAGGTCGGTCATGAATGTAGCCGAGGAGACAACATTTCTGTCATAGAGTCGGTTAAATCAGCTTCGGATTTGGTTGCTCCTGTTTCAGGAGAGATTGTAGAAGTAAATGATAGATTGGAAGATGATCCGGAACTTGTTTCAGAAGACTCAATGGGTGAAGGTTGGTTTATTAAGGTTAAGCTTTCAAAGCGCTCAGAGTTGGATGAGCTGATGGATGATGAGTCTTATCAAGCTTTTATTGAAGACTAAGCTGAAATCAAATAGCTGTTCAATTGAAGATAATTCGTTAATTAATTCCTCTCATACTCTAAAATGGTAACATCTACGGTTTGAAATTTTCTTATTTGAGAGAAGAGGCTACTTATCCAAGGTAATGGTTAAGTATAGATAGTACTTATTGGCAAGGTGATATGAAATCAATTTTAATTAGTGTGTTGGGTGATGACAAACCAGGACTTTTGGATAGTCTATCAGAGATAATTGTCTCAAATGATGGCGACTGGATAGAGAGTAACATGTCAACTGTCGAGGCAAAGTTTGCTGGTATTTTAAGGGTTAATGTGCCAGCAAAGAATGCCAAAAAGCTTATAAAAGAGCTAACCTCATCCAAGTTAGGCTTACAAATTGCGTGTGAAGAGACTGCACCCGTAACGTTTTCTGATTTTAAGAGCTACAATATTGAACTAATAGGTCAAAATCATGTCGGTATTATTAATAAATTGTCTCACGTCTTGACCTATGAATTGAAAGCTAACGTAGAGGGTATAAAGACCGAAATAATTGACGCATCGATGTCCGGCGAGCAACTCTTTAAAGCACAAATTACCTTGCACTTACCAAAGTCTGTTGATGAACGTTTTATTAAAGATAAGTTAGAACTAATTGCTGACGAGATGATGGTGGAGATTTACTCTTACGAAAGTTAGTCAGGCTTCGGCATACTAGTTAGTGATAATATTGTGTTCTGGTCCGTAAGGGAATTTGGTAATGTCATAAGCACTATCTTCTGTAATTACCATAATATCATGCTCACGATATCCACCTGCACCCGGTTGACCTTCAGGAATCATAATCATCGGTTCCATTGAGACCACCATATTCTTTTGAAGCACTGTGTCGATATCCTCTCTCAATTCGACACCAGCTTCTCGACCATAATAATGAGAAAGAACTCCAAAAGAATGTCCGTAACCAAAGGTACGGCTTTCAAGTAATCCATATTCTTCGAAAATTTTATTCAGTTCAAGAGCGATATCTTTACAAGCAACACCAGGCTTAATTAGTTTCATACCCTCTTCGTGAACTTTAACATTAATTTCCCATATTCTTAAGGATTCGTCATCAACGTGGTCGTAGAATAATGTTCGTTCAAGTGCAACGTAATAACCAGCAATCATAGAAAAACAGTTAAGACTCAGAATGTCACCTTTTTGAACTTGTCTTGTAGTGACAGGATTGTGAGCGCCATCGGTATTAATTCCAGACTGAAACCAGGTCCAAGTATCCATCAGTTCTGAGTGAGGGTATCTCTTTGCGATTTCTCTAACCATTGCCTGAGTGGAATGAAGCGCTACTTCATGTTCTGGAGCTCCCTCCTTGACCGCTTCTACCAAAGCTGCACCTCCGATATCACAGACATTGGCCCCCTGGATGATGTGAGCTATTTCTTCATCTGATTTGACTGAGCGCATTTTCATACAGTCAACTGAAATATCAACAAGTTTAGCTGTATCGAAAGCACTTTGAAGTTTGTCTAATCTTTCCATAGTAATATGGTCATGCTCAATACCAATTGTTCCTTTGTTTTCTATTAGTTTCTGTAAAGCATAGAAGTAACTGTCTTTTTGCCAGTCGGTATAAACCAGATTTTCACCAAAGGTGCGACGCCATGGCTGACCTCCGTCAATGTTGGCAGTTACAGTTGTGGCTTTGTCTTGGGTTACAACTAGTGCGTAAGGGCGTCCAAAAGAGCAATATAGAAAGTCGCTGTAGTAATTAATACCATGAATAGAACTAAAGATAACAGCATCAATGTTATTTGTTGCCATATGTTGTCTAAGACCAGCTTGACGGTTTTTATATTCTGTATCGGTAAACGTATTAACAATTTTTTCGCCGTTTGGTATCAGTTTTGTTCTTGGCATATTCATAGCATCTCCTCGATGTCATTTATCCTGCGGATTGTAATAAAATTTGTTTAGGAAAGCAAGCTTTTTGTATACAGTATATTCATACTATAACAGGAAGAAAACTATCAACACTACTTTAGTTTATTTGCTTCAAACGACCTTCACGAATGAATGTGTATATGCCTGAAACCACAATTATTGAAGCTCCACTTATTGTTAGTAAGTCTGGTCTTTCTGAGAGAATTATGATTGATAAAAGCATAGCAAACACCAGCCGTGAGTAACGGAATGGCGATATAACTGATACATCTCCATTGCGAGTAGCAAGCACGATTGCGTAATAGGCAATTACGCCGATAAACGTGGCTGAGATAAAATACACTATTTCAATTGAAGAAGGAATAACCATAGCTGTATAGAAAGGCATAGCAATAAAACCTGAGAAGCCCATTGCTAAAAATGCATACATAGAAACTGTTGTTGTTGAAATTTCAAACTGCATGGCACGGGTAGCTAAATCCCTTACTGCTAAAAATATAGTTGCAATAACAGCTAGTAGCGAAGCTGGCATAAAACTATCAAATCCTGGGCGCAAGATTAATAAAACTCCAAAAAATCCAATCATTACTGCAGTCCAGCGCCGCCAACCAACTTTTTCTCCAAAAAATACTGCAGCTCCCATTGTCACTATTAGTGGGGTTGTCATTAAAATTGATGCCACAGATGAAAGCGGTGTTAAAGCAATCGCTGAAGTAAAGAACAATGCTGCAAATAGTTCACAAAATGTCCGAACAATAACGGGCCTATTTAATAGATCTCTGTGCAGAATTGGTGCATGGGTCAGAAGTGCAATAATCAAGCATACAGCAGTTCCACTAAAGCCAAGAATGATTAATATCTGTGATACTGGTACATGTGATGAAAGAAGTTTAATAAATAAATCTTCAAGAGCAAATCCAGCCATAGCCAGAATCATGAATAAAATACCCCGTAAATTTTCCATATTTCGCCTGAAAGTTAATTAATTAAAATCTTCGAAATCAATTTAGGAGTACGATTCATTCAGTATCATTTTCGATCCCATTTCTGCAATCATCATGGTTGGCGCTGAGGTATTGCCGCTGACAATGGTTGGCATAATTGAGGCATCGACAACACGCAAATTATTCATCCCTTTTACCTTTAAATTTTCTGGCGAAACCACAGCTAGTTCATCAATTCCCATTTTGCAGGTTCCAACTGGGTGGTAGACCGTTAGTGCAGTTTTACGTATGTATTCCAATATTTCTTGATCGCTTTGTACTGCTTTACCTGGAGCCATTTCTTTGCCACGAACTTCGTCAAATTCTGTCGATAATAGGACTTCTCTGGCTTTTTTTACTGCTTCGATTATGATTGTTTCATCTCTTGGATCGGATAAAAAATTTTGATCAATAAGAAGTTTAAATTTCGATCCATCCCTATTCAATTTGATAGAGCCAGTGCTGTGAGGACGCAATAAACAAGTGAAAAGTGAGTAGCCATGACCAAATTCAAATTTTTTGCCGCGGTGACTTCTATAAATGCTAGTGAAGTGAAACTGAACATCTGGGTAGTCTTTATTGGCGTACTTGGTTTGGGCAAAGCCACCTGCTTCGATATAATTGCTTGTCCACCAGCCCATCTTATTAAAATAGTATTTAAACGGAGCAGTGATTACATCAGGCAATAAAGATTTCCACGAGACACCTATAGATTCAGCTTTTTGAGAACGAATAGTAACCATAGTGTCTAGGTGGTCTTGAAGATTTTCGCCAACACCTGACACGTTATGCTTGCAAGTTATTCCTAACTCGTCAAGGTCATTTTTGTTCCCAATGCCCGAGGCGAGGAGAATTCTTGGTGAATCTATAGCACCGGTACTAAGAATAATTTCTCTGTTGCAGATTAGTTTTTTATCGGTTTCATTAGTTACTATATTGACTGCCTTAGCAGTATCACCTTCAATATCCAGTGTTTTAACCCTTGCATGGGTAAGGATTGTCAGATTTGGTCTTGCTAGAATAGGCTCGATAAAGGCYGTATAAGAACTCACTCGAGTACCCTTGTTTTGGTTTACATTATAAATTCCAAGGCCCAATTGTGAGCTGGCATTAAAGTCTTGATTATGTGGTAGACCGATTTTTTCACCAGCCTTAACAAAGCGTTTGGCAGCTGCGTTCACGTCTTGTGGTTTAACGACTGGCCACTCTCCATCTGAAGAGTGATATTGTGGGTCTCCACCTGTTTGATCATTTTCAAATTTTTTAAATATAGGCAGGACTTCTTCATAAGACCAGCCCTTACAACCTAGTGCAGCCCAATTGTCATAATCATTCTTATTGCCACGGATATAGCACATGCCGTTAATAGAGCTTGACCCACCAAGACACTTGCCACGATTGACTGTGATAGTACGGTTATTTAGATTCTTTTGAGGCACTCCTTGGTATGCATAATCAAACTTCTTATGGCCATATAACACGGAAAGTCCAGCAGGAATTTGAATCCATGGGCTTTTGTCGCTACCACCTCCTTCAATCAAACAAACGCTATTTTCAGGATTTGCACTTAAACGATTTGCTAATACACAGCCAGCTGAACCAGCACCAACAATAATGTAATCGTAACTAGTCATTGACTATATTTGGTTGTATGTAATTCAGTTTCATTTGTTACCATGATTGCCAGAATATTCGTTCATTGACGGTGGGCGCCAGTCATTCAAGCTATCTTGATTTGGCTTATAAATTTCAACCTTCAAAGGATAACAAGTGGCTGAGTCACTTGAATGAGAAGAACTACAGTCTCCTCCAGGGCAGGCTGACAGTGCTCCCAACAAGTTAATTTCAGCAAACATTTCAATGAAGTCGTTAGGGAGAACTGGACTCGCTTTCATAAAGTACTGGTGGGTGTCTTTGGTAAAGCCTGTACACATAAAAACATTAAGAACATCATGAACTAGGTTTTCTATTTCAGAGATAGGTTTTCTTTGCTCCTTGGATAGAGCCCGACAAAGGTTTGAGTGGCAGCAATAATGATATTCATTTCCACTAAGCGCCATATGAGTGTATGGGTCACAGCGAGTACCAATGATATCGTGGACACCTCCACCATCTTCGTCCCAGCCATACCAATCTAGTGTGTCATGGGTGATAGTCGCCATCGGTCTGAGATAAGGAAAATTTGAATATAGGCAATCAGCGGTACTAACATGAGTGCCATAAAGTGCCCTCGTTTTACCACTATAAAAGTGCTCATTGATGTTGTCATTATTCCAAAGGTTTAGATCTCCTACTTGTGGGCCTTCGATACATACAATTCGAAAAAAATGACCCGCAGGAACAACAAAGGTTTTTGCCTCTCTTGGGGATATGATGGTTTCATCAATCAGAGTTAATTGCTTTCTTGCAGATTCATAGAGTTCGTTATTTGATCCAGGCAAGTCATCTATGGGGTAGGCAATAACGGGTTTATTTTGTTGACGTTTATGGGCATCAAGAGGAGCCTGGTTTTGTTTGATATTTTTCATAGTTCAACTCTCTGTTCTAGTTTTAATGATGAGCGTCTAGGTAAGTCTGCTCCATTATAAATAGATATATTAGTCAGGATAGCCATAACCACCACCACCGGGAGTTTTTAAGATAAAAATATCATTTTTTTTAACTTCGACTTGACCCTTTGTTCCTATATTTGTAATTTTTTGATCAGAGTGAACGACATAATTTTCACCGATCGCACCTGGGTCTCCCCCTGCCATTCCATAAGGAGGTTCAATTCGATGTCCTGCTATCATATTAACGGTCATTGCTTCAAGAAAGCGCATCTGTCGTTCAACACCTTCTCCGCCTTTGTGCTTACCTTTGCCACCCGAGTTTTTTCTAATTTTAAAGGTTTCAAGTCTTACAGGAAAGCGCCACTCTAAAACTTCTGGGTCTGTTAATCTGGTATTAGTCATATGAGTCTGAACTGCACTACATCCGTTTTGATGAGCACTAGCGCCAGAACCACCACATATAGTTTCATAATTTTGTATTCTGTCATTTCCCCAAATGTAATTATTCATTGTGCCCTGTGATGCAGCCATCTTCCCCAAGGCACCAAACAGTGCATCAACTATATATTGAGAAGTCTCAACATTACCAGCAACAACTGCAGCTGGATAGACGGGATTAATCATATTCTTCTCAGGTACGATTATATTCAGTGGCTTAAAGCATCCATTATTTAGTGGGATATCATCATCAATTAGACAGCGAAAGACATAAAGTACAGCGGCATAGCAGATTGCAATTGGTGCATTATAGTTGCCGGGGTGTTGAGAACTGGTGCCAGTAAAATCAATCGTTGCACAGCGTCTGATTTTATCAACCTTAATGGCAACACTTACTTGATGCCCATCGTCCATTTTGTAAGTGAAACTAGTATCTTTCAGTACATCTAAAATCCTGCGAACTGACTCCTCTGCATTGTCTTGTACGTGCTGCATATAAGCATGGACAACATCAAGACCATAACGTTCGATGATAATTAGTAATTCTTTCGTCCCCTAGTTGAAACAAAAAAACACCCCGCCAATGCGGTTTTAAGGCAATTTGTTACAATTGAAGAAAAAGAAAAAATACTTCAAACCGGAGTCAAGGTAGGAGAGCACTGGCAAGGCATTTATGACTATTTTTCACGTTGTTTAGTGAAATCAACAGCTGAATCGCGCGCATCAGGTGCAGGTGCAGGAATGGTTGACACAGATTAATTGAAGAAAGACATAATCAACAGCTGAGAAACAAAAAATAGGAGTTAGTTTTGGCATTATTAATTTCGGTTAGCG
>AFHY01000028.1 GCA_000213395.2 gamma proteobacterium SCGC AAA007-O20
GAAAATAGCGTATAATTCGCAACTTAAATTTTGCCACATATAACGATTTACTATGTCAATTGATACACAAGCTATTATTAAAGAATACCAAAAAGACGCCAGCGACACTGGCTCAGCTGATGTGCAAATTGCACTTTTAACAGCTCGCATTAGGCATCTGACTGAACACTTTAAAACTCATAAAAAAGACCACCACTCAAGAAGAGGGCTATTGAGACTGGTATCTCAACGAAAAAAATTATTGTCTTATATTAAGAGTAATGACATTAACTCTTATGCCAATTTAATTTCACGCTTAGGGATAAGAAAATAAAAGCCTAAGGATGAAAAAATAAAAGCCCCTATTTTGGGGCTTTTTTATTGCTTGTCGCTTTAAAATAGAATTATGGAACTGTCAGCTACTTATCAAAAAATATCTGAATTGCGAGAGCGTTTAGATATTTTATCCCTACACTTAGAACTAGAAGAAAAACAAGATCGTCTGGAAGAAGTCCATCGGGAACTAGAAAATTCTGAAATATGGACAAATCCTGACAAGGCTCAATCATTAGGCAAAGAAAAAGTGCAACTTGAAAATATTTGTAATGCCTTTACACATGCATCGAGTGTTCTTCATGATGCTAAAGAGCTTCTAGAAATGGCAGAAGGAGAGAATGACGAAGAAGCCGTCAATGGTATCGTTAGTGATTTGACCGACATAGACGCCTCAATCGCTTCTTTTGAATTCAAGCGTATGTTTAGTGGTGAGATGGACCAAAACTCGGCCTATTTAGATATTCAATCAGGCTCAGGAGGAACTGAGGCGCAAGACTGGGCAGAGATGTTGTTACGCATGTATTTGCGTTGGGGTGATAAGCATAAATACAAGGTTAAACTTATGGAAGTATCAGCTGGTGATGTGGCTGGAATTAAATCTGCCACCATTCATTTCGAAGGCGAATATGCTTTTGGTTGGCTTCGAAGTGAGATAGGAATCCATCGTTTGGTTCGTAAGTCACCATATAATGCCAGTGGTAAAAGACATACCTCATTTTCATCAGTGTTTGTCTCTCCAGAGATAGATGATGATATTGAAATAAACATTAACCCTGCTGATTTACGTATTGATACTTATCGTGCCTCTGGAGCTGGCGGGCAACACGTTAATAAAACAGAATCAGCAGTTAGAATCACTCACTTACCAACATCAACAGTTGTCCAATGTCAGGATGGTAGATCACAACATACCAATAAAGATCAGGCCATGAAGCAATTAAAATCAAAACTTTTTGAGCTTGAAATGCAAAAAAGAAACAGTGAAAAACAGGACCTTGAAGATTTAAAATCTGATATTGGTTGGGGCCACCAAATTCGCTCTTATGTGCTTGACCAATCACGTATTAAAGATTTAAGAACCGGAGTTGAAAGCAGCAATACTCAAGATGTTCTGGATGGTAATTTAGATCAATTCATTGAAGCTAGTCTGAAAGCAGGCCTATAGTATATTTTTAATGTTCTTTTCGCCAGATCTTCGGATTCACTGGTGGTTTGAAAAAATTCCAAAAGCCTAACCTATTTTCTTTAGCATAAGTCTCTTCAATCTTATAGGTATTGTCATAAGAATACGACATCCCTTCTTCAACCATTTTTTTTCCAATATCAATCTCACCTTTAAATAGCCTTATCAATATCCTATGATAATAATCAACGCCGATAGGTTTAATAACCAAATCGCCTGGTTCACTTTCTAACAGCTTTTGCAGGTAATCTTTTGTCAAAACACCACAATCTATCGATTTACCTTCTTCTATTTCACAAGTTTGCTTTATTTCAGGGGTATCAATTCCAGCAATTCTCATTTTTAAATCAATTTTATCACCTAATTCTTCCATTGGAGCTTGAGCTAAATCTAGAAATAGTACAACATTGATATTAATACTATCACCATCAACAATGAAGAGAGGTTGCTTTGATTCACTCGCAAAAATGCAACTATGAAGACTAAACCATAAGCAAAAAATAAAAAGTTTCATCTGTATACAAGCGGTTGGTAAAATTGCCTCATTATAAAACAAAGTACATCAAATGACCGCTATAGAGACAATCCAATTTAATGAAACTGGTATGGTGCCTGCAATTGCTCAAGATCATATAACCGGTAAAATTTTAATGATGGCTTGGATGAATAAAGAAGCGCTATCACTGAGTATAGAAACTCATCAGGCGGTTTACTATTCACGCTCAAGACAGGAGCTTTGGTTTAAGGGTGAAAAGTCAGGTCATAGTCAAGAAATAATCGAAATTTTTACCGACTGCGACCATGATGTAATCTTACTAAAAGTTAAACAAAATGGTGGTATTGCATGCCATACCGGTCGCGCTAATTGTTTTTTTAATAAATTAGATAATAACAAATGGGTTAGTATTGCTGACGTTATCAAGGACCCAAAAGAGATTTATGGATGAAATACTCTCAACTCTAGAAAAGATTTTAGAGCAACGTAAATCAGCAACTGCTGATAACTCATATGTTGCCTCTTTATACAATCAAGGCACTGATAAAATTTTAGATAAAATCAGTGAAGAGTCTGCGGAAGTAATTAAGGCCGCTAAAGAAGAAGGTAACGACAAAATCATCCATGAAGTGGCCGACCTTTGGTTTCATACCTTAGTTTTACTTCGCCACAAGAATATTAGCATTAAAGAAATTGAAACCGAATTAATACGCCGCTTTGGTGTATCAGGCCATGCAGAAAAGGCTTCTCGAAATAAATCAAACAAGGAAAAAAGTAGCTAAATTTAGTCTAGTAACTCAAAAGCACTTATAACACCGTCAGCGACATCAGCAATTCTTTTATTTTTGTCCATCGCCATCTTGCGAAGAGACTGGTAGGCCTCATCTTCAGTGATGTCTTTGTGCTTCATTAAGATACCTTTGGCTTTTTCGACAGCTTTTCTTTCAGCCAATTGACTACGAGTTGCATCCAACTCATCCTTGAGTGCCTGAAACTCCCTAAAACGGGCTATTGCAACATCAATAATCGGTTGCACTCGATTCTCTTCAAGGCCGTCAACAATATAGGCGTTGACGCCTGATTTAATCGCAGTTCCTGTCATCTTATCTCCAGAACTCTCAGTAAACATAACAATTGGTTTGGGTTTGGTTTTGTTAACTTCTCTCAAGTTGGCAAAAACCGCTTCATCTGGAATATCTGCATTGACAATCACCACATCTGCATGGGTAATTTCATTACTGCTGGCGAGATTAGAACTACCTTCAAGACGACAGATGACTTCATGCCCTTTATCTTGGAGTGCACGACGAAGAATGGCTGAACGTCCCATATTTTCATCAACCAATATAATTTTCAGTGCTGATTGTTTCATTGTGACCTCATTAAAAGGGTAAATATTACTATTTATACAAGGTAAATTTATTTTTTGTTAAGTTTATTAAGGTATTCCTCTTCAGTCAAAATTACAACATCGTTCACCTTTGCAGCTTTAAGCTTTGATTGACCAACATTTTCTCCAATAATTAGAAAGTCGGTTTTTGAACTAACACTTGAGCTCAGTGAAATGCCGTGTGCCTTGGCCTGCTTTTGTAACTCTGATCGGGGTTGGCTCATTGTGCCAGTAAAAACAATTTTTTTATTTTGAAATGGGTGGTCATATTGAATAGTTTGACTCACGAGTATGGTTTTTTCTAATTCAAAACCCCCAGAAATCAAGGTTTCATATTGAGATTTAATTGAAACCAAGCCGTTAATAATAAGTTCAGCGGTTAATTCAGCAAAGCCTTCAATATTTGCAATATCTTCAACTGACAAATTAAAAACCTTTTCCAATGAGTAATACTTTAGTAAGTTTTCACAGTTACCCATTCCAAGCCTTTGTACTCCAAAAGCAGCTAAAAAGCGCCAATCTTCAACACTCTCTTGTCGAGATCTGGTTAACTGTTTAACTAAATTTTGCGACGTTTTTTCACCAAAGCCCATTGACATTAAATTACCTTCATTCAAAGCGTAAATATCACCCACTTGACGAACACGGTTTTCATATAGTTTTTTTATTGTGGCTTGGCCAAATCCATCATTGTTTGCAAGCACTTTAAAAAAGTAAGCCATTTTACCGATAATTTGATCTTGACAGGATTCATGATTTAGGCACATTAAAAAGTCAGATTCCCAAGACAATTCAGCCCCACAACTAGGGCATTGAGTTGGTATATCTACTTCTGCAGGTTTTAGGACCTTATTGATCTTAGGGATTACCAATCCACTACGGGTTAATTCCACTACGCTTCCAGAACCCAGTCCCTGGTCCTTAACGAGACCATAATGGTGGCCAGTCGCACGATATATAGTTGCGCCACTTAGCAATGTTGGCTCGAGTTCAGCAACTGGCGTAATCTTTCCTGTTCTTCCCACTTGTGCAGTAACTGAGATAACTTTTACTTGGGCTTTTTCTTTGTTTTCTTTGAAAGCGATTTGCCAACGATGAAATTTACGGTTAGAACCCATATGAGTTTTTAGCTCTTGATTCACAAGTTCAAAAACGACGCCATCAACATCAAAATCAACTCCACTTTCTAATTTATTAACAATACTTTCAAAATTGTCAGTGAATTCTCTGATATCTCCCAACCATTGTGGTAATTGACTAAAGGGTACAAATAATGCGGCTTTATCAGCTATCGCTTTCTCAGCAAACTGATCCAGTTCCTTTTCCTTAATTAGGCTGGCTTGAAAATTTCGAGGATATTCAAAATGCTTGCTGAGGTGAGTTTCGAAATAACTTCTTTTGATAACAATTTCTCCAGCTCCTTGTCCCCTCTCACTGTCATCGTAGATTCCAAGACCTCTTTCAAAAACCCTACTAATATCACTACCCTTGTTACCATCGCCTCTAGTATAAAGCTTGACTCCATCGTCATAACCTGCAAATCCATCCAGCTTAGCTGTTCCTTTTATTAGAACATCTTTAGAAGATAAATCAATTTCTTCAGTGGATTTAGTGATTCTTTCAAGCCACTTTTGAATTTCACCCCAAGAGTAGGCTTTGTCAGTTGACAACATTCTCTCGGGTAGTCTTATCTTTTCTTCTGAAAAACCTTCATGTTCACCTTCTAGTTTCTGTAAAAATGGATGATGAGGTAACCTTTTATTAAGCGCTACTAGGAAAACAAAGTCATAGTCCTGGTTGCTGACAATGGGCTTACCATCACGATACATTTTGTTAGCAATGATACAAAATTCAGCTAATTCATCATCAGATAAATCACCAATCACAACATTTTTCTTGGCAATCTCTTTAACTTTTTTTTTGGAAAGCATGATTCAGAAAAATCTAGCCATTAGAAGGGCAAGTGTAAAAATTAAAATTTAGCCGCAAGTTCATTAAAGAAATCAAAACTGTAATCAATCGTATCTTGTTTGTTTTCTTCACTCAAGTCAACAAAGATTACTTGGGAATATGACTCATCAAGTTGCTGAACAATCAACTGGTAAGTTTGACCAGAGGAAACAGGACTTAGTAATTTTGAGAAGAACCCTTTATCTTTAGTAAGTTTAATAAAGTAGCTTCCGTCTATGACATCGCGATCTTCGACATCTACATCTAACTCATCAAGAGCCCATCCAAGATAGTTCCAGGTTTGTTTTTTATTATATTGAAACATTAATGTTGCATAACCACTTTCAGACTTAATGACTGATACAGGTGATTCTATCTTTTCATTACTGGCTTTTATCTTATTAATAGCTTGAGAACGGTCACTGCCTAAAAATACCATAAGATTTAAAAGCATTTCTGTCTCGAGTTCGACATCTTTCTCACGAGATTGCCATACTCTTAGATCCCCTTGAACAACTTCTCCAATTGAAGTAAGTGTCAGGTAAACCTCTGATTGATTAGGATTATCAAGTGACTCAATTCGAATACGGTACTTATCTGCAATGGGTAGCCCGTATTGTGTTTTCAAAGCTTTCGCAAGCATAGCTCGGATAGCGCCAAGCGATTTATCTGGAACCTTGGTGTCAATCTCTAAATAGTCTGTCTCCATGATACCAATTTTTTGATTTTCTTTTTCAATCTTAAAACCGAAGGATCTAAAAAATTCTTTAGATAGTAACCAAACCTCACTAGGTGTCATATCAACCAGTAACCAGCGACGAAGAGTGTCACGCTTGAGTTCAACATTTTGAACTGTGGCGACCTCAAAACTTTTATCAGTCGTCCCTACATTCTCTGAAAATAATCCTTGAGAATTTGGCTTCGTCAAGTCAGGCGGAATAATCAAAGAATCAACCGTATCATCAGCTTGGTAATTAACAACACGCCCACCTAAGCCAATTTTTTTTACAGGATCTGAAACCATAGAACAACTTGTTAGCAAATAAGCAATAAAGATGACAATAAAATGTTTAATATGATTCATACAAGTCCTAATTTCTCTAAGTCAGTCAAAATAACCGATTGGTATTCTTCAGATAATACCAGTAAAGGTAACCTTATTCCCTTGTGACATTTTCCCATCTTATGTAAAGCCCATTTAACCGGAATTGGATTTGCTTCTAAAAACAAATGATCATGGAGATTTTTAAGCTTCTTGTTAAGTTCTTTAGCTAAATCAGATTGGCCTGAAATCGCTGATAAGTATACTTTTTGAAGCTCTTTAGGGACAATATTTGCAGTCACCGAAATTCCACCGTGGCCACCACATAGAATAAAATCTAGTGCAGTTGCATCGTCACCAGTGAGCAACAAAAAATTCTCAGGACAACGTTCAACTAACTGTTTAATCACTGAAAGATCTCCAGTCGCATCTTTAATACCAATAATATTCTCAATTTCAGCTAGCCTGACAGTTGTGTCTACGGACATATCAACAGCAGTTCTTCCAGGTACATTGTATAACAATTGATCAATATCTACAGTTTCAGCTATCAGTTTAAAGTGCTGGTAAAGTCCTTCTTGAGTAGGTTTATTATAGTAAGGAGTAACTAATAAACAAGCATCAGCACCCAGATTTTTTGCTTCCTGAGTGAGTTCTATAGCCTCAGATGTTGAGTTTGCACCGGTTCCCGCTATCACTGGAATTCTTTTTGCGGCATATTCAATAGTGTGTTCTATTACATGAAGATGTTCATGGACACCAACGGTTGCTGATTCACCAGTAGTACCAACAGAAACAATGGAACTTGTTCCAGCGTCAATATGAAAATCTATTAAATTTTCAAGGGAAGCATAATCAACTTCTCCGTCATCAAACATTGGTGTAATTAATGCAACACTAGATCCCAAAAAGGAGTGATTACTGTTCATAAAAAGATTAATTCAAAAGATTGCAGAAATTATATACGATTGACCAAGCAATAACAATTCTAGAGAGGCCATTAAACTATCAATTTACTTAAGCAAAAGATCAGGTCGCTTTTGCTTTGTCTTTTTGATTGATTGTTCTAAACGCCAAGCATCTATTTTTGCTTGATTTCCACTCAACAAAACCTCAGGAACAGTTTGACCATCAATAGACTCTGGTCGAGTATAGTGAGGGCAATCAAGTAAATTATCTGTAAATGAGTCTTTCAACGACATTTCGTTCCCTAAAACGCCTGGCAGACATCGACTGATTCCATCAATCACAACCATTGCTGCTAACTCACCACCACTGATGACATAATCTCCAATTGAAATTTCAAAATCAATATCGTTTTCAATAATCCTTTCATCGATCCCTTCATAACGACCACATAGCAGGGTTATTGATTCGAAAGTTGCCAACTCTTCTACCAAGCTTTGGTCAAGTTTTTTTCCCTGAGGAGACAAATATATAACCTTGGTATTGGGACTTAATTGCTTTATTTTAGAAATACAATCTCTGATTGGTTTGACTTGAATTACCATTCCAGGACCCCCACCATAAGGCTTTTCGTCAACATTTTTATATTTATTTAAACTAAAGT
>AFHY01000027.1 GCA_000213395.2 gamma proteobacterium SCGC AAA007-O20
GATGCCGAAGTTAAAGACGAATAGAGGTGCTGCAAAGCGCTTTAAAAAAACTGCTAGTGGTAGTTATAAATGTAAACACTCTCACTTGAATCATATATTGACCAAGAAGAGTACTTCTAGAAAACGCTCTTTGCGTTCACCAGATGCCATTGAAAAGGTTGACGTACCAATGGTTAAGAAATTATTACCTTATAGTTAATCTAGGAGTATTACAATGGCAAGAGTTTCAAGAGGTGTGCAGGCGCATGCCAAACATAAAAAAGTATTAAAAAAAGCTAAAGGTTACTATGGTGCCCGTTCAAAAATCTATCGTGTTGCTAAGCAGGCGGTTATTAAGGCTGGACAGTACGCTTATCGTGATCGTCGTCAACGTCGTCGGCAGTTCCGCAGATTATGGATTGTGCGTATCAATGCAGAGGCGCGTAACAATGGCTTAAGTTATTCACAGTTTATCAATGGTTTGAATAAAGCTGGTGTTGAAATTGATCGCAAAGTTCTCTCAGATATTGCGATTTTTGACAAAGATGCTTTTGCGAAAATCGCAGATCAAGCCAAAGCTGGATTAGCACAAAAGTAAACGAACTAAAGACTGCAACATTAGTTACAGTTTTCAAACACAAAAAACCAATAGCAGGCATCTTGATTAGTAAAATTATCACCAAAGCCCAGAAAGCCGTAGCAAAAGCTAACGACTTAAAAGACCTTGACGATGCAAGAGTACTTTATTTGGGTAAAAAAGGTGAATTAACTGCATTATTAAAAGGTTTAGGAAAACTCTCAAAAGCAGAGCGACCGGTGATGGGTGAAGCCATCAATGAAGCAAAAGTTGAAATACAAAAACTCATCGAGAGCCGAAAAGAAGAGCTAGAGGAAATTGCCCTTGAAAAACGTATCCTTGAAGAAAAAATAGATGTTACCTTACCAGGTAGAAATGTCGAGAAGGGTGGCTTGCACCCAATCACTCAGACACTTATCAATATTGAAAACATTTTCACTAAGGGTGGTTTTGAGGTAGAGTTTGGACCTGAAATTGAGGATGATTTTCATAATTTTAGCGCATTAAATATTCCAGAACATCACCCTGCTCGAGCAATGCATGACACGTTTTATTTTAGTGATAACGCCGTATTAAGGACACATACTTCTCCCGTCCAGATTCGAACCCTTAAGAGACAAAAACCACCAGTAAGAATCATTGCACCTGGTCGCGTTTATCGGTGTGATTCTGATGTAACTCATACTCCAATGTTTCACCAAGTTGAAGGTTTAATCGTTGATAAAGAGGCAACATTTGCCCAACTAAAGGGACTATTAATTGATTTCTTGAGAGCATATTTTGAAAAAGATGATCTCCAGGTTCGATTTCGTCCATCCTACTTTCCATTCACAGAACCCTCCGCCGAAGCTGATATTGAGTGTGTTATTTGTGGCGGAGAGGGTTGTCGTGTTTGTAAAAAAACAGGATGGCTGGAGGTTTTGGGTTGTGGTGTAGTGCATCCTAATGTACTAAAGGCGGTAGAGGTAGACCCAGAAGAGTTTTCAGGTCTAGCTTTTGGAATGGGAGTAGAACGATTGGCTATGCTGCGCTATGGCGTCAACGACTTGAGATTATTTTTTGAAAATGATATTCGTTTTCTAAATCAGTTTTAGTGGGCAGGAATTATAAATGAATATTTCTACTAGATGGCTCAGAGAATGGGTTGACCCAAAAGTCAGCGACATAGAGCTGTCTGAAAAGCTAACTATGGCAGGTCTTGAGGTTGAAAGAGTTGCTCCAGTAGCGCCACCTTTTGAAGGTCTTGTGGTAGGTCATGTGGTGAGTTGTGTTAAACATCCCAATGCAGATAAGTTAAGTCTTTGTGAAGTTGATATTGGTGTTGACAGCAACTTACAAATTATTTGCGGTGCACCAAATGTTCGTAAAGGTCTTAAAGTTGTGGTAGCTACAGTTGGCTCAGTTCTACCCAACAATCTTAAAATAAATAAAGCTAAGTTGCGTGGTGTTGAATCAAGAGGAATGATATGTTCTGAAGCTGAAATGGGTCTTTCAGATTGCCATGACAGTATTATGGAGTTAGATTCATCGGCAATTTTGGGTGAAAACGCTAGGACCTGTCTTGACCTAGATGATCATATCATTGAGCTTGACCTTACCCCTAATAGAGGTGACTGCTTTAGTGTCCTTGGTATTGCTCGAGAAGTTTGTGCAAATTACGATTTATCACTATTTTTAAAAAATTATGAGGCCAAACAACAAGGAAGTAAATCTTTCAAAGTAAAAGTATCTAATCCAAATGCATGTCCTAAATATTTAACAAGGGTTATTGAAGGAATTGATAATAACGCTGTTACTCCAAAATGGATGGCACAGAGGTTGCAAAGAGCTTCACAGCAATTGCATTCACCTGTGGTGGACATTACTAACTATGTTTTGTTGGAGTTAGGCCAACCAATGCACGCTTTTGATCTCAATAAAATCAACGGCAATATTGACGTCAGGATGGCAAAGAGTGGCGAAAAACTTGAGTTATTGAATGAACAAACCGTATTACTAAATAAAAACACCCTAGTGATTGCGGATCAGAAGTCAGCCATAGCGATTGCAGGTGTTATGGGTGGTATGAAAACAGGCACACAACCTGATTCAACAGAAGTTCTGCTTGAAAGCGCTTTTTTTGATTTAATCGCTGTTTCGGGTGTGGCGAGATCTTATGGACTCCATACAGAATCTTCGATACGATTTGAGCGCGGTGTTGATTTTAATATGACTCACCAGGCAATGGAGAGGGCGACAGAATTAGTTCTTGATATTTGTGGCGGCAAGGCATCAGCCATCAATGAGTGTGTTGATTCATCAACACTACCAAAATTACAGACAATCCTTATTACTAGAGAAAAAATATCTAGTGTCTTGGGTTTTGATTTGGATCCTTCTTGGATAGAATCTAAATTTAAGTTTCTTGGGTTTAATATTACCAAAAAGAATAACAAATCTTGGGCTATTATTCCTCCTAGTTTTCGTTTTGATATTCGCATTCCTGCAGACCTAATAGAGGAATTAGCAAGGCTTTACGGTTACGACAAGGTTCCCGTCCAAAGGCTATCCGTGGACGCCAATATATCTCAAACATCTCAATCAAAAGTTAGTTCCTATGTTATTTTACAGGCACTAGTGAATAGAGGTTATCAGGAGGTTATTACCTACAGCTTTATTTCTAACGAATATCACGACTTAATAGATTCTAGTGCAAAGAAAATTACACTCAAGAATCCAATCTCTGATGATATGTCTATTATGAGATCAAGTTTATGGCCAGGACTCTTACAAACTGTCGAAATGAATCAAAGAAGAGGTCACCACAATGCCAGGTTCTTTGAAACAGGACTCTGTTTTAGTGGAATATCAGTTGATGATCAGAGACAAAAAATTGCCGGCATTGTTTGTGGTGAGCGATTTGAATCTCAATGGGGAAGTCCTGAAAGAGAGGTTGATTTTTTTGATGTTAAATCAGATGTTGAGTCTCTATTAAGTCTAAGAGGTAATGATTATTTATTCGAAGCTGAAGAGCATCCTGCCTTGCAGGCTGGTCAAGCAGCAAAAATCTCTAATAATGGCCAACTCGTTGGATGGATAGGCGCTCTTTCACCTCATTTACAAAAAAAGTTATCACTACCGAAAGTATTTTTGTTCGAGCTTAATCAGAGTGACATAGAGCAGCGAAAAGTTTCGAGTTATAAATCCTTCTCATCGTTTCAGGCGTCACAAAGAGACATCGCATTGGTGGTTACTAAGAATGTCAATGCAGATCAACTTATACATGCAATCCAGTCATTAAATCAAGAACATTTGATTGAAGTTAACTTGTTTGATGTATACGAGGGTGAACACATTGAAAAAGATAAAAAGAGCGTTGCTCTGAATTTGACTTACCAGTCAATTGAGGCGACTCTAACAGACGATCAATTGAATGAGCAGGTCAAAGATATAATCACTCACTTAGAATCTAAGTTTTCAGCAAAATTAAGGTAACTATTATGTCACTAACTAAACAAGATATAGCTAACGCACTGGTAAAAAAAACTGACCTGACTCAAACACAAGCCTTAGTCCTAACAAATCAGTTTTTTGAACAAATAATCGATACATTAAGCAAAGGAGAGGATGTTAAATTATCCAGCTTCGGTAACTTTGTGGTTCGAAAAAAATCTCAGCGACCAGGCAGGAACCCAAAAACTGGAGAAGAGGTCATAATTAGCGCCAGAAAGGTGGTCACCTTTAAGGCTGGTCCAAAGCTAAAATCAGCAACTCAAAAAGGCAGCAATTAGCCGTTAGTCACTGATAGCACTCATAAAACCTCTCAATACAGGTATCACTGACTGCATTGTTTGTTGTTTTTCCTGCTCATCAAGAGTCGCAGAAGTAGTCACACGTTTTATGAATGTTGGTTGGTAATCATCGTTTATAGAGAATGATAAAAATGCAAGATTTTTTGAGTCACCTTCATTCAATGTTTCGATTGAAACATTAGTGTTATTAACTAGTTCGACATCATAGACTGGATGTTGCCCTTGATTTGATTTGTTTACGAACAGTATGGTCTGATTAAAGTGCAGAAAAAACCTTTCTGCTGGACAATCTGAGGCTTTTTTTGAACTTAACTCACCTTGAGATATGGCACCAGCTATCTGGTCATAATGAGCGTCAGTTAGGTGAATATATTTGGAATCTAAATAATTATCTATATCGCTACCAGTTTGACCTTCTCTAATGTATTCAATCAAATCTTTAAGCATAAAGTTATCTTTCGGTAAAAGTATAGTTGTGGATTTTATCCAAAAATTAGTGCAAAAAATTAAATCTTAATTGCTTTCATAAGGTTTGTGATATTGAAGACGATAAACCTCAAAAATTGTAATCGTCATGGCGGCAATAATTGGACCAATAAAGAGACCTAATATTCCAAATTGTATGATGCCTGCAAGGGTCGAGAGTACAGTGATTAACGTGTGATTAAGTGCACTTTGATGGTTCATTGAATTGGAGAGTTTTTTAATAATCACAGGTCTCAGAAAATTATCAATCAATGTCCCCGCTAAAATAGCACCAAAAAAGAGAATGATAAAGGCACTACCTGTCTCACCTATTGCGAACAAATAAAGTGACAAAGGCAACCAGACAAATAATCCACCCAGCACAGGGATGAATCCAGCGAGAGCCATCGCAACACCAAAAAATAGTGCCGGTAGACCGATCATCATAACACCAAAAGAAAACACCAGCCCCTGAATTAGAGACACTAGAAAGACGCTACCAACGAGCGTCACTGACAAGCCAGAGAATTGCCTCAAGAGGAGGTCGTTGAGTTTTCTATCTAGTGGCGATACTGCCCTAATTTTTTTGATAATGCTTTCACCATCAAGGTAGAAGTAGTAGAGAGAAAAGATCGTAATAATGATAAAAAAGATAAACTTGCTTGATAAAGTGGCGACACTTTTAAGGACCATAATGGCAAAGTCTTTGATAGTGATAACGATACCTTCTATATTGTTTCTTAAAGTAGTATCTAAAAACTCCCTCATCGTGTCAGACAATGGTAGTCCTGTAATTGTTTGATCTAGAATTCTTCTAATCTCGCTGATCTGAAAGTCATCTTGTATTTTGTTAATGAGTCCGCTAACCTCAATGCCGCTAATCAGCATCACATAACTCAGTGGAAAAATTAACAGAACTGTTACCCCTAAAGTCATAATCATTGCTGCCTGCTTTGAAGAGTATTTCTGAGATAATTTGTTGAAACCGCTATAGGTTGTAATACAAATCAACAAGGACAGAAATAGGGAAGGAAGAAAGGGTGTGAAAAGCCATATTATGGCAATTGCTGAAAGCGCTAGCAGAGTTAGTATAAGACCGTTTCCATGACCATTTTTGGTGTTCTGCGTCATATTTCCTCCATTCTGGCAACACTATAACAGATATACTATATTCTTTTATTAATTAATAATCATACATGCAAACAGCTTACTTTGCCGGTGGATGTTTTTGGTGCGTAGAGGCTATCTTTCAGCGCATTGATGGCGTCAAAGAGTTGGCTAATGGTTATTGCAATGGGTTGACACAAAATCCAACCTATGAAGAGGTATGTAGTGGCCAAAGTGGTCACGCGGAAGTTTTAAAAATTGAATTTGATGAGCAACAAATTTCTTTTGCTGACTTACTTGAGGTTTTTGTTGAGACTCACGATCCAACTAGCCTTAACCAACAGGGCGCTGACAGAGGTACCCAGTATCGTTCAGCAGTATTCTATACTGATTCAAATCAAAGAGATCAAGCCGTATCAGTTATAAACTCGATACCAGATGCAGTAACTGAGATTAGCCCACTGGATGTTTTTTATGCGGCTGAGAGTTACCATCAAAACTACTATAATAACAACCCTAATCAACCCTATTGTCAGTTAGTCATTTTGCCTAAGATTGATAAATACTTCAAATAGAAAATTCAGATGAACGATCACGAATTACTGAGATATTCTAAGCAAATTATGTTGCCCCAGATTGATATTGAGGGACAGCAGAAAATTAACGATTCTAAAATGATCATAATTGGGATGGGAGGGTTGGGATCTCCAACCGCACTTTATTTGGCAGCGGCTGGTGTCGGCCATATAATCATTGCAGATTTTGATCAGGTAGAGTTGTCGAATCTGCAGCGCCAAATTATTCACAGTACTTCAGATATAGGCGATGACAAAGTAAATTCTGCTAAGGCCAAATTGCTTGAGTTAAATCCCAACATTACAGTAACAGTTGTCAATGAGATAATGCATAGTGACAATCTAGCTTCTTTAATAAAAGATGTGGACATTGTTTTGGATGGTACTGATAATTTTGAAAGTCGTTTTGAAATTAACAAAGCATGTGTTGAATGTCACAAGCCGCTAATCTCTGCAGCAGTAATTCGTTTCGAGGGCCAAATATCAGTTTTTAAAGGATATGAAGTAGATCAGCCTTGCTATCAGTGCCTATACTCTGAACAGGGGAATGGTCGTGAAAGTTGCGTTGAAAATGGTGTTTTAGCACCCGTTGCCGGACTCGTTGGTACAATCCAAGCGCTGCAGGCGATCAAAGTATTACTAGGTATAGGTGATCAGCTTTGTGGAGAATTGTTGTTGATTGATGGTTTAGACCTTAGTTTAAGAAAAGTTAAAATTGTTAAGGAGCCTGAGTGTCCTATATGTGGCTTGAATTAAATTGTTTAATGGGCTTTTATCGGTAGGTAAAATATACTATTTTTTTGAAATAATGTAATTTGAAGACCTTATTTAAGAAATCATAATTTAATTTTTTTAGGTGTAACGAAATTGGAGGTTTTAAAATGGGATTAATTGAAGTTTTTGCAGTAGTTGTTTCAGTTGGTTTTGGCTATCTTTTTTTTAGAGTTGTAAAGCCAAAAACAGACTCTGGGAACATGCCCTTAGACTATGCGCAGCTCTTTTTTGCCTGGAGTCTCTTTATATCAACTTCAGTTACGATGCCTCAATTCCTAATAACTCCGGACACAGCTCATTTATTTATGTGGTTGTCGAGAACACTACCTTTTGGCTTAATAGCTTTTATTGTTGGTTTTGCTTATGGAAAGTTTAAATAGGGAAAAGTAATTGTTATTTCGGGGCGTGGCGCAGTCTGGTAGCGTACTTGACTGGGGGTCAAGTGGTCAGAGGTTCAAATCCTCTCGTCCCGACCAACTTTCAAACCTCAATAATCCTTATAACAACAACATTTCCACTTCATAAAAGTACATATCCTCTTTAACTATTTATTCATATAATTCAGAAAATAATTACTTATAAGTAGTAACAAAAACAAAATAGTCAAAATACGAATCTTATCTATATATCTGTTAAGAAAATCTATGCCTTTAAATACAATTACAACACCAATGGCGAGAACTACAAGACCTAAAAATCCAACAATAAAAGTT
>AFHY01000026.1 GCA_000213395.2 gamma proteobacterium SCGC AAA007-O20
GTGATTGCGATTGTGATTTTCTTCGCAATCCTTTTTCCGTTTTCCGATGACATATACACATTTATAGCGGCACCGATTGTTCAAGCAATACCAGGGTCCAGCCTTATCGCTATTGGCGTTATCTCTCCCTTCTTGACGCCACTAAAGATGTCATTAATTCTTGCCATCTATGTTGCTATGCCTTATTTGCTCTACCAGTTATGGTCATTCACAGCGCCTGCTCTTTATCGACACGAAAAGAAACTAATACTGCCACTTTTAATATCCTCAACGATACTTTTTTATGCAGGCTTGCTTTTCTCTTTCTATATCGTTTTTCCTGTCATTTTTAACTTCTTGTCGACTGTAGGACCAGCATCAGTCGACTTTGCACCTGATATTCAATACTATCTTGACTTTATTCTAAAAGTCTCTTTTGCTTTTGGGGTTGCCTTTGAGGTTCCGATTGCAACAATCTTGCTGATTATGTTTGGGGCAACTACTGCTGAGCGACTTAAAAAAAATCGTTCCTACGTCATTATTGGTTCTTTTGTAGTTGGAATGATTTTGACGCCTCCAGATATTATCTCGCAGATTCTCATCGCAATTCCTATTTGGCTTCTTTTTGAGGTTGGCTTGTTTTTTGCTCCATTTTTTAAAGTCCGTGAAACCGTTAAACAAGCAAATAATAAAAAATCTAAAACTCAGAAAAATGATTGGACTGACGAGACCCATAATTCTATGATGGATGACGTGGAATCTGAAATGAATAAAAAAGGTGGACTAGACCAAGAGTAACTCGTTCCAACTAGTTGTATACCTATTCGACCTAAAATCAGCCCTTGATTGCCACCTATCGTTACCCACTTCACTAGCATATTTAACGGACTCATTGAAGCGCCTATTTATGCTTCGTATAGGGTTAGATTTGTTGTAGCTGTCTGCCTCCGATTGACTGTTCTGATTCATCGAAAATAGATCCTGCTGACGGTAATTTTTACTTAGATTACCTAGCACTATACCTCCCTTGTAGAATGAATATCCTGGCTTATAGATAAGTTTTAGTATCTTGGATGTGAGTGGTATCAGTAGTGACTCATCTTGAGTGGCTGTAGTCATTCCAACAGTTTTTGATAAATGCACACAGGGTTTGTCTTTTTTGTGGGGATTGGTGTAAATAAAAACGGTAAGGGTTGTGGCTGCTAGTTTATGATTATTAAGCTTATTGACAGCTTTCCTAGTAAGGATAGTGAGTGCCTGATTCAATTCATCAAAGTCCGTTAAATCAGTTCCAAACGAACGTGAGGAGACGATCTGTTGCCTAGTTGGTGGAATACACTCAATAGATACGCAGGAGTGGCCACGAAGCTCTTGGTACACCCTCTTACCGTTAACACCTAAAAGGGTTTCAATAATGCCAATATCTGCTTTATAAAAATCATAGCTGGAGTTAATATTAATACGGCTAAGCTTTTTAGCGCTCTGTCTTCCTATACCCCATAAATCACCCACTTCAACGGACCGCAATAACCTTCTATATCTATCATATGGTAGCGCATCTATATCAAAAACTCCATTAAATTTTGAATACTTCTTGGCAATGCGATTTGCAAGTTTAGCCAAAACTTTAGTACTACCCATACCGACACAAACCGAGATACCTGTCCAACGCTTAACCTGTCTCCTTAGAGACTGCATATGGGTTACCAGGTCAAATGACAGCCCTTCCAAATCTATAAAACTTTCATCGATAGAATAGACCTCTTGAATGGGGGAGTATTGAGCAATAATCCTCATCACTCTTGACGACATATCTCCATACAGAGGATAGTTAGAAGACCTAACTACAACATCATTTTGAAGAATCAGTTTTTTAATCTGGAAGTAAGGCACTCCCATCTTGATACCTAGCGCTTTTGCCTCGTTAGAGCGGGCAACAATACAACCATCATTATTCGACAGTACAACAACTGGCTTCTCTTCTAGTTTAGGTTCAAATACCCTTTCACAGGAGGCATAGAAGTTATTGCAGTCAATTAAGGCAAACTTTTTGTTGTTACTCATACTGATGTATCACTGAGGTGACGACACCCCATATAATGAGTTCATCAGTACCCCCAACCTTAATATCTTCAAACTCAGGGTTTTCAGATTTAAGAGTTATATTTCCTTTGTATTTGTGTAGTCGTTTAACAGTGAATTCACCATCAACAACCGCAATCACTATCTTGCCACTTTTGGCAGTCAGGGATTTATCGACTATCAATATATCACCTTGATGAATACCAGCGCCCAGCATTGAATCGCCCTGCGCCTTCACGAAGAAGGTGGCATCTTTGTGTTGAATAAGGTGTGTATTTAGGTCAAGCGCATCCTCTAGATGGTCATCTGCCGGTGACGGGAAGCCCGCTTGTACGCGCGAGGTAAAAATCGGAATCATCAGCTCTGTTGTATTCTCTTTAGTGAGCAGAACCTCCACCCCTGTCTTGACTTGAGATTTATATACCTCAATAGAGGGAAGGATAGAGTCAACAAGGCTGATTGGCACTCTAAGGACCTTGGTGTCCTCCTTAAAGCTACCTGAATTTTTTTTACGACCAGCACCCTTTCTGGCGCCACCATGGTTGTGTGTATTCATAATTAACTTGAATTTTGTAACAATATTCAAGTTGAGATTATAGATCAACTATTATGTATAGTCAATCGGAATAATAAGAAAAACTAAGCGCTAGCCAGTTGACGTAATTTTTTCGCTGCATCGCTGTGGCGGTGAATTAATTCGGCCTCATCTTTGTCAACTATCTTTCCGTCAACGACTCGCCACTGCCCCGCTACCATTACCCTGTCTGCTCTTTGTGCACCACACAGCAATAAAGCTGCCAAGGGATCATGGCTGCCAGAAAACCTCAACTCGTCTAGCTTAAATAGTGCCAGATCTGCTTGCTTTCCGGTTTCTATTTCGCCGATATCGTTTCTACCTAAAAGTTTCGCTGAGCCTGTACTAGCCCATTCATATGCATGATTATGGGTAATCTTTGAGGCACCATAGCGTAGACGCTGTAAATACATCCCCTGTCTAAGCTCAGCTATCATATTGGATCCGTCATTTGAGGCAGAACCGTCCACACCTAGACCTACACTACATCCAGCTTCTTCGAGCTCAAGACTTCGACAAATACCAGAAGCAAGCATCATATTTGAGCTTGGACAGTGACAGATACCTACTCCAGATTGACCTAGCTTTTGTATCTCTTCCGGATTGAAGTGGATACCGTGCGCTAGCCATGTACGTTCAGACAACCAGCCTACACTTTCAAGATAGTCGACTGTTCTTAAGCCGAATTTTTTTAGGCAAAAATTTTCTTCGTCTATGGTTTCAGCTAGATGGGTATGTAATCGGACGTCATATTGTTCGGCAAGTTCTGCCGTATCTTGCATCAACTCTGTGGTCACGGAAAAAGGTGAACATGGCGCTAAAGCGATCTGGGTCATCGCTCCTTCATCAGTATTATGGTAGCTTTTAATTAGTCGCTCACTGTCACTCAATATCTGTTCTTTAGTTTGCACCACACTTTGTGGTGGAAGCCCTCCATCCTTCTCCCCTAAGCTCATCGAACCCCTTGTAAGAACTACTCGCATTCCTAATTTTTGAGCTTGCTCAACCTGAATATCTATCGCATTTTCGAGCTGACTGGGAAACAAATAGTGGTGATCACTTGCGGTAGTGCAACCGGACAACAAAAGCTCAGATAGGGCCAATTCAGTCGAAACCGCCAACATCTCTGGTTGGATATGTGCCCACACCCTATATAGACTCTTTAACCAAGGGAATAGCTCCTTATTCAAAGCCTCTGGATAGGCCCTAGTGAGGGTTTGGTAGAAGTGGTGGTGGGTATTGATTAAGCCTGGTAAAACAACACTTTCACTGGCATCATAAACCTCATCAATTTGAGACAATGGAGCCTTTCCAGCGCCAACTAACTCAATAATCTCTTGTCCTTTAATGACAATACCACTTTTGCTATTTTTTGCGTATATAGCAAGTGGATCTTTAACCCAAATCGTTGCTTGATTCATAATTGATCTGCATCAGAGTTAGTAAAGTTCTTAATGATACATAATGAAATCGCACCCAAAAGGGTGCGATTATCATTAAAGCTTAAATGAACTTTTATTAGTTAGGATACTTACTGTCAATTCCTTCTACATAAAAATCCATAGTTATGATGTCGGGGAACATAGGTGGTGTTTCACCTTCCGCCAACCATACACTACCATCTTGCCTGTTGATAGGTCCAGTGAACGGATGAACAGCACCAGCGTCTAGGTCAAGTATAGTATCTTGAGCCTCCCACATAACTTCGTCAGGCATATTCTCCATTGGAGCAAACGCCACCATACCTTCTTCAACACCATCGAATGTATCGGTTTCTGTCCAAGTGCCATCTCTTACAGCCTTGACTCGATCAGCATAATATGGGCCCCAGTTATTAATAATTGAAGTTAAATGAGCGCTTGGACCCCATGCAGACATATCAGACGCCTGACCAAAAGCGCGAACGCCATCCTCCTCTTCAGCTACAGTCATAGGTGCTGTTGAGTCGGTATGTTGCATGATAATATCTGCGCCCTGGGCTATAAGTGCACGAGCCGCATCTGCCTCTTTACCTGGATCATACCAAGTGTAAACCCAAACGATTTTGATTTGGATATCAGGGTTAACAGATCTTGCAGCCAAGAAGGCAGAGTTAATACCGCGAATAACTTCAGGGATAGGGAATGAAGCAATATAACCAATTATATTAGTATTTGTCATTCTGCCCGCAATCTTACCTATAACGTGTCTACCTTCATAAAATCTCGCAGAATAGGTAGAGATATTATCCGTAGGACGCTTATACCCTGTTGCGTGTTCAAATTTAACATCCGGATAACGCGCCGCAACCTTTATTGTGGGCTCCATATATCCAAAAGATGTGGTGAAAATAATATCATTTTTCCTGGCAAGGCTCGTAATAACACGCTCAGAATCGGAATTCTCAGCGACACTTTCAATACGTGTAATTACTACGTCATCACCTAGTTGATCTTTAAGATGGTTTACACCTTGGTCATGTGCATAGGTCCATCCATGGTCTCCCGTTGGACCAATATAGATAAAGGCCGCTTTTACAGGATCAGCGAAGGCACTATTTGTAAATGCCAACATTAAACTTAATAACGAGAACTTCAAAATACTCGTTAATCTTCGATTAGACATATCTTCTTCTCCTTTTTTATTTAACGATTTACTTGCTTTGTTTACTAATTTTTAGTTGACAACTTAGTGATGAAAACTAAGATGTTGAATGAAATATTCTACCCAAACAATTAGGCATTGTGCGATTTGTTTTGTTTTTATCTCTCATTCTTAAACTTACCAGTATGACAATCGTTGCTATATAAGGCAGCATTGATAAGTATTGCGCACTAATTCTAACATCAAAACCTTGGGCATGAAGTTGGAGAATTGTGATACCTCCAAAAATCAGGGCACCCAATATAACTTTAAAGGGTTGCCATGATGAAAAAACAACTAATGCAAGTGCAATCCAGCCACGACCCGCGGTCATATCTTCACCCCAGATTGGCACCTGTACCAAAGACAAAAAGGCGCCACCAATGCCAGCCATTGCGCCACCAAATAGGATTGCCAATACGCGGTAGCGAACAACATTGTGTCCAATCGCGTGGGCGGCATCGTGGTTATCACCTATAGCTCTTAATATTAACCCTTGTTTGGTTTTAAATAAAAACCACCATACCAAAAACACCATAACGAAGGCAAGATACACAAGTGGGTTATAACTAAACAACAACGGACCAATGACAGGTAAATCAGAAAGCACGGGAATATGGAGTGCAGAGATCAGTTCAATATTTTCTTCAGTATAACTTCTCCCTACAAAAGCTGCTATTCCAAGACCAAAAAGGGTCAAAGCGAGCCCAGTCGCTACATGATTTGTCAGTAATATTTGCGTTAAGAAAGCAAAAATAGAGGCAATCGCCATGCCCGCTAGTAATGCCGCCAATACTGCTAAAAAAGAACTTCCAGTATGAAATTCTACTACAAAACCGGCCAGCGCACCAACAATCATCATCCCCTCGACTCCCAAGTTAAGTACGCCTGAACGTTCCACTAGAAGCTCCCCTATTGCGGCAAAAATCAATGGCACAGCAGCAATACTGATTCCTATAATAATGGCAATTATCAGACCTTCATTCATAATTTTTGTCGTATGGTTTTAATGAAAACAATCTTGTATTGAATTAATACGTCACAGGCAAGAAAATAAAACAACAACATGCCTTGAAATATGTTTGTAATCGAGCTTGGTAAATTAAAATAGATTTGTACATTTTCACCACCAATATAAGTGAGTGCTATTAGTAAAGCTGAGAAGATTATTGCTATCGGGTGCAGTCTTGACATAAAGGCCACAATGATTGCAGTAAAGCCATAAAATTGCGGCAATCCAGGGGTGATTTGGCCGGCAGGTCCTATGACTTCAAATAAACCAGCTAGCCCCGCCACTCCTCCCGATATTAACAATGCAAACCAGATAGTTTTCTTGTCATCAAAGCCTGCAAATTTAGCGGCACGAGGAGCACTACCGGTTATTTTTATTTGTAAGCCTGACAAATGTTTCTTAATCCCAAGCCAGGTTACAAATGAAAGAATAACAGCAATAATTAATCCAACGTTTAATCGAGTTCCTTGCCAAATAATAGGCAACAATGCGCCATCATGAAATGGTCGACTTTCCGGGAAATTAAAGCCAGAAGGGTTTCTCATCGGTCCTTGTAGCATCGCACTAAGAAACAATACAGCAACATAGGTCAGCATAAGTGTCACTAAGATTTCATTAACCTGATATTTGTTCTTTAGAAATGCAGCAATACCGGCATAGAACATACCCCCTAAGATTGCCGCTAGGGACATTAAAGGTATCAACCAGAATCCCTCAACGTTATAAAAATATAGTCCAACAGCTCCGCCGGTTATTCCGCCAATAACATACTGGCCCTCAGCACCAATATTCCACACACCAGCTCTAAAGCCAATCGAAAGCCCAAGCGCTATCATAATCAGTGGTGCTGCCTTCACTAGCAATTCAGAAATGTAGTAAGTATCAATCAAGGGTTCTACAAATAGTGTGTAAAAAACACTGGATACTTTGATATCAGTCAATATAAAAGCAAAAATAAAAAATGCCGTCACAGCCGTCAATGTAAGCGCCAATAATGGCGACAAGAAAATCATTGCTTTAGAGGGTTGGGCTCGCGGTATGAGTCTGATCATTGTTTCTCACTCCCAACCATTAAATTTGAGATTTTTGCTAGGCCATTGTCCTTCATATCAACAGCAGCTGACAGACTACCTTCTGAGAGAACATGAATTTGCTCACATAAAGTCAGTATCTCATCCAAATCCTGAGAAATAATCAGTATCGCTGAGCCTTGATCAGCCAATGCGATTAATGACTGGTGAATGTTGTTTTCAGAGCCCGCATCGACACCCCAGGTTGGTTGGGAAACAATTAACAATTCAGGATTTTGAATTAACTCTCTACCGACCATAAACTTTTGCAAATTTCCACCTGAGAGTGATTTAGCCAGCATTTTGCTGGACTGGGTTTGTACTTTAAAATCATCGATAACTTGTTGTGTGAGTTTCTCAACATTCTGCCAATTAATGACCCCGTAATTCGTCATTTCACTTTGTTGCGGTCGACTCAGTAGCATATTTTCATGCAGCCCCATATCTGGCACAGCACCATGACCTAGGCGCTCTTCAGGAATAAAAAACATTGACAACTGCCTTCTTTGATGTGAATTCAGTCGACCAATATCTTCATCTTTGAAGACTAAACTTTCTGCAGGTGCTTCAACTTCACCAATCAATAGCTCCATTAATTCATCCTGTCCATTACCAGCAACGCCTGCTATTCCAACAATACTGCCCTTCTTAATGGTCAAAGAAATGTCATGCAAATCTACACCAAATATGTCTTCACTTTTTCGACCTAAATTATTGATTGAGAAAATATCTTGTCCTGTCGTTATATTACTTCTTGCTAATTGAATCAATTTTTTACCAATCATCATCTCAGCAAGCTCCTGCTTGTTGTAATCCTGAGGATTGCAATTTTGCACCAACTTGCCGCCACGTAAGATAGTTGCCTGGGTGCAGATTTGACGGACCTCTTCTAGCTTATGAGAAATATACAAAATGGCACAACCATCCTCTGCTAGTTTTCGGAGTGTAATAAATAAATCAGTTACCTCCTGTGGTGTCAATACTGAGGTTGGCTCGTCCATAATTAACAGTTTTGGATTCTGCATCAAGCAACGAATAATTTCAACTCTTTGGCGAGCTCCAACTGACAGATCACCAACCACCTGTTGTGGATTAATATCTAGACCATATTGCTTCGAATATTTGGTAATTTGTTCAGTGAAATCAGTATCCAGACTAATATCGTCAAGGCCAAGTATGATGTTTTCAGCAACGGTTAAGGAATCAAACAACGAAAAATGTTGAAATACCATCGCTATCCCCTGCTCTCTCGCATCAAAGGGACTCTTTGGACTGTATCCTTCACCACACCACTGCATCTGACCGCTGTCAGGCTGTAAAGACCCATAGATGACTTTGACTAGGGTCGATTTACCCGCACCATTTTCACCCAACAAAGCATGAATACTTGCGGGCTTGATATTCAGCGAAATCTCATCATTGGCCTTTAAATTTCCATACGATTTTGTGATGTTTTGAATTTCTAATTGATATTTCATAGTGCCATCGATTGTTTCTTATCTTCAAGAAAATTTAACAAATCCATAGCAATAGTGACTGCAATTGCGGTGGGAGATT
>AFHY01000025.1 GCA_000213395.2 gamma proteobacterium SCGC AAA007-O20
CTCCTGTCCAACCTGGATCACCGATATTAACTTTTTCTGCATAGCTTGACATTGACATAGAAAATGCAATTAATCCTGCTATAAAAGTCTTACTTAATATTTTCATTTTTACTTCTCCTTAATTTTATAAATTGACACATAACCACAAAAAATACTTTCTTTTTAGGGAAAAAATTACCCAAACCAATAAATAAATTGAAGTAATTTGTTGTGTTTTTTAGCTCATATATATGAGTTGCTTACATATTACCATGAAATTACTCAGGATAAAACCCATTTGTAGAGTTAGCTTAATAGCTATTCTGTGGCTATTTCAAGACAATATTGCAAAGATTTCTATGTTCCAAAAAAACACGCAACAGTTTGATAGTATTAAAGAAGAAATGAAGGATATTGCTTATCTTGAAAAAATAGACAATTTTCTTATTAAGGAGTATTCAAAGGAACAACTTTTGTTACATATTCTTGAAGCTGATACCTATTACAGTTATAAAAATTCGCCAGTCCAGTTACTTAACATTAAGTTGACAACATATGATGAAGTTGGTGAGAAGGGGGTTGTATTAACATCGAATCGTGCAGAAATTCTAAAATCAGGAGAAATTTTTTTTAATGGCGAAATAAACATTCAATCTAAGAATGGTGCTTTACATGAGATAAATACCGAGTCCCTAATTGTTCTTTCTAATAGCGGTCAAATAAAAAGTAATAGGGAAGTTGCCTATTTAGGTGAAAATGCAATAATACATGCACAGGGCATGGAAATGAATAATAATGATGACACTATGTCTTTGGTAGGAGATGTAATAATTGAACAAGATCTTGGCGGAGTGATTGAGAGCAGAAACTTATTTATCAGTCATGCTAATGGAGAAAAACATTATGAGAGCAAAGAGAGAACAATATACCGCTCAATAGATAATACGATTAATGCAGAGATGGGTATGGATTTAGATATGAATGAAAATTTGATGAAATTACTTGGTAAAGTGCAGGTATTGAACAGCTCAGGCAGTACAATGAATAGTTATAATCTTATCGTAGACCAATCGAACGGAGGCGAAGTGTACAAATCGAATGATGCAACTCATTACCAAACAAAAGTCTCTGACATACGTGCAAAAAGAATGCATTATGACGCAAAAACAAAAAAAGTTGAACTAATGGGTGGAGTGCTAGGTGTTTATGAATAAATTTCTTATTTTATTGATGGCTTTTGTAGCTTCTCTGGTTTTTGCGCTTCCAGAGGATACAAAGCAACCGATTGAAATTGAGGCCCAGTCTGTTGTCGTTGACGAAACTACAGGGTTTAATGAGTTTAGTGGTAATGCAGAAGTTAGGCAGGGCTCTCTTCTTTTGTTTGCTGAACTTATCCAAGTGCAAACAGATAATGAAGAGGTGGTTAGTATGATTGCAAAGGGTAGTCTGGAAAAACCTGCGAAATACATTCAAAGCCAAGAAAATCAAGCGCGTTTTATTGAAGCCACTGCAACACTAATTACTTATGACGTAGATGAAGGTATGATTTTTTTAGTTGGTAATGCACGCCTGGTACAAGGTTTTGATTCGTTTAGTGGAGATACACTAAATTATGATATCAATAATGACAAGGTAGTCGTTAAAGGCTCCGAAGACGGCACGGAGCGGGTTAAATTTAAAATAGTATTGTAATCAATTCTTAGTCAATCCAGATTACTTTGTTCTCTAGCTAAAAATTACATTTGAAGTGCTTGATTAATAAAGTTTAACTTTCAAGTGCGGAATTGATTCTTGTTTTGACTTCATCAAGGGTTCCGACTCCATTGATAGCGTGAAACTTTGTCCCTGAATTCTCTTCAAGTGCTTGTTCGCTATAGTAATCTACCAATGGTTGCGTTTGTTGATGATAAATACTTAAACGATCTCGGACGATTTTTTCATTATCGTCAACGCGTTGAATCAAATCTTCTTCAGTGAGATCATCTTTGTTTTGTACAATTGGTGGATTGAAAACAATATGATAAGTTCTTCCTGAGGATAAATGAACTCGCCGACCTGACATTCTAACTACTATATCTTCATCAGGAACCTGAACCTCAACTACATAATCTATCTTAATACCCCTTAATTTGAGTGAATCAGCCTGTGTGATAGTTCTAGGAAAACCGTCAAGTAAGTAGCCGTTTTTGCAGTCTTGTGATTGGATTCTTTCTTTTACTAACGCAATAATAATATCATCAGAAACAAGACCACCTGCATCTATAATTTTTTTTGCCTTTAGACCTATTGTTGTGCCAGCAACAACTGCAGCACGCAACATATCACCCGTAGATATTTGAGGTATATTAAATTTTTCACAAATGTGAGCGGCTTGTGTACCTTTGCCGGCTCCTGGAGGTCCTAATAAAATGACATTCATAATAATTTATTCTAGTGTTTAAACTTCAAATGGTGGTAGTTTTTGAGCAACCTTTGACTTTTTTAATACCACATAATTTGGCAATCCATCATTATATGGTGGATAATTCTCGCCTTCAATAAGCGGTAGTAAATATTCACGACATGAATCGGTAATAGAAAAACCGTCTGCWGAAATATAATTATTAGGCATCATCTTTTCGACGTTGGCAACATCTTTTAATGCACCACAACCAATTTCCCATTTGTAAGGGTTATTGGAGATTCGAACAATAGCTGGCATGACAGAATTTTTGCCTTCTAGAGCCATTTCAACTGCCGCTTGCCCAAGAGCATATGCCTGTTCAACATCAGTATCTGATGCCAAGTGGCGTGCTGAACGCTGTAAGTAGTCTGCCACTGCCCAGTGAAATTTATATCCCAGAGCGTTTTTAATTAAATTTGCGACGACAGGAGCAGCACCGCCTAGTTGTGCGTGCCCAAAGTCATCACGAGTGCCTTGCTCTGCTAGGAATCTTCCATCCGGCCATTTTGTACCTTCAGAGACAACAATGGTGCAATAACCAAATTCTTTTACGTTGTTATCAACTTTATCGAGGAAAGCTTTTTCATCAAAATCAATCTCAGGAAATAGAATGACAACTGGTATTGACGAATCCACTAGTCCTCCAGCTGYARYAATCCACCCTGCGTGTCTTCCCATCACTTCGAGAACAAAAACTTTGGTTGATGTAGCCGCCATTGAGGCAACATCAAAACTCGCCTCCATTGTTGATACAGCAACATATTTTGCTACAGAACCAAAACCTGGACAATTGTCTGTGACTGGTAAATCATTATCAACCGTTTTAGGGATGTGGATGGCCTGTATTGGGTACCCCATACTTTCAGAAAGTTGAGAAACCTTTAAACAGGTATCTGCTGAGTCACCACCACCATTGTAGAAAAAATAACCAATATTATGTGCCTTAAAAACTTCAATCAAGCGCTCATATTCAGCTTTATTGGCTTCTAATGATTTCATTTTATAGCGACAGGAACCGAACCCACCTGATGGGGTATGGTTTAGGGCTGCTATATCTGCATCTGATTCGAGAGAGGTGTCTATCAGGTTTTCAGTTAGAGCGCCAATAATGCCGTTTTCACCTGCATAAACTTTACCAATCTTATCTGAATGCTTGCGTGCTGTTTCAATGACACCACAGGCAGAAGCGTTAATAACTGCAGTCACACCACCAGATTGAGCATAAAAAGCGTTTTTCATATTTTCCTCTTTTTGATTTAAATTTGAACTTTATTGAGTGATAATGGCTTGCGATTCTGGGCAATAAATAAAATATGCCAAGCCCTCCTTTGGCTCTCAATAATTATACCAGTTATCTAAAAATCGGCTTTCAATTATTCAATATTACGGTTTAATTATTTTGCTGGCAATATTGCTTTTTGAGCTCTAAATAAATGGCAATACTTGGGAAAAATTCTCAATATTGATAAAGCCAGGAACAATTTCTGTCTTTATTCTAGAGCTAGGCTTGCTTATGGCGACTACGTGTTTTATATTAAATTCAAAAGCGGATTGCAGAACATCAGGCGAGTCATCAAAAAAAATGGTTCTGTTTTTATCTAAATGAATTACTTCGCTTAATTTATGCCAAAAAGCTTGCTCTTGCTTGGCAACACCAAAATCGTGGGAGGAAACAATACCATCAAAATAATCTTGAATTTGAGTGACAGACATTTTTAGTTTGATGGTTTTTCGATGCGCATTGGTTACTAAATAGATTTTCTTATGATGCTTCCTAGCTAGTGTTAAAAATCTTTTTACATTTGGATGTATTTGAATAAGGTGCGAGATATTATTTTTTAGTTCCATAATATCTAGTTCTAATTTTTCCTGCCAAAAATCGACGCAATACCAATTCAGTTTGCCCTTTTCAGCATTTAACATTGGCAGCAAAATATCTTGAGCTTGTTGGTGATTGATATTATGTTTTTCTGAATACACTTGGGGTAGATATTCCAACCAAAAATGTAGATCAAAATTTAAATCTAGGAGTGTGCCATCCAAATCAAGCAAAATTGAATCTATTTGAGTCCAATCAGCGAAAGGGTTCAACTTATTTTCTTCGCCAAGTGGTGCCATTTATACTGTCTTCAAGGATAATGCCTCGTGCTAAAAGTTCATCACGTATTTGGTCTGACATTGCAAAGTCTTTTGAAGCTCTTGCAGATTCTCTTTGGCGAATCTTTTCATCAATTTTGGCATCTGAAAGTTCTATTCCCATTTTGAAATAATCTTCAACATCGTATCCCATTATGCCTATATGGTTGCCCAATTTTTTCAATAGCTCAGACAAAGGTTCTTCTTCAAATACATCCATAGCCGCAGCAGTAATGTGTCCTTCGTCTAGTAGAGATAATAAATCTGCCTCGTTGACAATACCCCCTCTGCCCATATTTATAATAAATGCACCTCTAGGCAAACGTTGAAGCTCTTGTTTTCTGAGTATATTAGTTGTGCTCTCAGTTAAAGGTAGGACGTTTATTAATATATCTGTCTTTTCCAAAAAATCGCCTAACTGCTCGTCTCCAAAAAAGTGTTGAATATCACCCAAAGATGATTTTTGATTGGCTCCCCAGCCCAACACCTTAAAACCTTGATTAACTAGTGAATCGCCAATACCTCTTCCAATATTACCTAAACCCATAATTCCAATCGTCCTATCTTCAGGCTGTATGGAACCTTGCTGTTGCCATTTTTTGTCCATCTGTTGTTTCATGTACAAAAAAGTGATCACTATGAAAATGCAATACCCAATGAAGAGCATGAAAACACATCTCGTGCGTTAATTTGGGATCAACTAAACGCACAATTGGTAGATCTTCTGGCAAATCGGGATCACTGAGAATATGATCCACTCCTGCGCCTAAAGATAGAATTGCCTTTAAATTTGGGTATTTCTTTAAAATTCCATGGGGATGCTTCCATGTCGCTACATACTTAATTTCATTAACATCACCATCATCAGGATGCACTCGAACATCCATCTCGGGCAACTCTGCCTGGACCCATTGACGCCAAATTTTTTCATCTTCCCAAAATTCGCTAACCGAAATTAATAATGCCAAAACTAACTCCTATTTTTTGTTTCTCAGCTGTTGATTATGTCTTTCTTCAATTAATCTGTGTCAACCATTCCTGCACCTGCRCCTGATGCGCGCGATTCAGCTGTTGATTTCACTAAACAACGTGAAAAATAGTCATAAATGCCTTGCCAGTGCTCTCCTACCTTGACTCCGGTTTGAAGTTATTTTTTCTTTTTCTTCAATTGTAACAAATTGCCTTAAAACCGCATTGGCGGGGTGTTTTTTGTTTCAACTAGGGGACGAAAGAATTACTAATTATCATCGAACGTTATGGTCTTGATGTTGTCCATGCTTATATGCAGCACGTACAAGACAATGCAGAGGAGTCAGTTCGCAGGATTTTAGATGTACTGAAAGATACTAGTTTCACTTACAAAATGAATTGCCTTTAAATTTGGGTATTTCTTTAAAATTCCATGGGGATGCTTCCATGTCGCTACATACTTAATTTCATTAACATCACCATCATCAGGATGCACTCGAACATCCATCTCGGGCAACTCTGCCTGGACCCATTGACGCCAAAWTTTTTCATCTTCCCAAAATTCGCTAACCGAAATTAATAATGCCAAAACTAACTCCTATTTTTTGTTTCTCAGCTGTTGATTATGTCTTTCTTCAATTAATCTGTGTCAACCATTCCTGCACCTGCACCTGATGCGCGCGATTCAGCTGTTGATTTCACTAAACAACGTGAAAAATAGTCATAAATGCCTTGCCAGTGCTCTCCTACCTTGACTCCGGTTTGAAGTATTTTTTCTTTTTCTTCAATTGTAACAAATTGCCTTAAAACCGCATTGGCGGGGTGTTTTTTTGTTTCAACTAGGGGACGAATAATCATATTACCTCCCTTACTTAACTCTATGGGCTGGGTATTTGAACTAACCATTTCCCAAACACCGGGCTCAATAAAGTTTACTAAATACTCGTAATTATTTTCATCCAACCAGATTGCCTGCCAATCACTACATTGATTTGCCCCCATTGCTGCAATAACCAGTAGTGGTGAGTCTACATTTTTAACAATCAATTCAACATCTTGAGATCCGATATTAATGCAATCGACCACACTGACAGATGCAATAAGAGAAGATAAATATACATTATTAGGATTAACGAAATGAACCTGCGTATCTGATTTTTCTAACTCTACAGCCAAATCACTTGCATGACTGTCAAGATTGTTAAGCGCTTCTATACTGCAACTAGAAGGATCAAAACCGTTTTCTGCTATCCACATATTACTGTACGCAAAATCCTCAGATATACCGATCGGAGCATTCACCCCAAATCCTGCACGAGTAAAGAAAAACAATACCTCATTAAGTGAAATAGTTAAATGTTCTGTTGCCATCTAAATGACCTGATTTGGTATAACTGGAAAGAACCACTTATCGTGATCAGGATCAGACAACTGGTCTGGCATTGGTGCTCCTTGATACATTGAGATTCTAGTCCAAAGGTCTGACTTGGGGTCAAATTTAGAAGCACCAAAAAACGCCAACTTAAAGCGCAACAAATCCAACGGTCTCATAGACTCATCCAATAAATTATCCTGAACTTCTGAATAAGGTCTTTGAAGTGTATTTTGAATACGACGGATAATATGTCTGAACTGGGGGAAGGATATTACAAACTCACCCACCAACATTTCATCACTTGTTGACAATAAGGCATGGTTAAGGTCATGCACATCTCGACCTATAGCTAAGGGCATTTCTTGTTCCGAACCTTCTTCAACATCACGAGAACCAAAACGTGGCTCTAATTTATCTTCCGAGTAATACCAAAAATGATGCTGTGAGTCTGTAAGCGTGAAATCAATTGTCGTTGCCCAAACATAGTAATCTTTAACGATCTCTTTTAATTGACTTAGTGGCATGTTAGCTACCAACTTTGGAGTAGACACGGAAGACATTGTTTCAGCTAAATCATCCACCAAAGACCCATGTGGCTCGATAATTAAAGACACAACCATTTCTTGGCATTCCAAGGAAAAACGATCTTCAACAAACTGATATATTCCATTCCAAGGGTAGGGTTTCATTAAGTTAATTTCATCACTGCACCAATTACTAAGTGATTCAATTTCATCCTTAAGACGATCAATTCTTGTTGTTTGCACCTCATCCTCTACAGACCACTCCCTAAGATGTTGGCTCACTTGGATCAGTGACTGCGTAAATTTTTCAAGCGTGCCTTTGAGAGGAGTTTCCATGCTTCTGACTCTTGCTAATGCGCTTTCTTTCGCAATGACCAAGTTATGAATTAAAACAGGATGTTTTAACAAAAAGGGAGCCATGCCCAAACCAGTAGCATTACCAACACCGATAAATTGACGAATATGTGGTTCAAACTTAACTGCCTTGTCACCACCTCTTTTTTTCGCCAAATGCTCAGCCAAATCTATCGTGAACCAACGAATTAAATATACGGCTAGAAGCTCAATTTGAAATGCACCTTTACACTCTTCACGATCAGCAATTTTAGCTCTATCAGCGCAACCAAATTTACCACTACCATAAACTGCTGTAGTGCGCATTAAGTAACCTACTGAAGAAAGCAACTCAATATCTGGTTGATTGCCTTTCGCTAGTGTAGATATAACGTGCTCGAAAACTCTCAAACTTTTATTAGCCCTCGCTAAAACAAGTTCACTAGGGCGATATCTACCTCCTTCCTGTTTAGGGGTATTGTTCGCCAAATAATCTATATCTGCTTGAGTTGGAATACCATCAAACAGATTAAAAGTAGCATCCCAAACCTCTGCTATGACTCTGTCAGTACGTTTTTTTGGAGGGATATCCTGAGTAAAAGCAATCAATGAGTATGTTCTTAACGGCGTAGTTACGGCGTAAACACTTACACCAAAACCGTCATTATCAATATCACGTCGAAGACATTCAAATTTCCAATTCTCCCTAGACATGCGTCTAATCAGAGAGCGCATAAAGCTTAGCCTAGTTTGATGAGAAGATCCCATTCTATCTAAACGCATAACCTGTTCAGGCGGGCGCATAAATTCCACACTAAGATTAGATAAGTTTGAATCAGACATCATAATTAATTAGCTAATTAACTATAGGCTCGAAAGATGATTCAAAAAAGTTCAGCCAATTATTTCCCATCACAGCAGCAACTTCATCATCAGAAAAGCCAACATCTTTTAGACCCAAGGCAATGTTTGAAAAATCGCGGTTATCGCGAAACCATGAAGGTTGATCAGGAAAGCCAGCAGAACCGGCAGAACCTTCACCGAAGTCGCGCTCGTTTGTCCAGGTGCCATTTCTCATCCACTCGACAACGCTGTCAGGCTGATTTTGGCACAAATCAGTTCCGATTCCGATGTTTTGAACTCCCATGATCTCAGCAGTATCCGCAATCATTGCAGAAAAACTTTCGAGTGTACAGTTTGTGCCGTCCTTGAGATGGTGTGGGTATACCGAAAATCCCAACATACTTCCGCTTTCACCCAATGCCTTGAGGACTTCGTTAGACTTATTTCTAAGTGCTGGATGCCAGAAGGCTGGATTGGCATGCGAGATTACAATAGGGCGTTCGGAAATTTCTATAGCGTCCAGTGTTGAACGTTCAGCTGAGTGACTCATGTCAACAACCAAACCTACTCTATTCATTTCCTTGATAACTTGCCTTCCCATTCTCGTAACCCCAGAATCATTCTGTTCATAGCAACCAGTTGCTAACAAGCTTTGGTTGTTATAGGTAAGCTGCATGAATCGCGCCCCTAGTTCATAGCATGCCTCTACTAACTCAATGTCGTCTTCAATTGGCGAACAGTTTTGGAATCCAAAAAATATCGCTGTACGTCCCTCTTTTTGCGCCTTCCGCACATCACTTGCAGTTCGGCCTAAGAAAATTTTATCTGCATACAGCTCAAATCGATTGTTCCAATCATTCACATTTTGCAACATTTCATCAAAATCCTCGTGGTAGCAAATAGTGACATGAATTGCGCTCAGACCACCATCTTGAATTTGTTGGAATATTTCCTCACTCCAGTTGTTGTACTGCAGTGCGTCAATAAATAGAGATGGATGTGGCATTACGGGGTGCCTGCCAGGATATAAGATGTTTTGACTTGGGTATAGAGCTCTTTTGCATACTGTCCTTGCTCTCTTGGACCAAAACTGGAATTTTTTCTACCACCAAAAGGCACATGATAATCCGTTCCAGCTGTTGGCAGATTTATCATAACACATCCGCTCTCTGCATTTCTGCGAAAGTGATTTGCTCGTGACAATGATTGGGTAATAATGCCTGAAACTAAGCCAAAATCAGTGTCATTAGCTACTGCAAGCGCTTCATCATAATCCTTGACTTTAATAACACAGGCCATCGGCGCAAATAACTCTTCACGATTAACTCTCATTGAGTTATTGCCTCCTATCAATAAAGCTGGTTGCATATAGAAACCAGGGGTCTTTAATTCAAGCTGCTCTCCACCACAAACTACTTCACAACCTTCCTCTCTAGCTAAATCCATATATTTAAGGTTTGAAGCTAATTGCTCCTCGCTTGATGCAGGACCAATTTGAGTGCCCTCTTCAAGTGCATGTCCCACTTTAAGCGCAGAAGTTGATTTTTGCATACGATCGATAAATTCGTCATGGATTGACTCGTGAACAACTAATCGAGAAGAGGCTGTACACTTTTGACCGGTACTCCCAAACGCCCCACCTGTTGCTGCTGCAACAGCAACTTCAATATCAGCATCATCCATTACTACCAAAGGATTCTTTGAACCTAATTCTAATTGGAATTTAGTTAAATTTTTTGCTGCAGCGCCCGCAATCTGAAGACCAACATCATAAGAACC
>AFHY01000024.1 GCA_000213395.2 gamma proteobacterium SCGC AAA007-O20
CATTTATCGATCTTTCCCGACGCCTTTAAATCTTTGTCTTGTGACATACCATGCTCCAAGATCTAATAAAGGACTTGGGGGTAGCCATCTGGCCTTTTGAATTGACAGGCAATCACTCACTAATTTGGAATCATTGCCACAGGCGTAATCGGCCACTCCCAAACCAAAAGCAGTTCCTTTAGTAATCCCAGAGCCATTGTAGCAGCCAGAAAAATAAAGATTATTTGACAATTTTTTGAATATGTTAGTTTTGTTGGCTGTGACTCCTTCTACGCCAGAATAAAGATGTTCAAAGCTTACATGACTTAGCTCTGGAAATCTATTATCGAAAGCTTGTCGATGAATTTTTTGTCTTCTTTTGAGTTGCTGATCATTTAATAAACGATGACTATTGTATTCAGCAGTGTTTCTAATTGAAATTCTTTTATCTTCTGTGAGTCTTACTGTTGCACCACCACTATGAAGCGATAAAACACCCCATGAAGATTCACTTCCAAGTATGTTAACTTCATCCTGAGTCAATACTCGCGTTATACTTCCTGATAGTGTAACACCAACAACTCTTTGTTTTTGCTGGTCTTTAGCCAAAGACTCATAGTTACAGGCCATGATGACGTTCTTAGCTTTAATCGTTAAATTTGGTAGTCTTATTGTATTTATTTTTCCATACTCCATTCCCAATACTGGAGAGTTCTCATAGAGCTCAACGTTACTTGGGAGGTTGTCAGCGAGACCAAAAACTAATTTAGCAGGTTGAACTAGAGCGCCATTTTTAACCTTGACTCCCTTTCGGTACCATGATGTCCCGAGCTCTAAATTAATTTGATCTTGCGAGAGTGGCACATGCTCAATTTGCCTCTTTTTAAGATAGTCAACAAAATAATCACACTCTTCAGATGAGTTTTTATCAGCCGCCATATGATAAATTCCTGACTCCTTAAAGTCGCAATTAATATGGTTTTTATCAATGATAGATTTTAGAGAGTCAAGACCGGTCTGATTAATGCGATCAACCCTTTCATATTGTCTGAGTTGATCCTTTTGATAACCTCCAGAGAAGTGACTATGCGCCACAGCATATCCTGAATTTCTTCCAGACGCACTCTGCCCGACTTTTCTAGCCTCAAGCAAAACAATCTTTTCATTAGGATTAAGCTCTGCCAGTCTTCTCGAACATGAAAGACCTGTAAAGCCAGCACCAATGACCAACCATTTTGTGTCCACTTGAGAGGTTAATTTTGGACGAGGTACTCTAGATGGGATTAAATCAACCCAACCCCTAGTTTCATGATCAAAGTTAAAGCTATCCTGACTCACAAAATGATTAATTCAAATGATCAATTAAGACAAAGTGGTCACAAATTTCTTCGGCCTGCTTTAACCAACGATTAACTAGCTCGCTCTGATGGGGAGCTGCTGAAACACCAGGAGGAATTTCTTGATTAATTACCGCTTCAACCGCAAGAGCAACAGAACAAGACACTAATTGAGCCATTGCGCTTCCTTTGTCATTTCCAAGAGTGTCCATTAAGAATTGTTTATGCCAAATAACCTGTGATTCTTTTTCAACCTTTAACTCAACGGTTAGGATGACTCGATCAACCTCATCCTCCTTATAAGAATATTTATTCCATAAATCATCACTGATCTCCTTCAAGCGATCTTCTGCTAAAGAGGATTCAAGCGAATCTACCTCTGAAAAAATATCTCTCCATGCATTTTTCCAACCTTTGTAGCGTAAAGTACCTCTTACAAATTGGTTGATTTTTAGACCACCATCCATTTTGTATTGTTCTATAAATGGAAGAGAGTCTCGATTTGGGTAAACTTCAAACTCATCTTCACCCCATGGCATCGGGAGAGGATAAAGCTCTACAGACTCCCATGGCTTTGTTACAGTATAAACTTCGCCATCACGAATACTCACAGAGGTCGACATCAAAGCCTTTAAAACGCCGAGTGGAGACCAACTAAACTTGTAGCAAAAGTCATTTGGAATATCACTCAAGCCGCCACAATAACTTAGAAAAAAATGTTCATTCTGCGCTGAAAAGACACTTGATTTTTTGTAATCCTCAACCAAGGCATGCGACATACCATGATCAATTCCAGGGTCTAGCCCGACCTCATTGACAAAACATAAATTTTTCTCTTTTGCAGCATCATTCAAAACTCTCATCTCATCTGAAATATATGAGCTTGATACAAAATGAGCATCTAGTGAAAGACAAAGCTCTGCAACCGGAACATGGAAATTACCAGGAAGCATTGAAACAACTAAATCTCCAGCTATAGCATATTGCTTAACAGCATTGAGTGAAAATGGAACCACTTGATAGTCTCCATTGACACCAGACAAAGCTTCAATTGCTTTATCAACTGTGCGGTTGTAAACAACAACTGAATGTCCTTTCTCAATCAGCATTTTTAAACCTGGAATTGCTGAGAGTCCAGTTCCAAGCCAATGAATTTTTCCCATTGATGCTCCTTACATATTTTTATGGTGTCTATCCCAAAACTAACATATAAATTAAACTTATCTAATAACTCATTTTATCCCTCAATCGGATATATTTAATTTTCATTTTTTAGTTTAAATTGCAAAGTCAAGCTGTCGCCAAGCCTCATAAGCGACAATTGACACACAGTTTGATAGATTTAGACTTCTTGAACCATCCTGCATAGGAACCGTAATCCCATCATATTCATCCATTATTTCCTTTGGAAGGCCCTTAGTTTCAGAGCCAAATAGAAATGAATCATGGCTATGATATTTAATATCAGCATAGCTTTTAGTAACCTTTGTACTTACAAAATAAAGCTTTGCAGGATTAGCTTTATCTAAGTAATCATCAAAGTTATCATATTCATAGACACTTGCTAAATCTTTATAATCAAGTCCAGCACGTCTAAGGCGCTTATCATTCATCTCAAATCCATAAGGTTTAATAAGGTGAAGGTTGGCCCCCATATTTGCTGACAAACGAATTAGGCTTCCTGTATTACTAGGTATCTCAGGTTGGAATAATACTAAATTTAGCATAACGATATTTCACAGAAAATTACATTATCATCCCATAGATATCAAAAAAATTAAAGATTCTCTAACACTTGATAATTTCAAGCCATAGCAAAACCAGCTTGTTGATATAATAGCGACCTTATGCAAGAATACTTAAAAATTACTAGGAACGGCCTTTGGAATAATAACCAAGCATTGGTTGCTTTGCTAGGCCTGTGTCCACTTCTAGCAGTTACCAACAATGTAGCTAACGCAATCAGCTTAGGGATAGCAACAACATTTGTGTTGGTTGCTTCTAACCTTAGCGTTTCATTATTTCGTAACTACATTAGAAAAGAAGTAAGAATTCCAATCTTTGTTTTATTGATCGCTTCTTTTGTGACATTAGTTGACCTTCTTATGCAGTCATTCTTTTATGACATGTATTTAATACTTGGTATTTTTGTTCCTCTTATCGTTACCAACTGTGCAATATTGGCTCGTGCTGAGGCTTTCGCTTCAAAGAACACTTGGGACAAATCTGTTATTGATGGTTTAATGATGGGTATTGGCTTTTCAATAGTATTAGTATTGCTAGGAGCGATGAGAGAAATCTTAGGAAGTGGCACACTATTTGATCAAGCGGATCTGATTTTTGGTGATTTAGGGTCTAGTCTGAAAGTGACATTTTTTGATCAATATCAAGGAACACTAATCGCTTTATTACCGCCAGGTGCCTTTATCGGCTTGGGTTTGATTGTTGCCCTTAAAAACTTAATCGATTCAAGACAAATAGCCCCTCAAACTGCTGCTAACTCTAAAGCAACTCTAGAACCTCAAACAAACTAAAGTTACTCCATGTCTGGGAGAAAAACAATTAATGATTTTCTTAGTGAAGATCTGATTGATATTACCCATTTATTGACCTTGGCGCTTGGTCAAAAAAAAGAGCAACTTTATACTGACTCAAATTACGTACTTACCAATAAAGAACTGAAAAGGCTTGATGAGCTTATCCAGCAAAGGCAGCAAGGAAAGCCTTTTGCTTATTTAAGTGGTTCACAAGGTTTTTATCATCTAGACTTCAAAGTGTCTCCCGCTACCTTGATTCCAAGACCTGAAACTGAGCTACTAATCGATATTGCAATTGATTTATTTAAACCAAACCAATTGATTGATGTTATAGACTTAGGAACTGGCAGTGGAGTAATCGCTATAACTTTAGCTAATAAATGTCCTTCGTGGCGTATAAGTGCGACCGATAAATCAAAAGAGGCATTAAAAATTGCCAAAAAAAATACAACTAAAGATATTAATTTCTATCATAGTAGTTGGTTTGATAAGCTGACTGGGAAAACTTTTGACTTAATAGTTAGCAATCCACCCTATCTAGCAGAAAATGATTCTCATCTTGAAAGTCTCAAATACGAACCTATCGAAGCATTGGTTTCTGGGAAAGATGGGTTAGATGACATCAGAGAAATTATACAAAATGCTCCTAAATATTTAAATCAAGGTGGCTATCTGCTTCTAGAACATAGTGATAGACAACAAAAAGAAATTGTCGAGTTATTGAAACTTTCTTTTGTTAATATTGTTACCTATCAAGATCTTAACGGTTTAGACAGGGTAATACTTGCGCAAGTAAGATAATATATTGAAATATAATCTTAGTATGAAAAAACTACTCAAAAAATTTTGGCTGAAAAAATAGATACGCTTGTTGTTGGTGGTGGTCAGGCAGGTATAGCCATGAGTGAGCACCTGAGCAACTGTAAGGTGCCTCACCTCGTTCTGGAGCGACATCGGATTGCGGAACGCTGGCGTTCTGAAAGATGGGATTCTCTGGTTGCTAATGGTCCGGCCTGGCATGACCGATTACCAGGAATGGAGTTCGCGAATTTCGATCCCGATGCATTTCCTTCCAAGGAAAGAGTTGCGAACTATTTAGTCGCTTATGCAGATATGATCAATGCGCCTATTCGATGTGGTGTAGAGGTAAGAGAAGTGCAAAGAAATGTTGGCCGCCCGGGCTTTCGTGTCGAAACCTCGGATGGTGAGATCGAAGCCAACAATGTGGTTGCCGCCACTGGATCTTTTCAAATCCCTGTAATTCCAAACCTAGTTCCTGCAGATGCAGAAATTACGCAGATCCATTCCTGTTCCTACCGCAATCCAGAGCAATTGCCTGAGGGTGCAGTGCTAGTAGTCGGAGCAGGATCATCAGGTGCACAAATCGCAGATGAACTATTGCTTTCAGGTAAATCTGTTTACCTCTCTGTCGGCCCGCACGACCTTCCTCCTCGAAGCTATCGTGGACGTGATTTTGTCTGGTGGCTTGGAGTTCTCGGTAAGTGGGATGCAGTGACTATGGATCCTGGTATGGAACATGTCACTATTGCGGTAAGCGGAGCTCGTGGAGGTCATACGGTTGATTTTCGACGTCTTGCTAGGCAAGGGATAACGCTTGTTGGTAGGACAGAATCCTTCAATAATAATGTGATGCACTTCGCGACAGATCTTGCAGATAATATTGCCCGAGGGAATGCATATACTCTTTCGCTGCTAGACGAAGCTGATGCTTATGTAATAAGAAATGGTCTCGACTTTCCAGAGGAACCTGAAGTCCGAAAAGTCGAACCAGATCCACCGTGTGTGACTAATCCTGTTCTTGAGTTGAATCTGACAGAAGTTGGAATAACTTCAATACTGTGGGCAACCGGTTTTGATGTTGATTACAACTGGTTAAAGGTTGACGCCTTCGATGAAGCAGGCAAGCCTAAACATGAGCGTGGCATTTCAGCCGAAGCCGGAATCTATTTTCTGGGATTGCCGTGGCAGTCACGAAGAGGATCATCGTTCATCTGGGGTGTCTGGCACGATGCCAAATTTCTGGCTGACCAGATATCTATTCGACGTAATTATCTGGCGTATGATGATTCAGCGCGATGAAAGCCTGAAAGCGCATCAAACCTTGATAATACTTAGGGTTAAATAGACTTATAATGGAAAAATCTATGACACACCAGCGAATTAGAAAATTTAATACCGCAGAAATGTATCCTGGCAAAGGGATGGATAATGATCTCTGTATGGCTGTGAGAGCGGGTAACCGAGTATTTTTAAGAGGGCAAACAGGTTTTGACTTGGATGGCAATATGACGGGTGTTGGTGATGCTGCAGTGCAAGCAGAAAATGCAATGAGTTGCGTCAAGATATTGCTTGAAGAGTCAGGTGCTAAGTTAGAACATATTTGTAAAGTAACAATCTATATCACCGACCGATCTTATCGTGAAGAAGTATATGAAGTAGTTGGTCGTTGGCTTAAAGGTATTCATGTATGTTCTACTGGTTTAATTGTCAAAGGATTAGCATTACCAGAGATGATGATGGAAATTGATGTTGAGGCAATGATTCCAGAGGATGATTAAATTCTAAACAAAAAGAATTAAGAGGAGAGTGAGTTATGACTTTTTCTGTTGCGGGATTTTGTGAGAGAACAGGTATGGTTGGCGTTTCTATCACCTCGTCTAGTATTTGCGTGGCAAGCCGTTGCCCCTGGGTTCGTGCAGGCGTTGGAGCGGCAAGCACTCAAAATATTACTGACCCAAGTTTGGGTAATGAAATGTTAGATTTAATTGCAAAGGGTTCAAATCCTGAGCAAGCAATTCAAATGGTTACTAAGGGGCGACAATTTATCGATTATCGGCAATTGTCTGTGATCGATATTAAAGGTCGAAGTGCTAGCTTTTCTGGTTCAGAAACTCTCGGTACTAATGCAGTGGTTAGGGGTGATGGTTGTATTGCAGCGGGAAATCTATTGGTCAATAATGAAGTACCTCAGTCTATGGTTGATAGTTTTTCTAAGCACTCAAACTTACATCTGGCTGAGCGATTATTGTTAGCCTTGCAGGCTGGCCTTGATGCTGGTGGTGAAGAGGGTCCTGTTCACTCGGCTGGAATTAAGGTTGCACATGAACATTCTTGGCCATTAGTGGATTTAAGAGTGGATTGGGCTGATGAGGATCCTATTGATCAGTTAATAGAGCTGTGGCGGAACTTTGAAGAACAAATGATGGATTACAATATTCGTGCCATAGACCCCCGAAGTGCCCCAAGCTATGGTGTTTCTGGAGATCTCTAGTATGCCATCTAGCATTGCATCAGAAAAAGAAACATCCTTAGTAATTGAGGCCAAAGCAATTGAGTTACTGAGAACCTTAGTTGGGTTTGACACCACCAGCTATAAGTCCAACCTTGAATTAATTGAATTCATACAATCTTATTTGATAAATTATGATATTCAATCGACTTTGGTGCATGACGAGAGTGGCAAGAAGGCCAACTTATATGCAACGATTGGACGCACAGATATTGGTGGGATTATGTTATCAGGGCATACTGATGTTGTGCCGGTGGCTGGTCAAGACTGGAATACTGATCCATTTTGTTTGATAGAATCTGATGATAAGCTATATGGACGTGGCAGTGCTGATATGAAAGGTTTTATCGCTTTAGTATTAAGCCGCGTGCCAGAAATGTTATCTGCCAATCTCAGTAAACCTATCCATTTGGCTTTTTCTTACGATGAAGAAGTCGGATGTATTGGAGTCCAGCGCTTATTAGATCTATTGGAACACCAACCAATAAAACCAAGTTGTTGTATTGTTGGTGAGCCAACAAGTATGGAAGTTGTTATTGGGCACAAAGGCAAGTGCGCTCGTCGTGTGCAAGTAAGAGGCCATGCTTGCCATTCTGGACAATCACCCTTCGGAGTTAATGCGATTGACTACGCATCAGAATTAATTGTATACATTCGACAATTAGCGCGGGAAAAAGAAAAAAATGGCCCCTTTGATAAAGACTATAAGGTGCCTTACACAACACTTCATACTGGAGTTGTACAAGGGGGAACAGCGCTTAATATTGTGCCTAATTTCTGTCAGTTTGATTTTGAAATCCGCCATCTGTATGAAGAAGATCCTCAACATTTATTAGATAAAATAGAAACCTATACACGAGACCATCTAGAAACAGAGATGCGCTCGATTGCAGCTGACACAGGTTTTGATTTTGAAACATTAGCAACTTATCCAGGCTTGTTAACCGATCCAGGTATAGAGTTTGTTTCTTATGTAAAGCAATTGCTTGATAATGATGCTCATAGTAAAGTGACATTTGGCACTGAGGGTGGGTTGTTTCAAAAACGTCTTGGTATCCCTACTTTGGTCTGTGGACCTGGTAATATCGACCAAGCACATAAGGCTAATGAATTTATCAGTCTTGAACAGTTACAAATTGGAGGTAAATTTTTGGATTGTTTAATACAATCTTTGAATTGATTCTTTTTTTGTTGAGAAAAACCACTTAGATAGATTATTTAACCGATTTAATTTGTGAGAGAATTACTCCTGTAGTTACTATTACTGCACCGATTGCTTGCTGCCAATTCCAACTTTCACCTAGCAAAAAAAGAAAAAACATTACATAAAATGGTAAGGCATTTAAATGAAATGAAGCTATACCAATTCCAAGCCCTCTTACACCCCTTATCCACAAAATTTGTGATATTGCAAATCCAAACCAAGCATAGATAAGTAATAGCCAAAAATGTCTTATTGTAATTTCAGGATATGGCCCAATGAATTGAAAAAATAAATTACAAATAACATACAAAACAAGAGCAAAGACTACCATCCCAAAAGTTGTTATGGTTGCTTGCCCAAGAGAGGTCATTTCTGGAAGATTTTTTACTGTTGCACGGGACCCCCAAGCAAATATTGCTGCAGGTAAAAAAATAAGCACAGCCCCCAAACGAAGTCCGAAACTAACACTATCAAGAGTTGCCCCCGTTGCCAAAAACCCCCCAAATAACACTAAAATAATTCCTATCAAAAACCATCGACTAATTCTCCTTCCATCAAGGATGACCTCTAAAGTCACTGCCGCCAATGGCATCGTAGCAGTAGAAAGCGCAGCAATTACAGGTGTTGTTAATGATTGCAGATAAAGTAACAAAAAAGAGCCCATCCCAAAACCTATTGCACCAATCCAGATTCCTTTAATCCAATTAGCGTTTTTTACAGTAGTACTTCCTTCAAGAACAATCCAAATAACAAATAATAAGGCAAATGCAAATAAATTTCTAACCGTTATAATTGTCAGAATATCCCAGTCATCCAACAAAAATTCTGCTGCAGGAAATCCTAACGCAAAAATACTAATGCAAGCAATAAGTATAGCGTTCGATTTAATGATTTCAGAGCCCTCATGTTTTGAGATTTCTGAATGATGTTTCTTCCAAAGCATTCTTTTTTTTACGCAGTTTTTCTTTAATATTTAACAGGCGCAATATTACAGTGAGAAAGAGTATAAAAAAATAATTTTAATAATTTTTTGTTGCATAAATTATGGAGTTGAGACATAATGAATTTCTCATTTTTAATTCAAAATAATGGCTATGAAACAAAGTAGGAGAAGGTTTGATAAGTCTGAATACCTAGAAAGACAAAGAAAAACTAGAGTGGCTATGGAGTCTGAAGGTGTCGACCTGTTGATTGTTTATGATCCTGCCAATATGTGCTGGCTTACGGGTTACGATGGATGGTCATTTTATGTGCACCAATGTGTCGTAATTGGTACTGATGGTCTACTTTTTTGGTACGGCAGAGGCATTGATGCTAAAGGTGCTGAGCTTACAACAGACCTCGACCTAGATAACATTGTTCCCTATTCAGACGATTATGTGATGAGTACGGAGCGTCACCCAATGGAGTTTCTCGCAACTATATTAAAAGATAAAGGATTAAACACAAAAAGAATTGGTTTAGAAAAAGATAATTATTATTTTTCAGCTCGAGCTGCTGAATCTTTATATAGTTGCCTTCCAGATGCAATTTTTAGTGATCAAACTGGTCTAGTGAATTGGCAAAGAGCAGTCAAGTCAGATACTGAGATTACCTATATGAAGCGTGCAGGAAAAGTTATAGAGGGTGTCTACGAGCGAGTCATGAAAGTTGCTAAACCTGGTATGAGGAAAAATGATTTAGTTGCTGAAATAATGCATGCAGGCGCCCAAGGACATCAAGGTCATTATGGCGACTACACTTCGTTCGTACCTCTTATTGGTGCTGGTGATGAAGCGGCAGCTTGTCATATGACTTGGAATGATCAAGAATTGAATAATAATGAAGGTATGTTTTTGGAATTGGCTGGTGCTTATGCCAGATATCATTGCCCTTGTTCAAGGACTTTATTTTTGGGTAACCCTCCTCAACAATACCTCGACATTGAAAAGGTGATTTCTGAGTGTATTGAAAATGCTATTTCGATGTTTAAACCTGGTAATACCTGTGCTGAAATATCTGATAACTTTACGGCAACTCTAAAAAAATACGGTTATGAAAAAAATAACCGCTGTGGTTACCCCATTGGACTCAGCTACCCGCCCGATTGGGGTGAGCGTACAATGAGTCTTCGTGGGACTGATCAAACCATTCTCCAGGAAAATATGACATTTCATTTTATGCCAGCTATCTGGTTTGATGACTGGGGCTTTGAAATGACAGAAAGCATTCGGGTTGGAGAAAATGGTGGAGAATGCCTATCCAAGGTTCCTAGAGAATTATTGGTTAAATAGCAATATGATGAAAGATAACCCAATTAGCACTTCGATAAACTTTGATAAGAATGGCATTCAGCATGGCTTTTTGAAGGTTCCTTACTCGAGCAATAAATCTGCCTGGGGCGCAGTGATGATTCCAATTACTCAATTCAAAAATGGTGACGGACCTTCAGCGATATTGACAGGGGCCAACCATGGGGATGAATATGAAGGTCCAATTGCTTTATTTAACTTGAGCGCTCGTACAAACATTGATGACATTCAGGGTCGGGTAATTATTGTTCCTGCAATGAATTACCCAGCATTTCAATCTGGTGATCGGGTTTCCCCTATCGACGACATTAACTTAAATCGCACCTTTCCTGGCAAGCCAGATGGCACAGTAACACAAATTATTGCTGACTATTTTTCTCGAACTCTATTACCAATGTCCGAATACGTGTTAGATATCTATTTGAGCTTCATCTTTTGTTACTTTTTCTGCATAAGTGGCCTCATTGTTTTGTTGTGGTCT
>AFHY01000023.1 GCA_000213395.2 gamma proteobacterium SCGC AAA007-O20
ATGGCTTTCTCGTTCTTGAAAATGCATTAACTGATTTTCAATTGTCGGCACTTAATAGTGACTTATCAATGTGGGTTGAAGAAAGCAGAAGAAATGAAAAGCCTTACGGAAAAATCATGGATGGAAGGCCACGTTTTGATTTACAAGTAGATACCCATTCATTTGATAACCCTGCACTTAGAAGAGTAACTTCGCCAGCCGAAATTTCACAAGCATGTCTCGATGTGGTTAAAGATAATCAAGCCCTAGATCTTGTTAGTGACATTTTTGGACCAAATATCAAGCACTGGACAAATAAAATTAACCTTAAACTTCCAAGTTCAGGCACAGAAGTGAAATTCCATCAGGATTTTCCTTATGAACCGCATTCAAATGAAGACATCATGACAGTTTTATTTTTCCTTGATGACGTGACACTTGAAAACGGACCATTGGAGGTTATTGCGGGTTCACACAACGGGCCACTTTATTCGCTATGGCATGATGGTATTTTTACAGGTGCTGTTTCTACAGAAATTGAAGCCGAATGCAAAACAAAGGCTATTAGTTGTGTAGGCAAGGCAGGTTCGGCATGTTTGATGCATTCGAAATTATTGCATGGCTCTAAATCAAACAAAACTAAATCAGCACGCTCTCTGTTTATTGTTTCTTATACAGCAGAAGACGCAGTCAATCTCGCTGAAAACCCGCTCCCAAGTGAATTAGATGGAATGATTGTTAGAGGTGAGAAAACTGGTACCGTTCGTTCTACTAGCTATAGTGTCGAGTTGCCAGAGTATCCCCAAGAGGTATCGTTTTTCGACCAGCAATCCAAAATGAAAAATATTTGATTATCATTCGTACTTTGTTAAGATATTGGCATGTCACAGGAAACTGAGCTCATAACAAAACTTTCTATTACTGGTGACGAGTTAGTCATTGAGTGGCATGATGGCAAGGAGAGTCGGTTATATAGCCACTGGTTGAGAGACCACTGCCAAATGCCAACATCTATAGATGTCGATAATGGGCAGCGCCTGTCCAGTGTCGTCAATATACCCCAAGAAACCTATATCGAAAAAGCCTATAAGGATGAAAAAGGCAATGTCTGTGTCCGCTTCCAGCCAGAAAATCATTTGTCTGTTTTTTTACAGAGCTGGCTAAGAAAGAATTGTTATGACCTTAATCTTCACTTCGATGACAGAAGTGAAAAACAAAAACATTTATGGCAAAAAGACAGTTTCAAGGCTGATTTGCCGTTTATTAATTACGAGTCCATGTGTAATGACGAGAATGTCAAGTTAGATGCATTACGTTTGGTCAAAGATGTCGGTTTTTTTGTTCTTGAAAGTGTACCAACTATCAAGGGTCAGGTTTTAAAAGTAATTAGTGAGTTGGGCTACACTCGAGAGACAAATTATGGTGCCTTATTTGAAGTAAGGACTGAGGTCAATCCCAATAACCTTGCCTATACAAATATGGGCCTCGGATCTCATACCGACAACCCGTACAGGGATCCTGTGCCAACAGTGCAGCTTTTGCATTGTCTGGAAAGCTCGACGGAGGGTGGAGATTCAGTGCTGGTAGATGGCTTTAAAGCTGCCACTGTCCTACGTCAAGAAAGTAAAGAAGATTTTGATATCTTAACAAGCACCTGGATTAATTTTAGGTTTTCTGATGCCAAAACTGATCTTCGCTCAAGAGTGCCAATGATTGAATTAAATGACAACAATGAAATTGTTAAAGTGAGGTACAACAATCGCTCAATCGACACGATAAAATTGCCTGAAAATAAAATTAGGCCTTTTTATAAAGCCCATCGACATTGGAATGAAATTATTGAAAGAAATGATTTAAAAATTACATTTAAGCTCTCAGAGGGCGATTTAATGCTAATTGACAACACCCGCATAATGCATGCCAGAACAGCATTTTCTAAAAAAGGAAAGCGCCATTTACAGGGTGCCTATACAGACTTAGATGGTCTTTACAGTCTGCTCAATATTTTGGAGAATCGACAACAAAATGGATAGGATTAGTGATGACAGTATCGTAGATCATATCGAAGATGTGTTTAGACGTCGTGGCGCCGAGTCATACCTGGGTGAAGAGGTTACAATAGCTCAACATATGCTTCAAACAGCGCAATGTGCTGAACAAGCTGGAGCCGATAATAGTCAAATTGTTGCTGCTCTGTTGCATGATATTGGCCATTATAAAAACGAAATCCCTGAAACATCTTTAGCGAAGGGTGTTGATAATTTTCATGAGGAGGCGGGCGCTAATTTTTTGGAAGATTACTTTCCACTGTCTGTTGTTGAACCTATTCGTCAGCATGTTGCTGCAAAACGCTATCTATGTGCAGTTAAGTCAGATTATTCCGAGCGCCTTTCACCAGCCTCTGTACACACTCTTAACCTGCAAGGTGGGCCTATGAATGCAGAAGAAGTTGAAGAATTTGAAAAAAATAATTACTTAGAGCAGTGTATACAATTGCGCTATTGGGATGAAGATGGTAAAGATCCAGAAAGGAAACATCCGCCATTTTCTTACTATCGCCCGTTGATTGAGTCTCTAGTAAAACGCTAATTGTTACAATTTATTAAATCATTCCATGATTGAAGAATTAATTTTCCCCGCCGGTTGTCGACTTTTTCAAAGATGGCAAGAGGGCGACACGCAAGCCTCAAATCGGTTAAAGGAAATATTTGATAAAACCATTGATGGAGAATATGACGAGATCTTTGCGCTTAAACATTCTCCAAGCTCTGTGCAGGCTTCTGCTTCGATAAATTTATTTGTATTGGCTGTTTTGACAAGGCTTTACGGTCTTAATTCTGCAGAAGCCTACAAGCGAAATGCGAAACGTTACGTTCGTGTTTCGCTTATGATTCGTAAGTTGCTTGGTCTACCAAAGCTATATCTCGAGTGGCCGGTTTATGCATTTACAGCTGAAGCACTAGGGGCTGTAATGATGTATCCTGTTGGAGCTCCTCCAGGAACTGATCCTGGCATTCCATTAATTAATAAAGATAATTGGCAAGACTTAAAAGCGCCAGAAATGGACAGTGAAATTCCTAGGTTATTTGATAAGATGTTAGAGTTTTATCAGGATTTAACAGGGCTCGAACCTGTTTTGCACTTAACAGCGCCCTATAGTTTGGCGGCCGATATTTATGGACAGTCAGAATTGGCAACAGCCCTAAATGATGAACCTGATTATGTCAATGAATTGCTTGATCATTTGGTTGATAATGTATTGACACCATGGGCAGATTATTTTTTTAAAAAATTTCCAAATGGCTGGCTAGAGCTGTCAGATGCTTCAGGCTCGCCTTTTTTTATCGGTCCTGAAAATTGCAAAAATACAGCGATCCGTTCAATACTTAGATTAAAAAATGAAAATTCTTGGGGATCTCGGGTTTATGATGCTAACTATAGGGGTGACTACGTTACTCAAGCAAAAAAAACAAGCCGTTCATCAAGAAGAAGAGTAACAACTCAAAAGGGCCCTTCTAAAGAGCTTAGTTTTTGTGAATTATTTGCAGTAAAGCAGGACGTTTGTACTGATTACGTTATGCGTCTTCATGACGACAGGATGCCTCTTAAACTATATCAAGAACAAGCAATTAAGCGCAATGTTCCAATATTTATAGGCATTGGAGCGTCCCAAATTGATTGCAATTCCATTGCTGATATAAGTGTTGCCAAAGAAGAAATAAAGCAGCTTTCACTGGAGTATGTGGAATCCATAAAAAAAGTTGCCCAAGTGAATAAAAAAAATGGTTACAAGCTACGTAAACCGCCCTGGCCGGGAACAGTGTACTTCGAGGATGTTAGTGCTAATAGTAGCATGGAAATAATTGAGATTATTGTTAATACTGTTTTAAACAAAGGCTCACTTAAAGGATAAGATTAAGCCCGTATACAACAAACCTTGAGATATATATAATATGCCAGAGTATTATTTACTATATGTACCGTAAAAAATATTAAGTAATTATTCTCAATAATGGACTTAATCAAAAATGAACAACAATAAATTACTAATAATGAACGGCCCTGGGCTCTCAGATTTAAGTAACTTCAATGAGATGGGTTATGGCCATCTAACATTGGACATAGTCCGAAAAAAATGTTCAGAAACTTGTAAAATTTTCGGGCTTAAAATGGATTTTCGCCAAACGGATGATGAGACTGAGCTATCTCGTTTTTTAATTGAGGGTATTGAAGATTTTGATGCTTTAATAATTAACCCAGTTGGCCATTCTCATACGTCATCCGTGGACTTTACTATTTATAGTTCTGCAATCAAAACAATCACTCGACAAAATAAGCCAGTTATTGAAGTGCATATTTCAAATATTTTTCAACAAGGTGTTGAAAATACTAAGCCAATACATGTCCCAAAATGTGAAGTGGGTTTTGTAAGTGGGCTTGGCATTCATAGCTATGATCTTGCTATTAGGGCAGTTAACAAGAAACTCAGCAAAAATTAGATGAATATATACGTTATAAATGGTCCAAACATAAATCTTCTTGGCACTCGTGAGCCAGAAATTTATGGCAAGGAGACATTAAAAAGCATCTCAAAAAAATGCATACAACAGGGCTTGAAAGATGGGCATGATGTTAAATTTATGCAGTCTAACTATGAAGGAGAAATAGTTGAATGGATTCAGAATGCAATCACTGAGAAAGTTGATGCAATTGTTATCAATGCTGCTGCTTATACCCACACATCAATAGCAATTCATGACGCATTGAAATCATACTCTGGTTTCAAAATAGAACTACATATTTCGAACCCACATTTGCGTGAAACTTTTAGACATATTTCCTATATTTCTTCAGCAGTGGATGCGATTGTAGCCGGACTCGGTGCTGACGGCTATAGTCACGTGATCGAATTATTGGCGGATCTCCAAAAGCACTATAAGCAAAAAAAATAAAAGCCACAATAATTTCTAAGAAATTAGCTCGTATTCGTAAATATCTCTCTATGCATCATATCAATGTGGTCTGTATGAACGCCACAGCAACCACCGATAAAATTTATACCACGCTGTTTCCACTTAGAAGAATATGTGCAATATTCCTCTGCTGAAATTATGTTATTGAATGTCCAATCACCATCTATCGATGTTCCAGAATGTGCATAGACGCCGATATGGCCGCCCCACTCATTCTGAAGAATATCTAAGCATTGATCAACATATTCAACCTCTGTGTGCATTATATTTATTACATCTGGGTTGTGTGGTTTCAGCTCAAGAATGGCATCTTCTAGGCTATTTCCATCTAACAAACACATTTTTTGGGATTGGTCAGGCTCACAACTAAGCCCTACCCAAATGGGTAGTCCAGAAGCTTGAGCGGCTTTCAGCGTTGTCATCATCTTCTCTATGTCAGCCATCATTTCAAGCATTATTAAATCTGCACCAGCGTTTGCCATAATTTTTGCTTGTTGGGTAATCGAAGAATTTAGTTCATCCAAAGAAGGTTTGTTGTCAGTCCAGGTCCAATAGGAAATACCTCCAGCAACCAGAACATCGTCTTTATTCAAGTGCTCTCTTGCTTCGACAGCGAGTTTTACAGCACGTTCATTCAAAGCTTCAAAGTTATGACCTTGCTCGGCATCAGATAGAGCATGCTTATTCGTTGAAAAAGTGTTACTAATTACAATCTCAGCTCCTAGATTAATATAGTCTTCATGAATTTGTCTCAAAATTTCAGGATGACTTAGGGCCGCTGCACCGTTCCAAGCGTTTTTGTGCTGAGGTACTCCTCTACGTTCAACTTCTGTACCAGTAGCGCCATCTATTAGAATGCATTCTCCATCCTTAGCTCTTTTCATTAAACTACTATATCTGTCCATAAATTGCTCCTTTTAAGTAATTGAATTATATTTGTAAACGCTTATGACTGGGATCGTATGGCCCTGCTGCAATAACCTCTGCCGGTACCAACTCTCCTAGGAGATCTAGCGTAAACTTGGCCCCAATCTTGGACTTATTAGGGTCTACAAAGGCATAAGCTAAATTCATGCCAACACGATGACCCCAATCTCCTGAAGTGATTGTACCGATCACTTTGTTTCCGTCTATTAACGAGGCTCCACTGTGAGCAGGTGCATGGGTACAGTTAATCTTGAGGCTTACTAGTTTCTGCTTTGGTCCTTCTTTGAGGCGCTCTTCAAGGACCGACTTGCCGATAAAATTGCCTTTGTCTAAAGTTACGAAACGATCAAGTCCAGTTTCAAAGGGATCAAACTCAGTTAGCAAATCAGCCTTCCAAGAAAGAAATCCTTTTTCCATACGCATAGACTCAATTGCACGCGAACCAAAGAGCTTCATTCCATGCGCTTCACCCACTTTTCTAAGTGCAAGATATGCCGCATAGAGTGATTCATTTGGCACATGGATTTCATATGCAAGCTCTCCAGAAAAGCTGACCGACATGACGGTAGCGGTTGAGAGGCCAATAAAGCATTCTCTGACACTAAGCCATGGGAAGGTCTCTTTACTCCAGTCTTCCCTACTACAGGCTGAGAGGACATCTCGGGCTTTTGGTCCCGCTATGAGCAAGATTGTTTGATCGTTTGTTAGGCTTTTAATTTGTACTTTTTCGTTGTAATTTATATGCTGAGTTAACCAATCGATATCATGAAATTCTGATGCCGCGGCCGATCCATACCAAATCCGATTTTCACCTCTATCTGAAGCAGGGATATTGGCAATAGTTGCTTCACTTTTCACCATACCAAAATCGTTGAGTAGGTATCCCAATCCAACTCGACCAGGTTTGCGAGTTACAGGTTTACAAAACATTCGATCCAGGAAATCATAAGCGTCTGGGCCTGTAATTTCGAAGCGATTAAATCCATTCACTTCACAAAGCCCAACATTATCTCGAACATTTTTGACCTCGTCTGCAACTATGTCAAATGTCTCATCGAAATGAAATGTAAGTGAAGGATGAAAGTCAGCAGAAGGTTTAATATATTCAACTCTCTCCCATCCATTTACGACAGTAAACTCAGCGTTTTCAGCTGCTAAAACTGCTGTTAAAGAAGTAGATTTAGCTGGGCGGCCTGCTGGGCGCTGTTCATGTGGAAAATGGAAACGAAATTCATTTTGATAATCTTCTATGGCTTTCAATGAGGCCAATTCAACATTGGCATGTGCCGTGAATCTGCGTGGATCAATGCACCAGGTATCATAACAAGCCTCACCATGAACAATTTGCTGGGCAAGTAGCCAACCATGTCCACCACCTTCACCCAAACCTGCACGAAGTCCAATAATGCAGTAAGCATTTCGCTTACCAGGAATAGGTCCCACAAGTGGAGCGCCATCAATTGTGTAGGTAATTGGCCCATTAATAATACTGCGGATGCCTGTTTTTCTAAGAATAGGCATGCGAGCAAAGGCTCCTTCCAGAACATCTACCACCCGGTCTATGTCGTCTGGGCATAGCGCATTAACAAAGCTTGGATCGATTCCATCCATCCCCCAAGTTTTACAGTTCTGCTCATAGAAACCGATCAAGAGCCCATTTTTTTCCTGGCGGCAGTAATAATCAGAAATCGGACAACGCAATAGAGGCATCCGCTGACTTGCCTGCTTAATTGCAAAAATATCTTCGGTCAGGAAATATTGATGCTCCATAGAAGCAACTGGATGGTGTACGCCCATCATTCTCCCAACCTCATTGACACGATAACCACAGGCATTAACGACGATATCGCAGTCAATATTACCTTTTTCTGTCTGCACATCCCACTCTCCATTTTCATATTGTTTGAGAGCAATTACAGGTGTGTCAGTATAGACTTCTGCGCCAGCTTTACGGGCCCGCCTAACCAAAGATTGGCACAATTGGTAAGGGTCAATATCACCGTCAAGCGGATCCCAAAGACCTCCAAGTAGATTGTCCGTTGATATCAAAGGGTGACGGTTCAGACATTCTTCAGCATCGATTATCTCAAAGTGAACATCCATACCTCGTGCCATAGAGGCAAAATGACGATAACCTTGCATTTGCTCTTCAGTATTTGCCAAACGAATACCACCGTCCCCATGGTGATAGTTAATCGGATAATCTGGATCATCGGACAACTCTTTGTATAGGTTTATGGAATGAGTTTTCAGTCCAACCATTGTCTGATTCATGCCAAAATTCGTAACTTGTGCAGCTGAATGCCATGTAGTGCCACTAGTGAGTTCATTACGCTCGATTAAAACGACATCTGACCAGCCTTCCTGGGTGAGGTGATACAGAGTAGAGCAACCCGCAATACCACCACCAATGACAACGACTCTAGTTCGTGATTTCATATACGGAATTATATAGATACAAATTAATGCAGCAAGAAAAATAGAAATCCTCTTGCAGAATGATTTGAGTGGTGGAGGGACAGGGATTTGAACCCTGGAAGGGTATAAGCCCTTGCTGGTTTTCAAGACCAGTGCATTCAGCCGCTCTGCCATCCCTCCAGAAGATTGGTATGATACAGTTTTTATCAATAAAGTAAATAAATATACATAAAAAAACCACGCAACTTTGCGTATAATTTCCCTTTTTTAGAAATTTATTGGTAGTCGTTATGGCAAAAGTATGTCAAGTTACTGGTAAGCGACCTATGAGTGGTAATAATGTTTCCCACGCGCACAATAAAACGCGCCGTCGTTTTTACCCAAATCTACATACTCACCGTTTTTGGGTGGAAAGTGAAAATCGTTTCGTAAAGTTGAAGCTTTCCGCGAAAGGTCTTCGTGTAATTGACAAAAAAGGCATAGATGTAGTTTTGTCAGAAATCCGTGACCGTGGTGAAAAGGTATAAGGAGTAAGTTATGAGAGAGAAAATCAAACTAGTATCTTCAGCTGAAACAGGACACTACTATACAACTACTAAAAATAAGCGTCTTCATCCCGACAAGATTGAAGTAAAGAAATTTGACCCAGTAGTTAGAAAGCATGTGATGTATAAAGAAGAGAAAATTAAGTAGCTCTTTGAATCTTTCATTAAATAGCCGCTTAGAGCGGCTATTTTTATGTCTAATCTAAATTAGTTTTGGAGAATCGTTTCAAGGGGTACGTTAGCTGCTGCTTCTTGGTAATCTGCAATCTGATCAAAGTTAAGGTATTGATATATTTCACCCGACATTGGTTCAATATCTCCCATTAAAGATAGATACTCTTCAACACTAGGAATGTATCCTAGTTTTGCAGAAATTGCTGCAACCTCAGCAGAAGCTAAAAAGACATTTGCGTTGTCTCCAAGTCGGTTAGGAAAATTTCTTGTCGACGTTGAAACCACAGACGCCCCTTCCTTTACTCTTTTTTGATTGCCCATACACAAAGAACAACCTGGCACTTCTGTATGCTCTGTCAACTTCTCAAAGGTTGCATAAATACCTTCTGCGCGTAGCTGTTTTTCATCCATACGAGTTGGTGGTACTACCCATAAAACAGTGTTAAGATCAGTTTGATCTTTAAGTAACTGTGCGGCAGCTCTAAAGTGACCAATATTTGTCATACATGAGCCTATAAAGACCTCATCGATAGCTGTTTTTGCTACATCAGAGAGTAACTTAACATCATCTGGATCATTTGGACAGGCGAGAATAGGCTCTTTTATTTCATCTAAATTTATTTCAATAATTTCAGCATAATCACAGTCATTGTCAGCTTTCAATAGATTAGGTTTATCAAGCCATTTCTGCATATCTTGGATACGTTTAGCGATGGTTTTTTTGTCTTCATAACCAGAATCAATCATAGAAGAAAGTAAGGTAATATTTGATTGTAAATACTCTTCAATGGGTTCTTTGTTAAGTTGCACAGTGCAACCATTAGAAGATCTTTCTGCTGAGGCGTCTGCAAGTTCAAAAGCTTGTTCAACTTTGAGATCTCCTAGGCCTTCAATTTCTAAAACTCTTCCTGAGAAGATGTTTTTCTTGTTGGATTTCTCAACAGTGAGAAGTCCTTTTTGGATTGCTATATAAGGGATAGCATTGACTAAATCTCTCAAGGTTATTGCAGGTTGCATTTTGCCAGTAAATCGGACTAAAACTGATTCAGGCATATCTAATGGAAGGACACCTATAGAAGCACCAAAAGCAACTAAACCTGAACCTGCTGGAAAACTAATGCCAATTGGAAAACGAGTATGAGAATCACCACCAGTTCCAACAGAGTCTGGTAGCAGCATACGATTTAACCAAGAATGAATAATGCCATCTCCTGGCTTCAGTGAGACTCCACCACGTGATTGCATAAAGTCAGGTAGTGAATGTTGTAATTCAAGGTCAATCGGCTTTGGATAAGCAGCCGTATGGCAAAAACTTTGCATGACTAAATCCGCAGAAAACCCTAAACAAGCTAACTCTTTAAGTTCATCCCGTGTCATCGCACCTGTTGTATCCTGAGAACCTACTGAACTCATCCTAGGTTCACAATAAGTTCCTGGACGAACACCTGGAACACCACAGGCTTTGCCAACAATTTTTTGAGCAAGAGTAAATCCTGCTGAACTATTTTTTGGGTCTATTGGACGCAGAAAAACATCGCTAACGTTTAAACCAAGCTCAGTCCTGGTTTTATCTGTCAAAGCTCTACCAATAATAAGGGGAATTCTGCCACCAGCGCGAACCTCGTCAGGCATTGTGCTTGGTGTCAACTCAAAAGTTGAGATGGTTTCGCCAGATGAATTGGTAATAATACCTTTAAATGGGTGGATTGTTATTTCGTCACCCATGCTCAGTTTTGAGACATCACATTCTATCGGTAAGGCGCCAGAGTCTTCTGCTGTATTAAAGAATATTGGTGCAATTTTCCCTCCAAGAATGATTCCACCAGTATTTTTATTGGGAATGTAATCAATAGATTCACCCATGTGCCATAAAACAGAATTAATGGCTGATTTACGAGAAGATCCAGTGCCAACCACATCACCAACATAAGCTAATGGAAGCCCTTTTTCCTTAAGTTTTTCGATAGTTTCGAGAGGTTTGTCCATCTTTTTAACAAGCATGGATTGTGCATGAAGTGGAATGTCTGGACGAGACCATGCTTCAGTTGCTGGAGAAAGGTCATCAGTATTAGTTTCACCATCTACTCGAAAAACTACTGCTTTAATAGTTTCAGAAAGAGGTGTTTTTGAAGTAAACCACTCAGCCGAAGCCCATGAATCAATAATTTTTTTAGCATAAGCATTGTGCGTTGATTTTTCAAGTACACTCTGGTGTGCTTCATAAATTAAAATATTGTGGGACAGGGCCTCACAAGCTGTCTCTGCTGTCTCAACAATATCAAGTAAATCAATTAATGAGTTAATACTATAACCACCAAGCATAGTGCCTAATAGAAAAGTGGCATGCTTTTGTGAAATAGACTGGCAGAATTGCTCACCTTTGGCAACACTAGTTAAAAAACCTGCTTTAACGTAGGCAGATTCATCAACACCAGGAGGTATTCTATGTGTTAAAAGATCTAAAAAGAATTCGTCATCTGAACTTGAAATCAGGTTATCAACAACTGATTTGGTTTGTTTGGCATCAAGTACTAAAGGAGGAAGATTATTTTCTTTTCTTTCTTTAGAGTGTTTTAAATATACTTCTTTCATCGATAATATCTGGTTATTGGTTGATATAGTTTAAAGAGTTTAATTTTATACTTTTTATAATGAGGGCTTAAATTTATTGATTTGATCTTTCATAATATGATTTAATCAGCTATATTTTTTAAAGGTATTCTTTCCTCCCGCATTTTCATTTCAATCATACTTGCTTTTTTCAGAGTATTATTATTTCTATCATAAATAAGATACATATATTATCTTTAATATATATAATACATATA
>AFHY01000022.1 GCA_000213395.2 gamma proteobacterium SCGC AAA007-O20
CGATACATATCTCATCTCTGACGCCACTGCCACCTTCAATAAGGTCGGAATTAATGAGGAGCATTTCAGTTCGGAATTAATTCATTCGACCGCACTTGCAAGTTTGAACGGCGAATTTGCTACAGTGATAGACTCAAATCATCTTTTCAAAATGCTGTAGTTGAACTGAATGTTGAGAAGTTTCTAACCACTTTTCTGATGCTTTTCAATAGTCGCATATATATTCAGACTTTGAACACCCCTAGGGGGAGGCTCATTGATGTCGGCTATACATTTATATAACCTCCCTCACACATCAAACGAAATTTGGACTTTAGTTCTAATAGACATATAATCCTAGTATGAATAAACGACTAGCAATTTTATTTGGATTCTTGACTACTTTTTTTACGAATCGAAGAATCACCAATATTTATATAGTATTACTCATCCTGTTATGTTTAATACCAGCAATTATCATAGCGGTTTTTGTGGTGTAGAAAATTCTTAATTACTCCCTCACACATCAAACGAAGTTTGGACTTTTATTTATACTAAGTTCAAGTTGATATACAATCCTAGTGTGAAAAAATTATTCCTACTTTTAATTCTATCCTTCTTCTCAGCCCAAAGTTTTGGGGGGTCGTGTCCAGATGGTAGTGAGCCAGTCAAGAGTGTTTCTGCGGATGGGACTTATTACGTTTATAACTGTGGAGGTGGTAATGAACAAACATCTTCATCTACAGCTAATTCAAAAGCAAAAGCAGTAGCTGGTATTGATATTGAGAATGACCCCAATATTGACTTTTTCAAACCACCACAAAAGCCATATCCAACAGGTAAATTATACTGGTTTGGACGGATGTGGCAGATGGCAGATTTTAATAAGGATGGATATAGTGATGTTCTTTACATAGGCACTATGAACCCAAATAATGTTGATTCGATTGGAGAGGATACTGGTGGAGCTTGCGGCGGCGGAGCTTGTAAAGGAAATAAACCATTACCATCATTGTTTTTGGGTGACGCAAAAGGCAAACTTACTTACGCACCTGAGCTACTAATTGATAAACGTGAAGATAGTGGAATGTCACTAGGAAGACAGCTTCTTGTTGCTGATTATAATAATGATGGTATTCTTGATTTTTATATCGCTGATACTGCAGTTGGCACTCACAACGGTTTTAGGGATAGCTATTTTTTAAGCCAACCCAATGGCACTTGGTTGGAATCATCAAAAACACACCTAAGCCACTCTAATTTTGTAGTATTTGACCATGGCGGGGCTACGGGCGATATTGATAATGATGGTGATATGGATGTTGTTATCACCGAAACTAATTGGAAAACAGGAACAGCTTTATGGTGTTTAATAAATGATGGAACAGGCTTTCTAAATAAACGTAAGTGTGGAGGTATTTTTTCTTTTGCCCTAGAACTTGCTGATATTGATGGTGATGGATATTTAGATGTATTACTGGGGGCACATGAACATGAACAGAGTATAGACTTCACTGGTATTGTTTGGAATGATGGCAGGGGTAATTTTAACAAACATAACAATACCCGTTTACCTCAACACAAAAAGAAATGGGGCACAGTGCCCGAAGTTTCAGTAGCTGATTTGGACAATGATGGTGACCTAGATATTGTATACAGCAGAGCAGGTGTTTTATATGTAGGCACAGCAATACAAATCATAGAAAACTTAGGTCATAAGAAGTTTAAAGACCACGGAATATTTCCTTTAGTTGAAGCACCAGATGACTACATACCTACCCACGAAGGAAATGAATGGAATGATTTTATTGAAGACATTCGATTTAGAGACCTAGATAAAGATGGAGATATCGATTTATATTTATCGAGCTCTATGTCACGTAAGACTGATGGTATGGTTTTGCTAAATCAGGGTGATTTTGCTTTTGAGTTATTGCTCCCTAACATTGCTAAAAAGTATGTAACAATTGACTACAAAGCTCCCGCACCTGTCAGTGAAGAGCAAAAGGCAGAAGAGCAAGCAGTGTTAGATGAAATTGCGGCGTTTGAAGCCGAACTAGAGGCTGAACTTGGCCAGTAATTAATCTCCCTCATACATCAAACAGAATTTGAACTTTGACTAGGTTTAAATTGAAATATAATCCTAGTATGAAAAAACTACTCATCCTAGTATTTCTTGTTTTCACAAGTTCCACTTATGCTGATACAAGAGAACCATTTCTTGAGGGAATTCAGGATGTAGTAAAGCTTAATTTCTCCGATGGTAGTATGTACGAAGGACAGGTCGAAGAATGTTTAATTAGTGGTAAACAAATCACTTGTTTTAATGGCGTAGGTCTCTATATTTTTCAAACTGGCTATCGTTATGAGGGAGAGTTCAAGGACAATAAGCCCAATGGCCAGGGTGTGTTTACCTCACCAGATGGTCAGCGTTATCAAGGTGGGTTTAAGGATGGTCAACTCAATGGAAAAGGTATTATGAACTACCCTGATGGTAGACGTTACGAAGGTGAGTACAAAAATAATAAACGCGATGGTAATGGTGTTATGATCCTTCAAGATGGGGGTATGTTCGAAGAAGGTAGTCGCTATGAAGGTGAATTCAAGAATGATAAGCCCAATGGCCAGGGTGTGTTTACCTCACCAGATGGTCAGCGTTATCAAGGTGGGTTTAAGGATGGTCAACTCAATGGAAAAGGTATTATGAACTACCCTGATGGTAGACGTTACGAAGGTGAGTACAAAAATAATAAACGTGATGGTTATGGCATCATGAATTATCAAGCTGTAGGTCTTTACCAAGAAGGTAGTCGCTATGAAGGTGAGTGGAAGAATGATAAACGAGATGGTCAAGGAGTTATGACCTATTTAGATGATGGCAGACGCTTAGAGGGAGAGTTTAAAGAAGACGTGTTTATTGGTAGTTAATGAACTTGGTTAGTTGTATCTCACATATGAAACGAAATTTGGATTTTACTTTTTTTTCTTGATCCAATTATAAGGGCGTATCACTATCCAATATATCCAAACAGGTGTACTCAATAGATAGAATATGTTCCAATAAACATTATAAAAGTCAAACCAACTAGCAACTATTTCACCACTAAGTTTGGAATAAGTAGTGGCAATAAAGAATGAAAAAAATAACCAAAGGACGCTAGCGTAAAAACTAATTTTAGTTTTCAAAGAAAAACCTATCATACTAAATTATGTAAATGATCCAAGCAAGCCACAATTGTACTAGATACAAAAAGGGCAACGCTAACAAGATTGATTATGTATATTAGATAACCTCACTTAAGATGAAATTTAGATTTTTTGCATCAAAAATATTAAAATAACGGATTAAAAATTGGAGTGAAAATGTCACTAATAGAAACAGAAGAAATAAGTTTAGACGAAATTTACCAGCTAGCATTCAACGTTTTTTCCAGTCATGGTTGTAATACAGATAACGCAACCGCTCTAGCTCGAACTGTAACAAATGCCGAAAGAGATGGATCTTTATCACATGGGCTATTCAGAATTCCAGGGTATTTAGCTTCTCTAAAGTCAGGAAAAGTAAAGGGCGATGCGCAACCAAAAATTGAACAAAATCTTGATTCTGTCATTACAGTAGATGGGAATTTAGGTTACGCTCCACTTTCTCATGAAAAGGGACTTCCTGTTCTTGCGGATGCCGCTAAACGAAGCGGTATTGCTGTGATGAGGCTTATCAATAGTTTTCATTTTGCTGCTTTATGGCCTGAAACAGAATTTCTGGCCGAAAGAGGTTTAAGTGGAATAGCCTGTACCGTATATAAACCAGCAGTAGCTCCTGCTGGAGCTAGTAAAGCTTTTTTTGGAACCAATCCAATTTCTTTTTCTTGGCCGCGTCCAAATAAAACACCCTTAGTCTTTGACATGGCAACATCAACTTTGGCAATGGGGGACGTCCAAATAGCCGCAAGAGAAGGCCATTCAGTACCTCATGGTACTGGCCTCGGGCCAGACGGCAAGCCTTCAGATGATCCAGCAGAGATACTAAAAGGAGTTTTATTGCCTTTTGGTGGCTACAAGGGATCGGCAATTTCTCTAATGGTGGAATTATTGGCAGCAGGAATGACAGGCGAGAGTTTTTCCTATGAAGCAGAAAAAAATGATAATAATGATGGCGGTCCACCAAAAGGAGGTGAGTTTGTTTTAGCAATTAACCCTGAATTAGTTGCCGGCAAAGGATGGGCTGATCACAGTGAAGATTTCTTTAGTCACCTTACAGCTATTGATGGTGTCAGGCTGCCTGGACAACGCCGTCATAAAAACCGTCTTGATAAAGGACCAAGGCAAGTAAATAAAGAACTCTTAAGTAAAGTCAGAAGCTTTCTTTAGATCAAATACTTCACTATACAATATCGGACAAATTGAGGCAGGGTCATTGTTATGTCACTATGTATTATAATAAATATTAAATAGCTATTTGCATCTAAGGAGGAAGAATGAGTAATTCAGACAACACGCCTATTCAACCAATCAGCGGCACCGTAATTCCACGTTTTGCTGGCCCTTCCACCTTTGCTAGGTTGCCTGAACTCCGTGATGTCTCACATTGTGACGTAGCAATCGTGGGCATTCCATTTGATGCAGGAACCAGCTATCGTCCTGGTGCTAGATTTGGACCACAAGCCATCCGTCAGGCTTCAAGGCATCTGCGCACCCAGTATCATCCTGCATATGACACCGAACCTTTTGCTGAGCAACAAGTGGCCGATGCTGGGGATATATCTTGTAACCCTTACAATATTGAAAAAGCAGTTTTGGAAATTCAAAAGGGGGCAACAGAGTTGTTGGGAAAAGTGGATAGGATAATTAGCCTGGGTGGAGACCATACAATTGCCTTACCATTGCTGCGTGCAGTCAATCATTATCATGGTCCGGTCGCACTCGTTCACTTTGATGCACATCTGGACACTTGGGATACCTATTATGGAGCTCCTTACACTCACGGCACACCATTTCGACGAGCGGCTGAGGAAAAACTATTCTTAGAGAGCGCCTCAATGCATGTTGGTATACGAGGGCCTCTGTATTCTAGAGACGATCTAAAAAATGATAAGGAATTAGGTTTTAAAGTCATACATTGTGATGAATTCCAAAGTGAAGGTATAGATCATGTTGCTAAACGCATCAGAGATCGTGTGGGGGATAATCCAATGTATTTATCGATTGATATTGATGTTCTGGATCCTGCTCACGCACCCGGTACAGGTACTCCTGAGATAGCAGGAATGTCATCACGAGAGCTTGTAGGTGTTTTGAGAGGTTTGGCAGGGTTAAACATTATTTCTGCAGATGTTGTGGAAGTTTCTCCAGCCTATGATCATGCAGAACTAACCTCTTTAGCAGCTGCAACCACGGTTTTTGAAATTACGAACTTGTTTGCCTACTCCAAAAAACGAAAAACTTAAATTAACTCACCTAATAATTAGGAGATATTGAGTTTATATTTCTTATGAATCAAATTAAGACAAAAAGACTGGTCTTAAAGAAACCAACCAAAAAAATAAATAAGAAATCGATTGTTTTTCAAATCGGAGATTGGGAGGTAGCAAAATGGTTATCAGATGTTCCCTACCCCTACACAGAACAAAAAGCTGAAGAGTGGTTAAATAATATCAATGACGATGATCTGCTGTTTAGTATATTCAGAAATAATTCTTTGATAGGGGGTGTTGGATTAAGCCTAGAAGAAGATGATAATTTAGATTTAGGATTTTGGATTGGGAGAGATCACTGGGGCAAGGGTTATGCTACTGAAGCAGCAATGGGCTTAATTCAATATGCAAAAAAAGAGTTCAACTTTAAACAAATTAAAGCATGTTATATAAAGGGAAATGCAGGTTCCTCAAATGTCTTAAGAAAGCTCGGATTTGAAGAGATAGGTGAGTGTGAAGAATATTTTCTTTCACGCAAAAAAACAATGCCTTGTATTAAACTATTGTTAAAATTTGGTCTTGTTTGAGTTATGAATTTATACTGAGTTCAAATTTTTACAAAATTTCTTCTATTTTTAGTGTTTTTTCCTAAAAAAGACTTGACATGCTGTTTTTGCTACTATAAAAAGTGCACCAATTAACAAATGATGAGGTAAAAGTCATGAAAAGAAGAATGAGAAATATCATTAAACAACTTAGTAAAGCATATCGTTTTCCGTCTTCTCCCATCGCTAACGACAAACGGATTGCGCGCAGAGTTGCAACAGAATTTCAACATGAATATCCCCCTGGAACGCCAACAGAATTTATTGCAGATGAAATATTGAGTTGCTGGGAAAGAAATAAAGAATAAAAATATTGGAATCTATAAAGAAAGGTGGGTGTAGCTGTGGTAGATCTCCAGTTGGTAGATGTATTGGTTGGCATAAACTGACTGAAGAACGCTATCAGAAAGCACTTATTGAATATAGCAAGATGTCAAAAAGCCAAAAGACAGGTCGTTACCATGCAAAAGCGATAGATGGCCTAGGTGAATAATTAGCCCATTGGCTGAAGCTTAAACGGAATTCTTTCTACACCCATTTCTGTTGCCATTTTTTTAGCCTCATCCGAGTTAAACATTTCCATCATCCCTGCAGGATCAAAAACATCTACCGCGACAAGAGCAGTGTGGTCATCAACTTTGCCTACCATTGGATCCCTTGAAAATTTTTCTCGCATATGAGCAGAATCGTCAAAACTTTTTTTCCACTGTTCAAAGTTAGCATTGCCTATCTTTACTAATACCAAAGTGTTCATCATATCTCTCCTATGTTGTTGTAAAAATAAATCTCAGTTACTTTACTATTCTATCAAATATACCCTCACCTATAGATAAGATGCAATATTGAGCAAGTTTCAGTTTCTTATGAGACCGCAGCTATGATTTGCTGGTACAACTGTATTTATTTTTTTTGGTGGTTCAAGATTCAAGTTGCCAACTTTCTTGACAAAGGTTTTTTCATCAAAGTCCAGCCTGATTAATGAGTTGTATTCTTTCTCTTCATGATGATTGCCTTCTTCTGCCTCCTGCCATGCAGCCGTTTTTTTACCGTTAGAATGAACACCAGAAGAAAGCTCATTTATAAACCAACACAAAACATCTTTATTATTAGTTAGATTGTATTTCGTTTTTAAAGCCTCAACTGCAGGAGAGCTTTTCCAGCTTTCAGGCGACACCTCATCACCACCTAAATGAATATATTCACCCGGAAATAGATTACAAAGATCATCTAATAAAGGTTCAATAAGTAAAAATGTCTCAGGCATTGCAGGATTTAAAGTATTTTGGAAATAACCTTGAACTGAAACTTCATTGCTTTCATCTCTTGGGTCGCGGGTGGCAGGAAAGAGTTGAATTAACGACAAATTATGGCCAGGCAAATCAAATTCGGGCATGACATCAATATAATTAGATGAAGCTCGCTCAATAATTTGCTTGATATCACTAGAGTCATAGCAACCTCCAGTTGGACTGGGACCAGAACCAAAAATAGGGGGGACTAAAAGGTTATTCCCTCTTTTAGCAGTGGCGTTGGCAAGTTCAGGATTACTATCAAGCTTGAAGCGAAATGCTTCATCGTCAGTACCGTGCCAATGAAACTTATTGAGTTTAAATAAACTCATTAAATCCAGAAGTTTTAAAATACTTTCGACAGCATAAAAATGCCTAGCACAATCTAGGTGCTGTCCACGCCAATCAAAACGCGGTTGGTCTATGATTGTGCCGCATGGAATTAATTTGTGATACGTTTGGTTCAGTTGCAATAAAGTAACCAAGCCATAAAATAAGCCTTGTTCGTCAGCAGCATTAAGTTCAATCACATCACTGGTTATAACTAGGCTATATGAAGAACTTGCTTTATGCTTTTGGGCTTTAATTATTAATTGTGTATTAGAGGCAATCAACTCGTTATTATTGTTAGATAAAATATTCAAATTGAGTCTATCACCAAGTTCAGAAGCTGCACTAACAGCTCTAGTTATCATCTCTGAATCGTCAAAGGAAAGATTTAAGGGTTGAGATAAATTACATACCCCAGCACTAGGCATCCATTCGCTAGGATGTGGCACCAATCGCAAAGATTGATCGAACAATTTATTAGATGAATTCTTTGCGATTGGGTCCAAGGAGGAGAAAGTTTGAAAATCTAAATCATCAACATATGCTGAAATAAATGTACCATCAAGAAGCTTTACAAAAGCACCTTGTGGGCTCCATGTATGGTTTAAGGGTCTATGCCTAGAATATTCATAAGCATACTTAAAAGACCACTCTTCGCCTGGAAGAAAAGGAGATGTATTAAATTGTGATAACTCTACATAACCACCAACTTGAGTCATGACAAAACAATTATCTACAGATTTGATAGGAGATAGTAAACTGAAGCATATCAAAAAATCACCTAAAGTCTTGTCACTATTATTCTTGAGTGTCGAACAGAATTGTCCATCAGAATCGATAGTACTAGTCAAGACAAATTCCGAGTTTACTGCACCCATAGCCCTCACAAATAAGACCACTAAATTAAGAAACAAAAATCTAAGCCATTAACATTAAAGTTAATTCTCTAAGTGGTGTTACTATTACAAAATTGGTAATGAAATGGTATTATATAACAAGTAGCAATTAAAAAGCAAATTTGTTTTTGGATAACAATTATTCTACTTTTATACCTAATAGATAAGAGTCTTTTCCCCAAGCTCTATATAATGTTTTTCTACAGATTGTTGTTTTATACGTTAAATATATAATATAATACCAATTTAATACCAATAATTTGATTATCACATCAAAAATGTGACGAATATTCTCTCAATAAAATCAATAAAGTAACAATCTGATGACTGAAACAGACACTTTAATTAACTATTTACTTCCCTCAAGTGATAGCCCTGAATCTCTCTATAAACAGCTTTCACGATCTCTCCATAATGCAATCCAACAGGGCATGTTAAATCCTGGTGACTCATTAATCCCCGAACGAGAATTAGCAAACAAACTCAATTTATCAAGAATTACTGTTAGAAAAGCGATAGATCAACTTGTGGATATCGGGGTACTACAAAAACATCATGGAGCTGGTACTGTTGTTTCTGATAATGTTGATATTGTTTTGCATAAAAACCTCTCTTCACTGAATAGTTTTACTGCTGATATGAATAGACGTGGTCTTGAATCTCATTCAAGAATTGTTTTACGGGAGGAGGGTAAAGCTAGTCCGAAAGAAGCTCTAATATTAAATTTAAATGAAGAAGATTATGTTCATCGTCTAAACAGAGTCAGATTTTTAGTTAATGAACCATTGCTTTATGAGATAGCAATTATTCCCGCTTCCATTATCTCAATTACTACCGCATTAGATGATTCACTTTACGAAACACTTAAAAGAAAAAATATGAACCCCGTCACTGCCAAACAAAATATTCATGCCATAAATGCAGATGAGAATATAGCTGATAAATTGGAGGTAAGTCCTGGCAGTGCGGTCTTGTTTGTGGAGAGACGCGGCAAAGACGCCAATGGAAAAGTTGTGGAATATACACAATCTTATTATCGTGGCGACCGTTATGACTATGTGGTGGAGTTAGGGTGAAACAGGCATTACTAGGATCGCAAATATTTTGTGGGGAACGTTTTTACGATCATCACGCTTTGCTAATAGATGATAAATCTATCGTCAATATAGTTGACAAAAATGATATTCCTGACAACTTTAACAAAATAGAATTAGATGAGGGCATTCTTGCACCTGGGTTTATTGACCTTCAGGTTAATGGTGGTGGTGGAACATTGTTTAACAACTCTCCTAATCAGGAAAGTTTAAAGAACATAATAAGAGCGCACCAATTTTTTGGCACTACCAGTATTATGCCCACTGTTATTAGTGACTCATTGGAAGTTCTCGTGCAATGCATTAAAACAGTTACTGAAGAAACAAAGAATAACCCCTCACTATTGGGTATTCATATTGAGGGTCCGTTCTTTAATGTTAAATATCGAGGGGTGCATCAAAAACAATATATTAGTGCCATTAACTCTGAGTATTTCAATTTGTTCGCATCCATAAAGAGCTTCCCAGTTATGCTAACCTTAGCGCCTGAGTGTATTTCCAGTAAACAATTAAAGCACCTGACGTCTCTTGGTATAAAAACCCTTGCTGGTCACAGCGATGCAAGCTATGATGAGTTAGATGAAGCCATCAAAAATGGTCTTGATGGCTTCACTCATCTGTTCAATGCTATGGGTCAGATATCTGCTCGCGAACCTGGAGTTGTAGGCGCTGCATTGCACTTTGAAAATACCTTTGCAAGCATTATTGTTGACTTACATCACGTTCACCCATCATTAATTCAGTTGGCATACGAGTCAAAACCAAAAGGCAAATTGTTCTTTATTTCAGACTCAATGGCTACTATTAATCATGGCGAACCCTCTTTTGAACTTTATGATGAAGTGGTAAGTGAATCGAATGGTCGCATCGTGAACTCGGAAGGAAAGTTAGCTGGTTCTTCTATTACACAGATTGACGCGGTTAAAAATGCATACCAAAAGTGCAACATCCCATTAAATCAAGCAATTGCTATGGCCTCACGCTACCCGGCAGAATACTTAGGAATTGCAAATCATTTAGGTTCTTTAAAACCAGGCTATAAAGCTGACTTAGTGCATTTTGATTCGAAATTTAATGTACATAATGTTTGGGTTTCAGGCAAGCAAATTAAAGAAGAGTCGTCATGAGAGTAGTGATTCTTCCCTCCGAATTAGAAGCAAGCAATTTTGCTGCCAATATTATTGGTAAATATATTTCTGATAAAGAAAAAGCAGTGCTTGGTCTAGCGACAGGCAGCTCCACGGTTTTAACCTATGAAGCCCTAATCAAAAATTACGAGCAACAACAAATCAGCTTTAAGAGTGTTACTACTTTTAATCTAGATGAGTATGTGGGGCTCAACCCTGAGCACCCTCAAAGCTATCGATATTATATGAATAATAAATTCTTTGACCATATTGACATCAATTACAAAAATATTTTTATCCCTGAATGTTTCGATGATGATTATGTCACCAGCTGTGAAAACTACGAGTCCATGATAAAGCGTCATGGTGGAATTGATATACAGCTTCTAGGTATAGGAACTAATGGACATATTGGGTTCAATGAGCCCACATCAAGCCTAAACTCAAGAACAAGAGTTAAGACATTGACACAGAGCACAATTGAAAACAATTCCCGTTTTTTTAAAGATGATGAAACACAACCATCACTCGCCATAACCATGGGTATTGGAACAATAATGGAGGCAAAACAGATTCTACTCTTAGGTCTTGGTAAGCATAAAAGCACAGCTATCGCTGAGGTTATTGAAGGTCCGGTATCATCGTTCTTTCCAGGAAGCATTCTGCAGCAACATAAAAATGTAATAGTAGTTATAGACAAGCATGCGGCTTCAGACTTAAAGCTGTATGATTACTACATTCATACAGAAAAAATGCATCAAGAGTATATGTGCTAATGATAAATCAACAAACCTTTCTGAATATGCTTATAGGGGCTACTGAATGAGCTTAATTTGCAAGCAACTTTTTGAACATGATAGCTCAACTTTTACCTATCTTTTAGCTGACAGCGTAACAAGAGAAGCAGCAATTATTGACGCTGTAGATTCCATGATAGAGCGTGATATTGCCCTAATTCAAGAATTAGAACTTGACTTAAAATTTATAATTGAAACACACATTCATGCTGATCATATAACCAGCGCCTGCCCACTTAAAAAAACCTTCCCTCTCGCTAAAATTATAATAGGAATAGAAAATACTGATGCAGAAGCGTGTGCTGATATTATGGTTAGCGAGGGTCATATTTTGCCTATTGGTGAACATGAGATTGTTGCAATAGAAACTCCAGGACACACCCCTGGTTGTATCTCATATCTTGTTGATGATAAAGTCTTTACAGGTGACGCCTTATTTATTAGAAGTACTGGCCGTTGTGATTTCCAGGGAGGATCTGCGTCAACGCTTTATCATTCCATACACAAATTATTTAGACTGCCTGATTCAACACTAGTCTATCCTGGTCATGACTATAACGGCTTTACAGTTAGCACTATTGG
>AFHY01000021.1 GCA_000213395.2 gamma proteobacterium SCGC AAA007-O20
TATTCATTTCCATGCCCTGTGCATGTATTATTGCATTTTCACCTAAATAGGCAACTTCCCTATTACTTTTTATTTGACCGCTATTAGAAAGAACAATTAGGGACTCGGTATTTATCTCATGTAAAGCACCATTCTTAGATTGAATGTTTATTTCGCCATTAAAAAAAATTTCTCCTGATTTTAGAATTTCTGCACGATTCGATGTTAATACAACCCCCTTCTCACCAACTTCATCATATGTTGTCAACTTAATGTTAAGTAACTGGACTGGCGAATTTTTATAACTGTAATAGGTATCAGCTTCAAGAATATGTAACAAAAGTTGTTCCTTTGAATACTCCTTAATAAGAAAATTGTCTATTTTTTCAAGATAAGCAATATCCTTCATTTCTTCTTTAATACTATCAAACTGTTGCGTGTTTTTTTGGAACATAGAAATCTTTGCAATATTGTCTTGAAATAGCCACAGAATAGCTATTAAGACTATAATAAAAACTATGATTAATTGAATTTTCCTAATCTGAAAAGCTGCCATTATGTTAGATCAAAGAATACAAGGTTTATACGGAATTACACCAAACAATAATCTGGATATCGCACTCATTGAGCGTGTGATTGCCGAACATCAAGTCAACATTCTCCAATACCGCCATAAAACCAACGACGACCAACTAAAATTAAACGAAGCACAACAGTTGCTCGACCTTTGCCTAACACATAATACTTTATTTATAGTTAATGATGATATTAACCTTTGCGAGAAAGTTGGTGCCGATGGTGTTCATTTAGGTCAAAACGATACCCCTATTAATACTGCTCGAGAACAACTGGGTGAAAAAGCAATTATCGGTGTGTCTTGCTACAATCAATTACAACTTGCCTTTGTTGCGGAAGAAATGGGGGCTAACTATGTCGCTTTTGGCGCACTTTTTAGCTCGATAACCAAACCCACTGCAAGTCACTGCCCTTTATCAGTCATTAAAAGTGCGAAAGAAAAAATCAAGTTACCAATTGTCGGCATAGGGGGGATTACTTTTGAAAATAAAAAATTAGCTTTTACAGCGGGTTGTAATGCAGTGGCAATGTTGAATGGTTTATTTTCTTAATGTCTGACAAAACAGAAATTTATTAACAAAATAATTTACCTAGTAGAAACTTTTTGTTGACCTCTTACCATATTCTCTTTCACTCAAAAATTGTGAAATATACCCCTGTCTTGTCCACAAAAGTTGATAGTATAAGTTCTGAATTTCCGCTACAGTTGAGCGTTTCACTGCTTTTAATGACAATAAGTTATCTTTCCACTGTGTTAGTTTTGGATGCCTTTCTGTAATAATAATAGGTTTATAAATTTGTGCTAAAAACTCCAATCTTTGGAACACAGGTGCATAACTCGAGTCCACTAAAGAAAACTGATCTCCGTTGAAAAATGGTTTAACTTTTAAATAATCTTCAACCATATCAAAATCGCTCAACAATGCTTTAAGTGTGCCCTCAAAGTCATTTTTTTTCTCTTTTATGGTTAGCTGAAAAGTGTACAAGCTGATATTGTTACAGAATTCAATCCAACTTCTATTTATTGCTTTCATAAGTAAATCGTCTGGATGAAGTGTTGGCGGATATACTTCATCAATATATTCATTGATAACAGCCGATTCAAAAATTACCGTACCATCAACGATTAAGAGTGGAACTTTTTTTAGGGGCGATATAGCTATAAACCATTCAGGTGGGTTAGCTAAATCAATATATTCTATATCATAATCGATACCCTTATATTCAAGCGTAATGGCAACTCTTTGTACAAAGGGGCAGGCCTTAAAACTAACAAGTTTAAGTCTCATATTTTTTTGTGATAAAGAACTCAGAACTGACTGGCATGTTAAGTTTCTGTATCTTTCATTGGTTAATCAAACCTAGGGTTGTTTTTGTAGGTGTATCCTCCCTTAAGTCCACCCTTCGACATTACCAATTGCCATAATTGGTTTCGCCTAGACCGAAAAGTGCCAGCACACATTAACAAATAGTACTCCCACATACGCTTAAATCGATCATCATACAAATCTTTTAATTTATCAAAATTATTTTGAAAGTTTTTATTCCAAGACATCAAGGTTGCGTCATAATCCTGTCCAAAATTGTGCCAATCTTCAACCACAAAGAGACCTTCTGAAGCAGTGCCAATTTGTTGAACTGAAGGTGTCATACCGTTAGGAAAAATATACTTATTCACCCAAGGCTCAGTTGCATGACGCGAGTTGTTTCGACCAATTGTGTGAAGTAAAAATAACCCATCCTCCTTTAAACATCGATGAACAACCTCCATGTATTTTTTATAATTTTTATAACCTACATGTTCAAACATACCAACTGAAACGATAGAATCATATTGACCGTTTAGTTCTCGATAATCCTTTAACTCAATGCTAACATTCAAACCTTCACAGGAGTCTTGTGCAAATATGGCCTGCTGTTCTGAAATTGTCACACCATGAACACTAACACCATAATTTTCAGCAGCATATTTAGCGAAACCGCCCCAACCACAACCTATCTCAAGTACATTCATGCCAGGTCTTAAATGCATCTTTCTACATATTAAATCTAGCTTATTGATTTGCGCCTGATTCAAGTTTTCAGCATTCCTCCAATAACCACAAGAGTAGTTCATTCTTTCATCAAGCATTAATGAAAACAAGTCATTACCGACATCGTAATGTTTTTCTCCTACTATATAAGCTCTTTTTTTACTTTGAGGATTCAAAAGCCAAGCTCTTATTAAAACTAGAAAAAAAGATGGATTGGAAGCTCTAACTTGCTTGTCTAGATGACCACTTAACAGTTTTTCACTCAATTGGTCTAATGCCTTGCAGTCCCACCATCCATCCATATAGCTCTCACCAAACGCTAAAGAGCCACCGCTTAAAACACGTGAGTAAAAACGTTCGTCGTGAACTTGAAGATCCCAAGGTCTTGAACCATTGATTTCAACATCAACAGATTTAAGAATTTTCTCAATTGTATTTTTAAAATCTGCCAACTTTTCCCTATTTTATTTCATCAATACCTAATATTAACTATTACTAGATTTTGATTTCAAAACTATTAATATACTTAAAACTAAAAACAAAGTAAACCAAATAAAAGACCAACCAGCCATACTGAAGCCTAAAAACTGCCAAGGTATTTCTGCACAATTACCATCTCCTATGAATAGTGCGTTCAGTAAATCCCCGAATGGGAACACTTCTAAAATATACTCCAGTGGTGGTCCACATAAGGGAACTTCATCTTCAGGCAAACTTTGTAACCAAACTTGACGACCAGCTACCCATATTCCTGCAGCTGAAGCTAAAAATATAATTGCAGCATAAAAACGACTAATTATTGCTACAGGATTGTGATTGAAGGCAATAAATGCTGTAATACCGACAATACTATAAAAGAATTGTTGTGTGATACATAAAGGGCAAGGCTCTAATCCAAGTATTTTGATGCTATAAGCTGCATAACCAATAAGGGCACCTACAGCCAAAAAAATTATTAAGTAGATTTGACGAGCCGAAAGTTGTTGAAGTTTCATTTTATATTTACCTCAAGTTTTTTTTCCATACCTTGCAACTTCTTCAGGGTCGTCAGCTTTTGGTTTGGCAAAGAAATTATTAATCATAGGAATAAAAAAGTCCAGAGATTCTGAATCATAATTTGGATCAAAGCAGTTTTGATCGTATTCATGACAGAAATTTATAGCATCTTGATACCAAGGACTGTCACTAAATAATTCACGAACGTTTCTGTCTCCACCAGAATGATGGACGTAATAATACATCTGGAAGACTCCGTGATGTTTAACAATCCAGTAAGTCTTTTCAGAAACAAAAGGTCTCAGCAATGCTGCTGCCATTTCTGAATGAGAATATGGCGCCAACTCATCGCCAATGTCATGAAACAATACAGCCATTACCATTTCCAAATCTTCACCTGAACGGTATGCTCTAGTGGCGCCTTGTAAGCTATGTTCCAAACGACTAATTTGATAACCTGACAGGGTGGAATTTAGAGACATAAGTCTTTCTATCAAGCGCTTTGGAAGGTCAACCTTGAACTGCTCTTCTAGCTGTTCAAGAAAAGTATACTCTTCTGCAGTACCATTCTCCATCCTAGTAAAGTTAACTTTATCCATTTTTCAGTCTTTTACTAATCATTAGTTCAATTTCTATACTCTCTTTGCACTATCCTTTAATAAACCTGCCACATAATGAGAGAATGAATGCCTAACCATCATCATAAGTTTACCTTCTGCAGTCCGAAAAACAATCACAGGAGCTTGCCCCAAAGTAGTTGATACAACTTTTCCAGAATTAAGTGAACCATTTAAATCATAACTCATCCATCTCGACAACAGTTTATTGACCTTTCCACCATTAAATTCAAGAACACCATATGCTGCAGAATTATCTACCATCGACATCTCAATAGTAAGTGATTCAATTTTATTCCATATGTCGGCCTTTTGTTGTTGACTATGCAACAACCAAAACTCATCAGGGCTAATCCAAAGACACTGAACGCCGTTACTATTCGTTGTCATAGAAAGCTCTTTAGGTAAAGCTACATCCCATATTTCTTTAGCATCTTTTTTGCTTTTTTCATGATCTTTAGAGGTTCGTAAAATAGCTAAAGATTTCCCAACAACTTCATGACAAGAAAGATCGCTTTGATTGACTAAATAGCCTTCCTGATCAATGAGTGGCTGAAAAGTTGATGCAAACTTAGGTATTAAATTTTCTTTTGAACTAGTCATTACCATCTACCTTTTCACCTTCAATGTCGTAAAAAACACTGCTAGATACTTCACAAGGAATTTCTTTCAACCCTTGCTTTTTTTGAACTATTTTAACCAATACTGTTTCCTCTATTTTTGCCAAGCCTCCTTGAATTTGTGCCATGGCAATAGACCTGTCAAGTATAGGACTAAAATAACTGGAGGTAACATAGCCAATAGATTTTCCCTTATTATCAATAACATGTGCGCCCTCAGGAATCACAGTAGATGAATCTTTTGTCAACAAACCTACTAGTTGTAAACGGTCTTCAGCGCTCAGAGCGGAAATACTAAAAGAGCGACGACCCACATATGAAAAAGGCTTATCTTTGGCAAGAATCCAACTCATATTAACATCCATCGGTGTCATCGAGCCATCAGTGTCTTGACCAACAATAATGTAACCTTTTTCTGCCCGCAGCACGTGCATTGATTCTGTTCCATACGGGGTTATATTCCATTTCTCACCAGTGATAGCAACCTGATCCCAAATATATCGTCCATAATTTGCTTCAACATTAATCTCATAAGCAAGCTCACCAGAAAAGCTGATTCGCATAATTCGAGCGTCAACTCCACAAACTGTGCCCTGACGCCACTGCATAAATCTGAAATTTTCACGCTCAAAGTCAACATCTTGACAAAGCAATTTCATTAACTTACGTGCATTAGGTCCTACAACAGCAATGGTTGAATACTGATCAGTGACACTATTGAGGTGAACATCCAAATCACTCCATTCAGTCTGCAGCCACATTTCCAATGCAGAGTAAACACTTGCAGCACCACCTGTTGTGGTTGTCATAATGAAATGGTTGTCATTTATACAGGTTGACACACCATCATCAATAATCATTCCCTTTTCATTACACATAAGGCCATAGCGGCAGTTACCAGGTGCCAGCTTCATCCAAGCATTGGTATAAATTCTTGATAAAAACTCTCTGGCATCACTCCCCTGAACGTCAATCTTACCAAGCGTTGAAGCGTCCATCATACCAAGCGAGGTTCTGGCAGCTAAACACTCTCGATGAACCGCTTGATGCATATTTTCACCAGTTTCTGGATAATACCAAGGGCGATACCATTGCCCTACAACTTCAAACTCTGCACCACTTGCAACATGGGAATCATGGATCGTCGTATATCGTTGAGGATCAAAAAAGTCTCCAATCTCTCGACCTGCCATGGCTCCAAAATCAACTCCAGTGTATGCAGGACGAAAAGTCGTCGTTCCTAATTCTGACAATGGGATTTCCAATAATTCGGCAGCAACTGCTATGCCATTAATATTGCCTGTTTTTCCTTGATCAGTTCCAAAACCCATAGCTGTATAGCGTTTAATATGTTCAATCGAACGATAACCTTCTCTTATTGAAAGTGCGACATCCAAAGTAGTCACATCATTTTGCAAATCAAGAAATACTTTTTGCTTATTGAGGATTTCTTTTGGGGTAAAAAATTGACTAACATTGAAATAGTTTGAGTAATTTTCACTCAAGATTTCTTGTTTCAACTTACTCACAGCACCCAACGCATTAAGAGTAAATTGGGCTTTATTTTTAGCATCAATGATGGCATCTTGCCAAGCACCTGCACCTGCTACTGCACCACACACCTCTCTATTATCTCGTTCTTGTTGTGGTAAAAATGATTGTGAAACTTCATCAAAATAAGTTTTAGCACCGTTATGACAGTCAAGATGAACGACTGGATTAAAACCGCCAGAAGTTGCCACTAAGTCACAAATTATTGTTTGTGTATCTCCAAAAACCTGCCAATTATTATCTTGAAGCTTTGTTTGTGTAATTTCAACACCTTTAACCCGGTGCGAACCAAGTGCCTTAACAATAGAATAACCCTGTAAAACCTTTACACCTGAGTCCTTTAGTTCGGAAACAATCTCAATTGGATTGTCGGAAGATCTGACGTCAACAACTATACATTCAATGTCATTAACATGAAGGTCTTTAGCAGTACTATAAATACTGTCATTATTGCCGTATATAACAACTTTTTTACCTGAAATTACACCATATTCATGTAAGTAACGTCTCACTGATTGACTCAACATAATATTGGTCAAATCATTAGCCTCAAAAAGCATAGGACGTTCATGAGCGCCTGTTGCTAAAATTACTTCTTTGGCTCGAATTCTATGTACTATTTTTCTAGCCTTTTGAGGCTCCGATGAAGTTAATGACTCAGCTGTTGTGATGGTTTCTAAAACTTCAATGAAGTTCTGGTCATGCCATGCATAGGCAGTTGATTGGGTCAGCAAGGTAAATCGCTCACTATCCTCATTAGCAAAAGATAATAATCTATTAACACTGTCCTTAAGCCATGTCTTAGCAGCTTCATCACTCGAGAATTCATTAAATAATTCGCCACCTAATTGATTACGTTCATCAACCAGAATAACTCTTTCTTTCTGAGAATTATTGAGAACCTCCAATGCTGCTGAAATGCCTGCAGCACCGCCACCAATGACAACGACTTCAGCATGATGAAAGATATGGTCGTAAACATCAACATCTTCCACAGTTGGCGCTTTTGAAAAGCCTGAAAATGCACGAATACGGCCTTCTACTTTTGCCCAAACTTTTTGTTTGATAAAAGTCTTATAGTAAAAACCGGCCGGCATAAAACGATGCAATGGTTTGATAAAGGCACGCAGATCGAATGCATTTGGGTTGCTTGCACTAACAGCACTTAGGCCATCATAGAGCATAATTTCAGTAGCCTTTAGGTTAGGTGTATAACGACCACCTATCTCTAATGATACCAAGGCATTTGGCTCTTCAACACCTGCAGTCATAAGGCCACGTTTTCGTCCATACTTAAAACTTCTTGTAAACAAAAGTGCATCATTCGCCAGTAATGCAGACGCTAAAGTGTCGCCCTCAAAACCTTTATAGCGTTTATTGTTAAAAATAAAATTTAATGACTTAGAATAGTCAACTTGATGGCTTGGATGTTGCGCTAATCTCATAATTCAGTCTCGCTATTTCTTGCACCGAAAGGTGCCACTTGTAATATTTGGTGACTGATTGTTGAGCGCTCTACCAAAAAATATTTTCGACAGCCGTTAGTGTGAACCCATTGTTCCCAATGATTGCCTTTGTGGTTTGTGCGGTAAAAAACGTAATCAGCCCACTCTTCGTCACTGATACCTTCTGGACTTTTAGGCCTCGCAATAAAGGCTTCACCAGCTGGGGAAAATTCACTCTGATCTCTTGATTCTTTGCAGTATGGACAATGAATTAATAACATATTATTACCTTTTTATTAACTAGTGAGCCACACCAGCCGCACCGTGTTCATCAATTAAACCGCCAGTTGTAAAACGATTAATGTGGAATGGCTCTGCTAGTGGGTGCTGTTTATCTTGGGCAATGGTATGTGCAAAAACATTGCCTGAGCCTGGTGTTGCTTTAAAGCCTCCTGTACCCCAACCACAATTAAAGTACAAACCCTCAACCTTTGTTGGACTAATAATAGGGCAAGCATCAGGACAGACATCAACGATACCGCCCCATTGTCTGTTCATACGGACGCGCGAAAATATTGGAAATAACTCCAATATAGCTGCAGCAGCATGCTCGACAATCTTTGTGCTACCTCTCTGAGCATAGGAGTTATATCCATCAATCCCTGCACCAATGACAAGGTCTCCTTTATCACTTTGACTAATGTAGCCATGAACGGCGTTAGACATCACAACAGTATGTAGTACCGGTTTCATCGCTTCAGAAACAAATGCTTGCAAAGGGTGACTCTCAATTGGCAATCTAAGACCAGCCATTTTTGCCAGTACTGAAGAATGGCCTGCACTGACACAACCAATACGGTCTGCCAAAATTTCTCCCTTGGTTGTTTTAACACCTTTTACTCTTCCCTCTTCGACCTCAATATCAATCACCTCGCAGTCTTGAATGATGTCAACCCCGAGCATTGAGGCTGCTCTAGCAAACCCCCAGGCAATACCATCATGCCTAGCAACGCCACCACGCGCCTGGTAGGAAGCACCCATAATTGGGTATCTTGCATTTTTTGAGGTATTGATAATGGGGATTTGTTGCTTTATCTCATTAGCATCAACAACAACAGCATCGACACCATTAAGAATGTTTGCATTAACTCTGCGTTCAATGTCACGCATGTTTTGTAGGCTATGGCCTAGATTGTAGACACCTCTCTGACTAAACATAACATTAAAATTAAGATCTTCACTGATACCTTCCCAAAGCTTCAGCGCATGCTCATAAAGGCTTGAAGCTTCATCTCTAAGATAGTTTGAACGAATAATAGTAGTGTTTCTACCGGTATTGCCACCACCAATATAACCTTTTTCGACAACAGCAACATTGTTGATGCCGCATTCTTTTGCTAAATAGTAAGCTGTTGCTAAACCGTGACCACCAGCACCAATGATAATAACGTCATATTTAGATTTGGGTTGAATCAACGGAATCGCTTGATCCCAATCTTGGTCATTCAAGCCAGCCTTTAGTAGTGAATACCAAGAATATTTTTTTTGCATAATTCTACTCAATCAATAAATCTATAATTCCAGTACATAATATATCAAATCGCAATTGTAGCACTCAGCACTATGTAAATGCCTGAGAACACAAAATATCCAGACGCCATAATCCAATATCTTTTAATATCAGTTAATTAAAGCATAAAGTAGAAAGAGCGAATTTTATCAATGAAGCAAGCTCAAAGCAATAACTTTGTTTTGAACCAGAAATAATCAGATCACAGAGTTTTTAAAGCATCGGGATAATGTGTTGTTTTCTTGTAGCAATGCCTTGCAAAGTAATAGCTATCAGAATAAAGAATCCACAAATAAGAGTATTAGTTTCTGGAATCTCGTTAATTCCAATGATAGGTAACCAAGCCCAAAAAATTCCAGCAACCACTTCAAGCATTGTTAGTAGTACAAGTTCCGCGCTAGGCAAATATTTTGCCCCCAAACCAAACAGAATCAATCCAGCAGAAACAATTAAGCCATTTATTACACTTATCCCTATATTCATTGGTGACATTTCAAAACTACTACCTGTTGCAATAATCAAAATTGATGCTAGTATTAGCCCAAAGAAGCCAGCAAGTCCCGGCGTTAACAATTTTGGAATTTCAGGATTGTGCCGAATGGTAATCGTATAAATGGAAAAACCAAGCGCCATAAAGAAACCGTAAGTCACGCCAATTATTGTGCCTGATTTTTCGGTGCCCAAAACCATAATAATTACACCAGTAAGAACAATTACTATGTTTACCAATGTGACTCGACTGAGCCGCTCCCCAAGAATTAAGTACCCCAGAAATGCAGTAAGAATCGGCGACAATGCAAGCATTAACAAAGTCACAGCAACTGTTGTTGTTGTTATAGCATAGACCCAGCCAAACATAGTTAGAGATAACACAAGGCCACCAAAAATACTCCAAATATCGATGCGTTTTAATGAATTAAAAAAGTTTCTACCTTCTCTAAACAAAACATAAGCAATAACAACCAAGAAAATAGTAATTCCTCGATAAAGAATATAGGGAAGTCTATAGTGCTCTGCGTCTTCTAAGAAGCGAATAATTGGTGCACCCAAACTCCAGACAAGCCCACTAATAACTACTAGAACGAAACCCAAGAAATAATTATTCTGCATTTTTTCATGCCCTTAATCACATCTGATTAGATGTTACTGATTTGCGCATTTTGTTCCTAAATTGAATTGCTGTCAATCATTATTTTTTACTTGACTATCTGAGCATAATAAAACTTGAAGATTGAATTTAAAATATACTATATCAATTAAAACTTAACAGCATGCTACATGAACTCAAAATCTCAACAAGATAAAAAACTTTGGCAATTTTGGATTGATCGTGGCGGAACCTTTACAGATATCGTTGGCTGCAACCCAGATGGTGAGATTTTGATACATAAATTACTCTCAGAAAACCCAAATCAATATTCTGACGCTGCGATTCAAGGCATACGAGATCTACTCAAGTTAACTCATGAAGAATCAATCCCAATGACTCAAATTGATGTCGTAAAAATGGGTACAACAGTTGCCACAAATGCCTTACTGGAAAGACAAGGTGAAAAAACACTGCTTGCAATTACCCAAGGTTTTGGCGATATCTTAAGAATTGGTTATCAAAATAGACCCAAACTCTTTGCAATTGATATTCAACTACCAGAAATGCTTTACAGTGACGTGATTGAAATTGACGAGCGCTTAGACCCGCATGGTTACATTACTAAACCATTTAATGAAAAAAACACCGAAAAGCAATTGCAAAAATACTTTGTTGACGGTTATAGAACACTTGCTATTGCGTTGATGCATGGTTATCGATATCCTGAACATGAAAAAAAAATAGCTACCATTGCAAAGAGAATTGGTTTTACTCAAATTTCGATTAGTCATCAAGTAAGTCCTTTAATGAAAATTATTCCCAGAGGTGATACCACTGTTCTAGATGCATATTTATCACCAGTACTTAGGCGCTACGTCAACCAAGTTGAAAGCGCGCTGGGCATAGAAGCGAAACAAACAGGTCGCTTAATGTTTATGCAATCCAATGGCGGACTAACCGATGCACGCTTCTTTGCAGGCAAGGATGCAATACTCTCAGGACCTGCGGGTGGCGTTGTGGGAATGGTTAAAACAGCGAAAGCAGCAGGCTTTAATAAGTTAATTGGGTTTGACATGGGTGGTACTTCAACGGATGTTTCTCATTTTGCTGGAGATTACGAGCGTGCCTTCGAAACCGAAGTTGCTGGGATTCGATGTTGCGCGCCAATGATGCTCATCCATACCGTTGCCGCTGGTGGAGGCTCTATACTTCATTTTGACGGATCACGCTATAGAGTTGGTCCTGATTCTGCAGGTGCCAATCCAGGTCCCGCATGTTATCGAAATGGAGGTCCTTTAACGATTACTGATTGTAATGTCATGTTAGGCAAATTAGACCCAGACTTCTTTCCTAAAGTTTTTGGTCCGAAAGCTGACCAACCTCTTGATAGTGAAGTTGTAAAAGAAAAATTTAGTCATCTAACAAAACAAATCGAAAATGCAACGGGTAAACCAATCACACCCCAAGAAGTTGCAGAAGGCTTTCTATCTGTGGCCATTGACAACATGAGTAATGCTATCAAAAAGATCTCAGTTCAGAGAGGTCATGATGTAAGTGACTATACCTTATCTTGTTTTGGTGGTGCAGGCGCACAACACGCATGCCTAGTGGCAGACAATTTGGGGATAAAGCAAATTCACTTACACCCCTTCGCAGGGGTTTTATCAGCCTTTGGTATAGGGCTTGCAGACACTCGCACAATTAACGATATGGCAATTGAAGCTCAACTTGATCATCAACTTATCACAACCATTTCTTTAGAATTTAAGACACTCAAGCAAAGGGGTATAAAAGACTTATCAGCCCAAGGATTGAAAATCTCAACACTGATCCACCATCAACGTGTTTATATCCGCTATCTAGGATCGGACACAGCAATAGCAGTCACCTTTAACGATCTGAAGGAACTGATAAAAGAATTTGAAAGCATTCATTTTGACCGATTTGGCTTCACCTCTCCTGAAACAAAACTGATAGTTGAGTCCATTCAAGTCGAAACTGTATCAAAAAGTACACAAACTACCTTAAAACAAAGTACCTTAGGCACAAAGCAAATCTCAACATTGGCTGAACGTCATGCTGTAATGTCTGGGAATAAACACGATGTTTGTTTTTATGATCGTGAACAAATCCCAATAAACTTTGAAATTAATGGACCTGCAATTATCATTGAACAAGCCTCCACTATTGTTATTGAGCCAGGCTGGAGGGCACAGCTTTCATCAAATAATGATTTAATTCTAGAACGAATTGAACCACTCAAAAGGCAAAACGCTATAGGCACTAATGTTGACCCTGTGATGCTTGAGATATTTAATAACCTGTTTATGAATATTGCTGAACAAATGGGTACAGTTCTTGAAAATACTGCGGCCTCCGTGAACATCAAAGAGAGACTTGACTTTTCCTGTGCAATATTTACACCTGAGGGTGAGCTTGTAGCCAATGCACCTCATATACCAGTACATTTAGGATCAATGAGTGAATCTATCAAAACAATTATTCGTGAAAACGCTACCTTAATGAAACCAGGTGACGCATTCTTAATGAATGCGCCCTACAACGGAGGGACTCATTTACCTGATATCACCTTGATTAAACCCGTTTATGATGAGAACAATAGTAAGGTCATTTTTTATGTTGCTAATCGTGGACATCACGCTGATATTGGAGGCATGACACCTGGTTCCGCACCTGCAAACTCGACACATGTTGATGAGGAAGGAGTTCTCATTGACAACTTCAAACTTGTATCTTCAGGCAAATTTTTAGAAAGCGAGATATACCAACTTCTGGGCTCTGGTCCCTATCCTTCAAGAAATATTAAACAAAATATCGCTGACTTAAAAGCACAAGTAGCTGCAGCTGAAAAGGGTACGAAAGAATTACTAATTATCATCGAACGTTATGGTCTTGATGTTGTCCATGCTTATATGCAGCACGTACAAGACAATGCAGAGGAGTCAGTTCGCAGGATTTTAGATGTACTGAAAGATACTAGTTTCACTTACAAAATGGACGATGGGCATCAAGTAAGTGTTGCCATTAAGGTTGATAAAATCAGACGCTGTGCAACGATTGATTTTACTGGCACCAGTTCTCAACACCCCGGCAACTATAATGCACCAATTGCAATCTGCTATGCCGCTGTACTTTATGTCTTTCGCTGTCTAATTGATGATGATATCCCACTAAATAATGGATGCTTTAAGCCACTGAATATAATCGTACCTGAGAAGAATATGATTAATCCCGTCTATCCAGCT
>AFHY01000020.1 GCA_000213395.2 gamma proteobacterium SCGC AAA007-O20
ATTCTTCAATAATTGCAACAATTTCATCTTCGCTCATCACTAAAAGCGTTTCTTCGCCAACAGTGATTTCTGAACCTGAATATTGACCAAACATAACTGTATCGCCAACCTTTACATCCAAGGGAATTAAATCACCTTGGGCGCTTATTTTGCCTTTTCCAGCTGCTACGATTTCACCTTTGGAAGGCTTTTCAGCAGACGAATCAGGAATAATTAAGCCACTGGCTGTAGTTTTCTTTTCTTCTACTCTACGAACGATAACACGATCGTGTAAGGGACGGATTTCCATACTTTCTCCTAGTATTGGACTAAAAAATTTATCGTAGAAGAGATTATTCTTCTAGACGTTCTTTAAGCTTTTTAATAGCTTTGTTTTCAAGTTGACGAACTCTTTCAGCAGAAACATCATACTTGTCTGCTAAAGTATGTAAGGTCGTTTTTTCTTCTTTCAAGTACCTTGATTGTAAAATATCGATACTTCTTTTATCTAAAGAGGAAAGTGCTTGATAAAGCTTATTATGCTGATCCTGTTGGCTGTTGTTATTTAACAATAATTGTTCTGGTGTTTCGCCAGGATCTGAGAGGTATTGCTCGGGTGTGTAGGTATCTTCGTCGTCATTAACTTCAAAAGCAACATCGCTTAATTGAAGACGTGACTCCATTTCAATGACATCTTTTTTTCTTACGCCTAAATTAGTTGCAATTTCTTCTGCTTGGTCACTGGTAAGTGACTGGTATATATGTGCTTTGGCTTGTCTAAGTTTGAAAAAAAGTTTACGCTGAGCCTTAGTCGTAGCGACTTTAACAATTTTCCAATTTTTGAAAATATATTCATGAATTTCTGCGCGAATCCAGTACACGGCAAAAGAAGACAGTCTGACTTTTCTGTGAGGGTTAAAACGCTTAACGGCTTTCATCAGGCCGATAGTACCTTCTTGTATTAAGTCTGCTTGTTCTAATCCGTAACCTTTATAGCCATGAGCAATAAATGCCACAAAGCGCATATGCGCTAGGAGATAAAGCATGTCAGCAAAAGACGTAAAGTTTGGCCCAGAAGCCAGAGAATTAATGTTGTCAGGTGTTAATACACTTGCCAACGCAGTAAAAGTGACACTTGGACCTAAAGGTAGAAATGTTGTCATTGATAAATCATTTGGCGCACCTGCTATAACCAAGGACGGTGTTACTGTCGCTCAAGATATTGAGCTTGAAGGTAAATTTGAAAACATGGGCGCCCAGATGGTTAAAGAGGTTGCTTCCAAGACTAGTGAAATAGCTGGTGATGGAACAACAACAGCCACCGTTTTAGCGCAAAAGATTGTCTCAGAAGGTGTTAAATCGGTTGCTGCAGGTATGAATCCTATGGACCTTAAGCGTGGTATTGATAAAGCAACTGAAGTTGTAGTTGCGGCATTAAAAAAATCATCGCAACCTTGTAAAAATAACGCTGAAATTGCTCAAGTAGGTACAATCTCCGCAAATTCAGATACGTCTGTTGGAGGCATCATCGCAGAAGCAATGGAAAAGGTTGGTAAAGAAGGTGTAATAACAGTTGAAGAAGGCTCAACACTTGAAAACGAGCTTGACGTTGTCGAAGGTATGCAATTTGATCGCGGATATCTTTCACCTTATTTTATTAACAATCAAGAATCTATGACAGCAGACTTAGAGTCTCCTTATATCTTGTTGCATGACTCAAAAATAGCGAATATACGTGACCTATTACCAGCACTTGAATCAGTTCAAAAAGCTGGCAAACCAATGCTTATTGTTGCTGAAGATATTGAAGGTGAGGCTTTAGCTACATTGGTCGTTAACAATATGCGTGGTATTGTCAAAGTTGCTGCTGTAAAAGCACCTGGTTTTGGTGATCGTCGTAAAGCAATTTTGGAAGATATTGCAGTACTTACTGGTGCTACAGTTATTTCTGAAGAGGTTGGTTTGTCACTTGAAGGTGTTACTGAAGAACACTTAGGCACTGCAAAACGCATTGAAATTGGAAAAGACAACACAACCGTTATCGACGGTGCTGGTGCAAAAAACAAAATTAAAGCCAGAATTGGTCAAATCAAGACTCAAATTGAAGTTACCAGTTCTGACTATGACAAAGAAAAACTACAAGAGCGTTTAGCAAAACTTTCTGGCGGTGTTGCTGTAATTAAAGTTGGTGCAGCAACCGAAGTTGAAATGAAGGAGAAAAAAGATCGCGTTGATGACGCCCTTCATGCAACACGTGCTGCTGTTGAAGAAGGCGTTGTTCCTGGTGGAGGTGTTGCTCTTATTCGTGCAATTTCATCACTTAAATCTCTTAAAGGTGACAATAATGACCAAGATGTTGGTATTGGAATCTGTAGACGAGCTCTAGAAGAACCTTTAAGACAGATCGTATCGAATGGTGGTGGAGAAGCTTCTGTTGTCCTTAATGAGGTATTGAAAGGCAAAGATAACTTCGGCTACAATGCCACAACAGAAAAGTATGGTGATATGCTTAAAATGGGAATCTTAGATCCTACCAAAGTAACTCGTGCAGCACTTCAACATGCTGCTAGTATTTCTGGTCTGATGATAACTACCGAAGCAATGGTTACAGATATGCCTCAAGACTCAGCTCCTGCAATGCCTGAAATGGGCGGCATGGGTGGTGGTATGCCAGGTATGATGTAAATTAAATTGCCAATCTAACAAAAGCCCCATTTTTTGGGGCTTTTTTTTTGGTATTATGTGTGCCAATTATTTCCTTTACAGACTATGTCAAATTACGACGCCTCTTCAATAGAAGTCTTAACTGGCCTGGAACCAGTCAAAAAACGCCCAGGCATGTACACAAACACTGAAATTCCCAACTACCTTGCACAAGAAGTGATGGATAACAGTGTCGACGAAGCAGTCTCTGGTTACGCAACCCAGATTAATGTCACACTTTATTCAGACGGTGCTTTATCTGTTGAAGATAACGGCAGAGGAATTCCAGTAGACATTCACCCAAAAGAAGGCACCCCTGCCGTTGAAGTTATTCTAACTAAGTTGCACGCTGGAGGTAAATTTTCAAACGATTCTTACCAGTTTTCAGGTGGTCTTCATGGTGTTGGAGTTTCAGTAGTGAATGCACTTTCTAGTTCTTTTGAAGTATGGATTAAGCGAGAAGGTAAGCAGTACTACATGAAATTTAATTCAAGCATAAAAACAGCTGAGTTGGAAGAAATAGGTGATGTTGGAAAACGTAACACTGGAACTTTAATTAAGTTTACTCCTGACACTCAATATTTTGATTCTGTTAAATTTTCTGTCAAACTCTTACGTCACAACCTCCGTTCCAAAGCTGTTCTTTGTCCTGGGTTAGAAATCAATTTTGATAACCAAATTGATGAAACCAAAGATAGATGGCTCTACGATGATGGCATTAAAGACTACCTTGCTGCCTCTCTGGATGGACTTGATTGCCTACCACTATCTCCCTTCGTTATTTCTTTTAAAACCAAAGAAGAGCAACTCGATTGTGCACTTACTTGGACTGAAAATACGAGCAATACGACCGCTGAAAGTTTTGTTAATTTGATTCCAACAATCGGGGGTGGTACTCACGTTAATGGTCTTCGATTAGGACTCACAGAAGCTCTAAAGGAATTTTGTGAATTCAGAAGTCTAATTCCGAAAAATATTAAACTGACACCTGATGATGTATGGCAGAGAATAGCCTTCGTCTTGTCGATTAAAATATTAGACCCTCAATTCTCAGGTCAAACGAAGGAAAGGCTTTCATCAAGAGAGTGCGCTTCATTTGTTTCGGGCGTTGTTAAAGACTCTTTCAGTCTTTGGCTTAACCAGCATACTGATATAGCCGAGAAAATTGCTGAGATAGCCATTTTAAATGCTCAGTCTAGACTCAAAACTGCTAAAAAGGTGGTTCGTAAAAAAATTATTAGTGGTCCTGCCCTACCAGGCAAACTTTCAGACTGTACAAGCACTGATCTTGATCATACTGAAGTATTTTTGGTTGAAGGTGACTCAGCTGGAGGCTCAGCAAAACAAGCAAGAGATAAAGATTATCAAGCAATACTACCCCTGAGAGGCAAAATTCTTAACACTTGGGAGGTAGACTCAACCCAAGTTCTTGCATCTAATGAAATACATGATATCAGTATTGCCATTGGTTTAGAACCAGACAACAATGACCTCTCTGGTCTTCGCTATGGAAAAATTTGTATACTTGCTGATGCTGATTCTGATGGCGCTCATATTGCAACACTGATCTGTGCACTATTTGTTAAACACTTCCCTAAACTGGTTAGAGAAGGCCATGTATATGTTGCAATGCCACCTCTTTATAGAATTGATGCTGGAAAACAAGTTTTTTACGCCTTGGACGATAAGGAAAAAGATGCTATTTCAGCCAAACTACTAAAAGAAAATAAGCGACAAAAAGTTCAAGTACAAAGATTTAAAGGGCTAGGAGAAATGAATCCTAAACAACTCAGAGAAACAACCATGCAGCCTGATACTAGGCGGTTAATACAGTTAACTCTCAGTAACACTTTGCAAGTTTTTGAAACGATGGATATGTTGCTTTCAAAAAAGAGAGCGTCTGATCGAAAATCTTGGCTCGAAAATAAAGGGAATTTGGCTAATGCCTAAAGCAGTTGTTCTTCTTTCTGGTGGACTAGATTCTACAACTAGCAATAGCAAAATCACAAAGCTTTGATAGTTATGCTCTAAGTTTTGATTATGGCCAAAAACAAAGCTCTGAACTTGTTTCAGCAAAATCTATTGCCAGTGAGTTCAGTGTTATCGAACATAGCATTATGAAAATTTCCTTAGCAGATATTGGTGGATCAGCGCTCACTGACGTCAACCTTAAAGTTCCAAAATATAAAGAAAGCAATGAAATTCCAATAACCTATGTACCTGCACGAAATACTAGATTTTTATCATTTGCGCTTGCTTGGGCTGAGGTGCTTGATTGTCAGTCAATTTTTATCAGTGTCAATGCTCTAGATTATTCAGGTTATCCAGATTGTAGACCAGAATACATCAAAGCCTATGAAGAAATGGCAAACCTTGCTACCAAGCAATCTATCGAAGGAGATAGATTAACAATTCATACTCCTTTAATCGACCAAACAAAAGCATAAATTATTAAACAAGGTCTAAGTCTAGGAGTTGATTATTCTCAAACTATTAGCTGTTATCAGACCAACAACAACGGTGAAGCATGTGGTGAATGTGATTCATGCGTTCTTCGACAAAATGGCTTTACTCAAGCAGGAGTTGTTGACCCGACAAAGTATCAATGAAATATTTAGAATTTAGTATTATTTGATTGTTTTTAGACGATAAAATGTAAACTTTTAAAACATTTAAGGATTAAACTCAAAATGAGTATTGAAGAAAGGGTACGTAAAGTTGTAAGTGAGCAGTTGGATGTAAATGCTGATATTGACAATAATGCCTCTTTTATTGATGATTTAGGTGCTGACTCACTAGATACTGTGGAACTAGTGATGTCTCTTGAAGAAGAATTTGACTGTGAGATCGCAGACGAAGAGGCAGAAAATATTACAACCATTCAGCAAGCAATAGACTATATTAACGCAAACACGTAACAACTTCAAAATAATCCAAAAAGGCGCTTTCTTTAATTCTATAAGGCGCCTTTTTTATACAATATAGAAATAAATCCAACCATCAAAAAACACGATTTAACAAAAATTGGCTACATTCAAAAGACACAATAGCATCATATGAAGAAAAGAAGAGTTGTCATAACAGGTTTAGGTATAGTTTGCCCTGTAGGTAATACGATAGCTGAAGCTTGGCGTAATATTCTAAACGGTACTTCCGGTATCGCTACACTTGAAAATATTGACACCGAAGGTCAATCTGTAACTATTGGGGGCTCAGTTAGAAACTTTGACGTCTCTGAGTACCTTAGCCCTAAAGAAGCCAAAAAAATGGACATCTTTATTCATTATGGTATGGCGGCAGGAATTCAAGCTATCGAAAATAGCGGAATAGAGGTTACTGAGTCCAATGCTGATAGAATTGGTGTTGCTATTGGTGCAGGTATTGGTGGCCTAACAACCATTGAAAAAACAGCAGATCTGTTCCGCGAAAAAGGCCCCAAGAGAATTTCACCGTTCTTTGTACCCTCTTCTATCATTAACATGGTTTCTGGCAATCTATCAATTAAGTACGGCCTCAAAGGACCTAACTTTGCCATTGTTACCGCTTGCACTACAGGAACTCACAATATCGGCGATGCTTCAAGAATTATCGAATACGGCGACGCCGATGTGATGATTGCTGGTGGAACTGAAATGTCGACAACTAACTGCGGTCTTGGTGGCTTTGCTGCAGCTCGTGCACTTTCTACGCGAAACGATGACCCAAAGACAGCCTCTAGACCTTGGGACATTGATAGGGATGGTTTTGTCCTTGGCGATGGGGCTGGTGTAATGGTACTTGAAGAGTATGAACACGCTAAAATGCGTGGAGCTAATATTTATGCTGAACTATCTGGTTACGGTATGAGTAGCGATGCCTATCACATAACTCTACCTTCAGCAGGTGGTGAAGGTGCAGCAAGATGCATGACAAATGCCATCAATAATGCCGGAATCAATCCAAATGAAGTTGATTATATAAATGCCCATGGAACCTCAACACCAGCTGGTGATATTGCTGAAACCGATGCAGCTAAGTTAGCTTTAGGCTCACATTCAAATAATATGGTAATGAGTTCAACAAAATCAATGACAGGTCATCTATTAGGTGCCGCGGGTGGTATTGAGGCAATTTTTTCTACCCTTGCAATCAGAGATCAGGTAGCTCCACCAACAATCAATATATTTAATCAAGATCCACAGTGTGATTTAGATTATGCTGCAAATGAAGCGAAAGAAATTAGCATTAATAATGCCATCTCAAACTCGTTTGGTTTTGGTGGCACGAATGGTTCAATCGTAATATCTAAGTTAACCTAACCTTCTTCTATAACAATCGATGATGTATCCGAGATATCGGGATCTGAAATTATTTTCTTGAATTGATTATAGATACGAATGGCACCATTTTGAACGCTATGAAGTGCTTCTTGCTTATGAATGATGATTTGCCAGCTATGTTCATCTGACGCAAACCTAATGGCACCGCCAATGAGCGATAAAGCTATAATTGCACCTAAGAAAAATTTAATCATTTATATTAAAATATTTTTTGAGATTGAAGATATTTTACCTAGATTAAGAAAAATTTACTGCAATTCCAGATGCTTTTAACAATCCTTCAATTTTAGGTTTGCCACCTCTAAATTTTATATATTGCTGCATAAAATCACGACTACCACCTACTTCAAGAATTAATTCCCTAAAATGATGTGCAGATTTAGAGCCAATACCCCCACTCTTCTTGACAAAGTCATAGGCATCAGCCGCTAATACTTCTGCCCATTTATAACTAAAGTATCCTGCAGCATAACCTCCACTAAATATATGGGAAAAAGAATTAAGAAAACGATTCTCATCAATAATTGGTATCAGCGAAGTTTTTTCTCTAACCATATCAAGAATCTTATAAGTATCTAAATCCATGATATGAGTATTAATGTCCCACAAAGCAAATTCACATTGACGGAGCATCTGCAGTCCTGATTGAAAGTTTTTTGAAGCAACAACTTTATCAAACAAATCTTCTGGTAATTTTTCACCAGTTTTCCAATGACCCGAAATACTATCTACAACCTCTCTTTCATAACAGAAAAACTCCATGTACTGACTTGGTAGTTCTACTCCATCCCATGGAACTCCGCTAATCCCTGCAGCACAAGGAAAAGGAACTTTTGTTAATGTGTGATGCAATGCATGCCCGAACTCATGAAATAAGGTAACTATTTCATCAAACTCAAACAGTGCTGGTTTGTCTTCAGTTGGCATGTTTAAGTTGCATACTACAAAAGCAACAGGTAAATTGTCTTTATATAGACTTTGATAGTCTGACATCCAGGCGCCACCACGTTTATTTTCTCTTGAATAGACATCTAAATAAATACGACCAATAACACCAGTCTTATCTTTTAATTCCAAAACTTTTACATCTGGGTGGTATGTGTCTTCTTTAATTTCAACTAAAAGAATGCCATAGAGTTTTTCAATGGTAGAAAAAAGTCCACTCAAAACACTCTCTTCAGGAAAGTAAGGTGTCAAGTCAGAGCGCTTATAACTAAACTTTTTTTGCTTTAGTTTCTCTGAGTAATACATCAAGTCCCATGGCATTAATTCATGTCCAGAGAGTGACTTAAGTTCTGCCAATTCAATCTGGGCTTGTGATCTTGAATATTCTACTAATTTCTCGAGAAACTCTACGACTGCTTCTGGAGATTTCACCATTTTTGATTTAATTGAAAGCTCCGCATAGTTTGAGAAATCTAGAAGTTTTGATAATTCTGAACGAAGCTCAAGAATATTTTTCATCACATCACGGTTATCAAACTTTTTAGAAGTAATGCCTATATCAGATGCTCTAGAAATATACGCTCGATATACTTCTTCCCTTAGATTCCTATTTTCAGCATAAGTCATGAGATCAATATAGACTGGTATTTGGAGGCTGATAACATACTCAACACCCACTTTGACCTTTGATAACTCAGCTTCCCCATAACCCTTAAGATCATCTATTGTGACTATTTTTTTCCAGGAATTAGTTGCCTGAAGAACGTTTTTTGAAAATTGATTACTTAAAACACTTAGCTGTTCTTGGATAGCTTTAAATCGATCTGAATCATCACCTTCAAGTCCAACACCAGAAAGCTCAAAACCCTTAATAGAATCTTTCACAATATGCTGTTGTTGTTCATTAAGGCTTGATTTTTTTAGCCTATTAAAAGCGTTATATAAAGATTTATTAGCTCCAATTTCACTATAGTAATTGGAAATTATTGGTAAAGTTTTTTCATATTCTTCATTGAATGACTCAGAAAACATAACAGCATTAAGATGAGAATTTACACTCATTTCTCTCCCAATAAGATGCTCAGATTCATCTAGCAAATCAACCACACTATGCCAGTCATCCCCCTTACTTGCCAATTCTGATTGCTTTAAACCATTCTCTGTCAACTGAGTAATGTTGCGAATGATATCTTTAGGATTAAAATTTGGTATTTGGTTGCTTTTCATAAAATTAATAATCTTGGCGCCCTTTTATAACTACCTCATATCCAGTCTCTTCCGGTTCATCATCTATTATTTCAGGAGGAAAACCTTCTCCTAAAACTTCGACATCTGCCTTCTCTTCGAGTCTCTTAATGATATTAGGTGAGAGTTCACGAGGACCATAACGCTTTTCACCATCTTTAAAGATATCAACTATTAGAGGAGCAATCTCTAGGTCTAAACCTTTTCGCTTAGCTAGCTCATTAAAAATTCCAACATCTTTGGAAACTAAATCCATTGTAAAACTTATATCTCTGCTGCCATTAAGAATGACCTGTGACTCAGTTTCATGAACAAATGAATTTCCAGAAGAAGCTTTAATTGCTTCATAGGTAACGTTCATATCCATACCAAGGGCTTTCATTGTTGTCAATGCTTCGGCAATTGAAGTTAAATTAACTGTTGCTAAATAATTCGTCATAACTTTAAGCTTAGAGGCTGTTCCAAGATTACCAGTATGTAATACTCTACGACCCATGGTTGTCAATATTGGCAAAGCAAGCTCAAAAGTTTCTCTTTTACAACCTGCAAAAATTGAAATATTTCCAGTATCAGCTCTATGACAACCTCCTGAGACCGGGCAATCAATCGGTAAAGCACCAACCGCATCAACTAAAGCGCCAATACGACGAATTTCAGCTTCATCAGTTGTGCTCATTTCTAACCATATTTTTCCTTCACTAAGGCCAGCCAAGACTCCATCCTTAGACTCCATTACCTCTGAGCAATCCTTAGGTGATGGTAAGCAAGTAATCACCACATCACAATGCTCCGCCATTTTTTTAGGGGAACGTCCACTATTAGCCCCTCGCTCTACAAACTCATTAACCAAATCATTATTTAAATCTCTGACTGTAAGATCATATCCATTTCGTAGTAAACTGCCAGCAAGCTTACCACCTGCATTTCCTAAACCAATAAAACCTACTTTCATTGATATCTCCTAAAACTATATATAAATTTAGTCATCCTCAACATGATAAGGATTTGAATCCATAGTGAGATGAAGTTTTTTTCCCTTATAGGGAGAATGAGACTTAACAACATCAAGATTAAGTTCAATACCTAAACCTGGTTTATCTGAAGGAATAATATAGCCATTTCTCCAATTTAAGGGTTCCATTAAAACTTCCTCATGAAATCCATTCCAAGTCTTGATACTTTCCATAATTAAAAAATTAGGGGTTGCAGTTGCAAGCTGAATACTTGCTGCAGCACCTACAGGGCCGTTATACAAATGAGGAGCAATTTGGGTATAGAAGACTTCAGCAAGGCTAGCAATTTTTTTTGCTTCTAGAATTCCACCAACTCGTCCCAAGTTCATTTGAATTATTGATGCAGAATTGTTTTTTAAAATATCAAAGAATTCATACTTTGTGGTCAACCTTTCTCCAGTTGCAATAGGAATACTAGTTTTTTTTGCAACTTCTGTCATTGCGCTTGATTGTCCAGGTGGTACAGGCTCCTCGAACCATAATGGATCAAACTGCTCAAGTCTTTTCGCTAATCGTATAGCAGAAGCTGGGGTTAACTGGCCATGAGTCCCTATTAGAATATCGCAGTTATTTCCTACAGCTTCCCTCACTTTTCGACAATAGTTTTCACAATGATCTAGACGACTCATTGATATTTGATGTCCAGAGTAAACCGAATAGGGTCCTGCAGGATCAAACTTAATTGCACTAAAACCTTGCTCCATAAAATTAACAGCAGACTTAGCTCCAAGCTCTGGATCTTCATAATTTAGAACTCCATTTTTATCTTCTGGATACAAATAGGTATATGAGCGTAGTTTGTCATGAACCTTGCCACCTATAAGCTCATAAATTGGCTTATTTGCAGCTTTTCCAATAATATCCCAACAAGCCATCTCAAGGCCACTTAAAACGCCCATCATCGTTAAATCTGGGCGCTGAGTAAAACCACTCGAATAACACTCCCTATAAAGGCGTTCAACATGATGTGGATCTTGTCCTTTTAAATATCGTTTAAAAACATCTTCAGTTGCATTGACTACTACTTCTGGATGAAAAGATGCTGAATATACTTCACCAATACCTGTAATTCCACATTTAGTTTCTATAGATAGAAAAATCCAATACATCCCTCCTATATGCGGTTCGGGAGTTCCAACTATATATGTATTTAATTTGACTACTTCCATAACGGTCTCAATAAAATAGTATGTGAAGATAATGGTGTCATTTTTATACGCATATAGAAATAGATGCAAGTAATCTTGTAATGTATAAATTAATTAATAATTATTTACAGATCTTTTAGGACTGCCTTTGCGTTGAGAGTTTTGCCAATTTTGATCAACCCAAACATTAGCATTATTTGCTTCAAGTGGCTTATTGCCTAATATAACATCAGCCATTTTTTCAGCTGCCATGATGGTAGGCCCATTCAGATTACCGTTAGTTATAGTAGGAAAGATGGAAGAGTCTACTACTCTCAATTTATCAATACCATTTACTTGACCCTTATTATTTACAACTGCCATTGGGTCATTCTCAGAGCCCATCTTGCAAGTACAAGATGGATGGTAAGCACTCTCAACATTAGCCCTAACCCAGACATCTATCTCATCATCGGTATTGACATCTAATCCTGGATTAGCCTCATCACCTCGAAAATCATCAAGAGCTGGTTGATTTAGTATTTCTCTTGTCAACCTAATACAATCCCGCCAATCTTGTCGATCTTGCTCACTTTTTAAATAATTAAACAAGATTATTGGTTTTGCTTCCGGGTCTGGACTATTAATTTTTATACTTCCTCGACTTGTTGGAGAGTTGACACCAGCATGAACTTGATAACCGTGACCACCCATAGACGCTTTACCGTCATAGCGCATCGCTGCTGGAAGGAAATGGTATTGAATATTAGGCCACTCAATACCCTTTCGAGAACGAATAAAACCACAGGATTCAAAGTGGTTAGTAGCACCCAAACCTGATTTAAATAGTAGCCAACGTGCGCCAATAAGCGCCTTACTTATATAGTTTAACTTGCTATTAAGGGTGATCGGCTTTTTGCAATGATATTGAAAATATACCTCCAGATGATCTTGTAGATTTTCACCAACACCCGGTAGCTCATGTTGCAACTCAACACCTGCATTTTTCAAAACATCTGCAGATCCTATTCCAGATAGTTGGAGTAATTGCGGTGAGCCTACAGATCCAGCACTTAAAATTACCTCTTTGTTGGCGTTGACTGTTTTAATTTGATTGTTGATTTTGTACTCAACACCTATTGCAGTTTTTCCTTTGAGCAAAACTTTTTGTACTAAAACACCTTGAACTATTGTCAGGTTTAGCCTGTTTTTTGCTTGATTAATGTAGGCATTAGAGGCTGATGCACGAATCCCTTGTTTAACTGTCATATGCATAGCGCCAAAACCTTCTTGTTGTTCACCATTATAATCATCAGTTTTTGGGTAACCCGCTTCATAACCTGCATCTATAAAAGCTTGGTAGAGTGGATTTAATTTCATATTGTTACCACCACAAGTTGCTACAGGACCACTTCCACCACGATAATCATCTTCACCACCCTGCCAACTCTCAGAACGCTTAAAATAAGGCAGACAATCTTTGTAAGACCAACCCGCTACTCCTTGCTCTTGCCATTGATCATAATCACGCGCATGACCACGAACATAGACCATTCCATTTATTGAAGAAGAGCCACCCATTACCTTTCCTCTAGGGCAATGCATTTTACGATTATCAAGATAAGGTTCTGGTTCAGAATAAAACTGCCAACAAAACTTTTCAGTATTCATTGGGTAAGATAAGGCTGTCGGCATTTGAATAAGTATATTCTTGTCACTACCACCTATTTCAAGAAGCAGAACTTCATTTTCTCCAGATTCAGTCAAACGATTGGCTAAAACACAGCCTGCTGAACCAGCACCCACAATAATGTAGTCAAATTGTTTAGCCATTTCAATAATTCCAATTAATATGGATTCTCTAAATCATCTAGACGAATAAAAATACTCTTAACTTGAGTATAGCTTTTTAGAGTTTCGGGACCGTTTTCACGCCCTATTCCAGACTCCTTGTAGCCACCAACCGGCATCTCTGCAGGCGAGTCGCCCCAACTATTAATCCAGCAAATACCAGCCTGCAATTGATTAATAACGCGATGCGCACGACTGATATCTTTAGTAAAAACACCTGCAGCTAAACCAAATCTTGTATCATTTGCTCTCGCAATAACCTCTGTTTCATTTTCGAAACTCAATACAGACATTACCGGCCCAAAAATCTCATCAGTCACATTGGGTGAATCATCTTCGCAATCAGCAAATATCGTTGGTTCCACAAAGAATCCATTTTGAGTTTCAATTGAATTGTGACGGTTTCCTCCATACACCAGGCGTGCCCCTGATGATTTTGCTTTATCGATATAACTCATAACTTTATCAAGATGTTCAGCACTAATCAATGCACCCATCTGGGTTTCTAAATTCATCGGGTCACCAAGCTTAATCTTGCTACTACATTCACAAATTTTTTCTATAAATTGATCATAAATACCTTCCTGCACAAAAACTCTTGTTCCGTTTGTACAAACCTCTCCCTGAGTATAAAAGTTAGCCAACAACGCCCCTGAGATAGCATTATCTATATCGGCATCATCAAAAATAATTAATGGTGATTTACCTCCAAGTTCCAAGGTTACCTCTTTCAACGAGTTGGACGCATCAGTCATCACTTTTTTTCCAGTCTCACTTTCACCAGTAAAAGATATTTTCGCGATTCGTGGATGTCTTGATAAAAATTGTCCAACACGATAGTCGCCCTGAACTACATTAAATACCCCTGGTGGCATTCCAGCTTCAGTATATATTTCAGCAAGCTTGAGGACACTTAAAGGCGTCTCTTCAGAGGGCTTAAAAATCATCGAATTTCCAGCAGCCAGACAGGGAGCAGATTTCCAACAAGCTATCTGAATAGGGTAATTCCAAGCTCCAATCCCGGCACAGATACCTAAAGGTTCTCTCTTTGAAAGAAAAAAAGTATTAACATCTAAATCCTGTTGAGTACCCTGAAGTGCAGGAACAAGACCCGCATAATACTCAATCACATCTGCCCCACTATGAATATCGACACAGTTAGCTTCTTGCAATGGTTTTCCAGTATCCAAAACCTCTAAGGCGGCAAGCTCATCATTGCGTTCTCGCAAAATAGAGACGGCCTTTAGTAAAATCCGACTACGTTCCACAGCCGTCATCGAAGACCACACGGCAAAACCTCTTTCAGCTGACTCAATAGCTCCTTCAACATCCTTAAGACTAGCTTGACCTATTTGCTCAATTACTTCACCTGTTGCTGGATTAATTGTCTCAAAAAATTCACCAGAGTTTGACTCAACATAGGCGCCATGAAT
>AFHY01000019.1 GCA_000213395.2 gamma proteobacterium SCGC AAA007-O20
TGCCATGAGGTCCACTTGCCATCTTGCTTGCCGTCTTTGTAATTTGCTTCTATCTTTATCTGACCATTTTCATAGTATTCAGTCCACTTGCCATCTAGTTTGTCGTCTTTGAAATTCCTCTCTACGTCTTTCTGACCATTTTCATGCTTTTGCAACCCATCTAGTTCAAAAAGGCGCTGATTTGCGTTCCGTGCAATTAATGCTTGGTCACAGTGATATTTCTAGCACTCAGCTATACACACATATACAAAATGCACAGCTAAAAGCACAACATGCTAAACACCATCCGAGGGGTTAATTATCCAGATCCAAAGTCATCTGAAGTTTTGTTTTTTGTTGTCCTGATTTATCAAAGTTCTCAGGGTTAAGCCAATTTTGAAATGCTTGCTTTATCTTAGGCCAATCGGAGTCAATAATCGCATACCATGCAGTATCTCGATTACGACCCTTGTACATCGTTGCCTGACGAAACACGCCTTCGAAAGTGAAACCAAGTCGTTGAGCCGCCTTGCGTGATTTTGTATTAAGTGCATCACACTTCCATTCATATCTACGATAACCCAATTCATCAAAGACTCTTTGCATCATCAAGTACATTGCCTCTGTCGACATTGCTGTTTGTTGCAGCTCAGGGGAAAAGTGTATATGCCCAACCTCAATTACGCCAACCTTGGGATTAATCCGAAGATAACTAGCCAAACCAATTGCAGATTGAGAGTTTTGATCAATAACTGCATGAAACATAGGGTCAACACTCAAACAGGTATCTTTTAACCATAAGTAAAAAGATTCATAATCATTGAAAGGTCCATAAGGCAAGTAAGTCCAATTATGTTGATTAGTATCCTCCGAAAATGAGTGATAAAGATCTGCGGCATGCGTATCAATATTTAGCACCTCCAATCTACAAAAATGTCCATTCATATCAGCGTGGGATGGCAACTGACATACGTTCCAATCATCAACGGTAAAACCAATCTCTTGACCAATGTGGTTGTTGGATTTATCTTTATTCATAAATGTAGTGTAAAAATATTTTTAGAGGTACGATATCATAAGTTGAGTTACTACATACAAAAATGGCAAAGAGACTATAACAATTGTCGCCAAAAAACCAAAAAAAGCTTTTTTAGTCATTGTAAATGGCTCTTCAAAAAAAACTAGTTCTTCTTCTGAAGATTTTTCTTTCTCAGCTACTAAAGTGGGGAAAAGGTGGCGATTTTCCCATAGCTCCCAATACAAAATATAGGAAAACATTGCCAAAATAACTAAAAACGATTGTGGTTTATGAACAAAGCTATCGTAATAAAACAAAAACATTAACACACCACAAAGGGATGACAATAATTGTCCAGGAATGTAGTAAATTGGGCGCTTTTTATAAATTATAACAACGCCAATACCACTCAATATAATCAACAAACAATATACAATTGCCCAGAATGGCATCTCAAATCCTCCCTACAAGAAAATAATAGCTAATGACTTGGCATTTGATAAGTCACAAAATCTATTGTTTCTGAAATCTTATCATAAACTGCGCGTGCTCGATGGTTGTCAGTGGCTGTAATCCAACGTACATACGGCCAACCATTTTGTCTTGCGATTCCTTTGAGCTCTTTAAATAGAAGTTGAACTGCTCCAGTTCCTCTGTGATCAGGATGGACATATAAATCATCCAAAAAACCAACAAGAGAACCGCGTAAAGGGGATGGCATCTCTCGATAATGCATAAAGCCAATTAATTTACCTTTAGTTGTCTTTACCCCTATGGCATAAAATTTGATGTTTGCATCAAAAATCCATAACCAAACAGATTTAAGAATATCTTCATTCATTGGCATATGATAAAAATCTGCATAACCACGGTAAAGTGACTGCCAGTTTTCTCGATCAGTTTTAGTTAATTTTCTAACTTTCACAACTAAATATACTTGAGTAATGACTTGTTTTAAGAGGTAAATATTTAAACAACTTGTTTGAGCGCATTTTCAAATCTTTTAACCGCAGCATCAACATCTTTTAGTTTATCTAAGCCAAATAATCCAATGCGGAAAGCTTGGTAATTATCTCCTTCATCACACTGTAGAGGCACACCTGCAGCAATTTGTATACCAATGTTTGAAAATTTTGAACCATTATGAATTGCTTTATCATTGGTGTAACAAACGACAACACCAGGCGCTTGGTAGTCTTTTTCAGAAACGCTATTGATATTATGACTTTCAAGTAAAGCTCTAACTTTATCACCTAACTCTTGTTGTTTTTTACGAGCATTATCAAAACCAAACTCGGCTGTTTCAATAATTGTATCTCGAAAACGTTTAATTGCATCTGTCGGCATTGTAGCGTGATAAGCGTGTGCTCCATTTTCATAAGCTTGCATAATTTGTAACCATTTCAGCAAGTCACAAGAAAAACTTGTGCTTTGAGTTTTATTAATTACCTCATTCGCTTTAACTGAAAGCATCACTAAACCAAATGCTGGGGAAGCACTCCATCCCTTTTGAGGAGCACTGATTAATATATCTACACCACTATCTTCCATGTCAACCCAGATAGCGCCTGAAGCAATACAATCCAATACAAACATACCACCAACTGAATGAACAGCGTCGGCAACAGAACGGATATAGTCATCTGGCAAGATAATGCCAGACGCTGTTTCAACATGAGGAGCAAAAACTAGATTAGGTTTTTTCGTTTTAATGACATTGATTACTTCATTAATATCTGCTGGTGCAAATGGTGCTTGCGAACCCTTACTAACACGGCGAGCCTTCATTACTATCTCCTCTGATGGAATACTCCCCATTTCAAAGATTTGAGACCAGCGAAAACTAAACCAACCATTACGTAATACTAAGCAATTCTGATTGGTTGCAAATTGACGCGCTACAGCTTCCATTGCATAGGTGCCTCCTCCAGGCACAACGATAACTACTTGTGCGTTATAGACACTCTTAAGTGATGTCGACACGTCGTTCATGACGCCTTGGAATGATTGCGACATATGGTTGAGTGATCGATCAGTATAAACGACTGAATATTCTAAAAGTCCATCAGGATCAATATTTGACAATAAGCCAGGCATTAGTCACTCCACTTAATAAAAGTAAAATAATACAACAAATTAATATGCAATAGAGAAATTAATATAAGCATTTACCATAACCAAGCAACTGAGTAATAACTCATGATTAAAACTAAATATATTGAACTTCAAGAATTTCGTAAAGAATGTCACCTTTAGGGGCTTTAACAGTTACCTCATCACCTTCTTCATTGCTTATCAATGCTTTTGCGATTGGAGAGTAACAAGAGATTTTACCTAATTCAATATCTGCCTCATCTTCTCCAACTATTTGATAAATTATTTCACTGTTATCAGATAAATTTAATAGAGTAATAGTTGTCCCAAATACACATCGACCATCTTGATTAAGTTGTGTAACATCGATTAATTGTATTCGAGAAAGTTTTGATTCGATTTCTTGAATACGCCCCTCAATAAAACCTTGATCATCTTTCGCAGCATGGTATTCTGCATTTTCTTTTAAGTCTCCATGCTCTCTAGCTGTTGCAATATCATTGACAATTCTTGGACGCTCTACATCCTTGAGTCTTAATAACTCAACCTCAAGCGCCTCCGCGCCAGCAACTGTCATGGGTATTGTATCCATAGACCTAGTCTAATGTAATGATTGTAATGATCTAACAATCATCTTATCATGCGTCTTAAGGCCATCAAGCGTAGCAAATGCTGCTGCAACTGTTGTCATACAAGGAACTTTATGAACCAAAGCTTGACAACGAATCACTGCTGCATCTTCCAATCCCTGAGTATCTTCAGTTGAACTGATAATCAAACTGATTTCATCATTCTTAACCAAATCAACAATATGTGGTGACCCTTCAGAAACTTTATTAACCATTGTACATTCGATGCCTGCATTTTGGAGTATTTCTTGGTTAGTACGTGTTGCCACGATTTCAAAACCTTGATGACTAAGTCGTTCCCCTAATTCAACTAGGCGTTCTCTATCTAGAGTTCTAAGACTCACAAAAACCTTACCACTGGTTGGTATGATGTCACCTGCCGCTAGAAAGGCCTTATCACAAGCTGAAGGAAAGTCATGACCTATCCCCATAACTTCACCTGTTGATCGCATTTCTGGTCCAAGATAAGGATCAACACCTAAAAATTTATTGAATGGAAAAACAGATTCTTTCACAGAAAAATGCTTTGGAATAACTTCTTTAATAAAACCTTGCTCTTTCAGTGAAATTCCTGTCATTGCTCGCACAGCTATATTTGCAAGAGCAACACCAGTCGCTTTAGAAACAAATGGAATTGTACGAGAAGCACGAGGATTAACTTCAATTATATAAATTTCATCATCTTGATAGGCCAACTGAGCATTCATTAGGCCAACAACATTAAGCTCTTTTGCCATTAATTTGACTTGTCTACGCATCTCTTCAAGAACACTATTTGATAGAGAATAAGGAGGTAATGAGCAGGCTGAATCACCCGAATGAATACCGGCCTGTTCTATATGCTCCATGATTCCACCGATTACAACATCTTTCCCATCACAAACTACATCAATATCAACTTCTATAGCATGATCTAAGAATGAATCAAGCAATACTGGGGAGTCATTAGATACTTGAACAGCAGTTTTCATATAACGCTCAAGGCTTTCCTTGTCATACACAATTTCCATCGCCCGCCCACCAAGAACATAAGAAGGCCTCACGACCAAAGGAAACCCAATTCTATCTGCTATAAGAACTGCTTGCTCTTTTGAACGTGCTGTACTATTAATTGGTTGCCTAAGGTCTAACTTTTGAATCATTTTTTGGAAGCGCTCCCTATCTTCTGCTAAATCAATTGACTCAGGACTGGTACCAATAATGTTTGCACCATTTTTTTCAAGATCTCTTGCTAGTTTAAGTGGTGTCTGACCGCCATAATGAACAATAATACCTTCAGGCTGTTCAACTTCTATTACCGCTAAAACATCTTCAAGTGTAAGTGGCTCGAAATACAGCCTATCAGAAATATCATAATCTGTCGAAACAGTCTCAGGATTACAGTTCACCATAATGGTTTCATAACCATCATTTCTCAAAGCCAAGGATGCGTGGACACAACAATAGTCAAACTCAATTCCTTGGCCAATTCGATTGGGTCCGCCACCCAATATCATGATTTTTTTATTTTTTGTTGGATTGGCTTCACACTCTGATTGATAAGTCGAGTATAGGTAAGCGGTTTGAGTGTCAAACTCTGCTGCACAACTATCTACCCGCTTAAAAACTGGTTTAACTTTAAGCAATTCTCTCTTATTTCTTAATGCTTTCTCTGAGCAATTTAGAAGTTGAGACAGGCGTTTATCTGAGAATCCTTTTTGCTTAAATTGGAACATAACTTCGGCGTCTATTTCCTTCAACGCGATTCCTAAGATATTTTTTTCAGTAAGAACAAGATCTTCAACTTGTGCTAGAAACCAGGGGTCAATTTTTGAAAGATCAAAAACCTCTTTTATAGACATCCCCATTCTAAAAGCATCCGCTACATAAAAAATTCTATCTGCTCCTGCTGATAGTAATTCACTTCGAATCTTTCCTCTAGCATCATCTGCTGAGATATCGATTATTGGATCAAGACCTGACTTATCAGTTTCCAATCCTCGAAGTGCCTTTTGTAGAGATTCCTGAAAGGTGGAACCTATTGCCATTACTTCGCCAACTGATTTCATTTGTGTGGTTAAACGATCATCTGCCTTTGGAAACTTTTCGAATGCAAACCTTGGGATTTTCGTGACTACATAATCAATCGTTGGCTCAAATGAGGCGGGTGTTCTACCTCCAGTTATATCATTCTCAAGTTCGTCAAGCGTAAAGCCTACAGCAAGTTTAGCCGCCACTTTAGCAATTGGAAAGCCAGTAGCCTTTGAAGCTAATGCTGAAGAACGTGACACTCTTGGATTCATCTCAATAATTGTCAATCGACCATCATCTGGGTTAAGCGCAAATTGAACATTAGAGCCACCCGTATCAACACCAACCTCTCTAAGAACTGCTAAGGAGGCATTTCTCATTATCTGATATTCTTTATCTGTCAGTGTTTGAGCTGGAGCTATTGTTATTGAGTCACCTGTATGGATACCCATAGGATCAAAGTTTTCAATAGAACAAACAATAATGCAGTTGTCATTATGGTCACGAACTACCTCCATTTCAAATTCTTTCCAACCAATAATAGATTCTTCAATTAAGAGCTCATTTGTAGGAGATAAATCTAGACCACGTTGACAAATTTCAATAAATTGTTCTTTGTTATATGCAACACCACCACCAGTACCGCCCATCGTAAATGAAGGGCGAATAATAGTAGGATAGCCCACTGTTTCTTGAACTCTATGTGCATCTTCCATATTATGTGCTATTTCAGCCTTTGGCATATCTAAGCCAATTTTTAGCATTGCTTTACGAAATAATTCTCTGTCTTCAGCTTTATCAATAGCTTCTTTTTTGGCACCAATCATTTCAACATTATGCTTTGCCAATACGCCATGACGTTCGAGATCTAATGCACAGTTAAGTGCAGTTTGGCCACCCATCGTAGGCAATAAAGCGTCAGGTTTTTCTTTTTCAATAATTTTTTCTAAAGTTCTCCATTCAATTGGTTCGATATAGGTGGCATCTGCCATTTTGGGGTCAGTCATAATAGTGGCAGGATTTGAGTTAACCAAAATCACGCGAAAATCTTCCTCTCGAAGAGCTTTACAAGCTTGCGCACCGGAATAATCAAATTCACAAGCCTGGCCAATAACAATAGGCCCAGCACCAATAATTAAAATACTTTTTATATCTTCTCTTTTAGGCATTCTTAACTACAAAATTTTCATTGAGACATGTGATTAATAAATTGGTCAAACAACATACTTATATCATGTGGCCCCGGGGAAGCTTCAGGATGACCTTGAAAGCTAAATGCAGACTTATCCTTAATTTTGACACCTTGTATGGTTTTATCGAACAAAGAGCGATGAGTTACTTCAACATTTTTTGGGAGGCTTTCTTCGGAGACAGTAAAGCCATGATTTTGTGATGTTATCATCACATTCTTTGTGTTTAAATCTTGTACAGGGTGATTTGCACCATGGTGGCCAAATTTCATTTTTTCTGTTTTAGCACCACTCGCAAGAGATAAGAGTTGATGGCCCAAACAAATACCAAAAATTGGCAGGCCCTTTTCTAGTAATTTTTTAATATTGTCAATGGCGTAATCACAAGGCTCAGGATCTCCTGGACCATTAGATAAAAAAATACCATCTGGATTGATATCTAGAACGTCTTCTGCTGGAGATTCAGCGTTGAATACAGTAAGTTCGCAACCTCTGTCAACCAACATTCTAAGAATGTTTTTCTTCACTCCATAATCATAGACAGCTACCTTAAATTTCGAAGTTGCTTTACGAAAATCAGATTGCTCTAAATCATAACTTCCCTGACCAAAAGTATAGGTCTTCGTAGTAGAAACTACTTTTGCTAAGTCCATATTTTTCAGACCGGAAAATGCTTTTGCTTTTTTAATAGCTTGATCTGAATTAATATTATTCGCAGCTAAAATACAACCTTTTAATGCTCCATTGATGCGCAAATGTCGAGTCAAAGCTCTAGTATCAATATTTGAAATCGCAACAATATTGTTACTAGACAAGTACTTTTCGAGACTCATCTCAGAACGCCAATTACTATGAGAAATTGGTAAGTCTCGAATAATCAAACCAGCAGCATAAACTCCAGAAGATTCTTCATCAACTTTATTGATGCCCGTATTGCCAATATGGGGATAAGTTAGAGCAACAATTTGTTTAGAGTACGAAGGGTCTGTCAATATTTCTTGATACCCTGTCATGGCAGTATTAAAAACCACCTCTCCAACTGTTTCACCTTTAGAACCAATTGACTTGCCCCAGAAAATTTGACCATTTTCAAGAGCTAGTATGGCGTTTTGAGGCAAAAGAATTCTCCTAGGGCGGATAGAAAAACTTGGGAAATTTTACCATGTGTTTACTTCATATTTAACTTCAATTTTAGAATCCAGTGATATAATTATAGCGCTGACAACTATGATGAAAATAAAGTGAATATTCATGTAAACGGTGAAAGGTTAGAGCTCCCTTTTAATTCAAATATTACAGATCTTGTTGTTTATTTAGGATTTCAAAATCAGCGAATCGCACTCGAAGTAAACGAGTCAATCATTCCCAAATCAAAGCACTCAACGTTTTTATTGAGCAACAACGATAAAGTTGAAGTAATTAATGCTGTTGGTGGAGGTTAGCTATAAGAGTTAGCAGAATCTTTGCATTAAAGTCAAACCATCCAGTCCTTTGATATTTCCTCAACCAGAAAAGGTTTCACACTAAATTGTTGCATAACACCAGAATCTAATCGCACTTCAACATCAACATTTTCTGTCTCTCGCCCTTGAGAGTACCTTGCTAAAATTTTAGCTGCTGTTTTTAAGTCTTTTTGATTGGGTTTACCATCAATAATTGCTAAGGGGCCATTACAGCTTGTTGGGTATAAATTAGTATATTGGTTACGATAACCTTTCAAAAAATTTACCTCACCTTCTTCGCGAGCAATGATCATTTTATATCGTTGATTAGGTCGAATATGCCTTCCTACTTTGAGCATTATTAAATCATCCAACTCATACTCACGAGAGCCTCGAGCTTCCCACATATCAACCAATTTATTTGAATACTGCTTATCGGTAAGAAAACAACACCCACCAGCTGGGGTCGCATAATCATCAAAACCAAATTGTTTGGCCAAGCTCATTTGCGGTTTTCTACTTCTTCCAGAGTAATTTAAGAGTTTCTCACGATTAACCCACCCTTCAATTTCAGGTTTTGTTGGCGGTAATAGTTGTGCGCTTAATGGACGCAATAATAAATCATCAGCGCCAGATTCTTTTTGCACTATAGGCATAGTATCCTTGCGTTGTGACATCGGTCTCTGACCCATTACTTCGCCTGTAATAATAAAATCAAAATCGTTAGCTAACATCCATTCTTTGGCTTTTTTAACCATGAAGCCTTTACAGTCTAGGCATGGATTCATGTTTTTTCCATAACCGTGTTTTGGATTCAGAAGTACATCACGATACTCTTCAATAACATCAATAATATGAAGCTTAACATCTAGCTGTTCTGCAACCCAAAGCGCATTATTTCGCTTTGGCTTGTCTTTTTTCTGCTTGCGTATTGCATGAGTATGACCTTCTACACAAAAACCTGTAAAAAAATTTATACCCTCTACATGAACACCTTGATCGATTATTAATTTAGTACTGAGTAATGAATCAAGACCACCAGAAATGAGTGAAACTGCCTTGATAGGTTTTTTTATCATTTGAACCGAACTCAGATTAAATCTTTAACTGAATCCAAAGCTTTAGTGAGCTTCTCTGGCTCTGTTCCAGCACCTTGAGCCATTTCAGCACGTCCACCACCTTTGCCACCAATTTGAGTGGTTATGTGATTCAAAATCTTACCGGCTTGATATTTGTCTGTAAGGTCTTTAGTAACGCCAACCACTAGTGACACTTTTTTTCCAGAAACAATAGCCAAAACTACAACAGCTGAGCCTAATTTATCTTTTAATTTATCGACTAAAACTCGAAGATCCTTAGCACCAACGCCAGAAACTTCAGTGGTTAGTATTTTGACTCCATTCACCTCAATCGCTTTGCTTGTTAAGTCGTCTCCCTGACCACTTGCTAATTGTTTTTGGAAGGCTGCAATTTGCTTCTCAAGATTTTTTTGATTTTTAAGTAACTGGGTTACCTTTTTAACCGTTTGAGCAATATCACTTGATTTAGTTAGATTAGCAATTTGATTAAGACTACCCTCTGTTTGTTTGTCCAACTGATAAGCGTCAATTCCTGTTATTGCCTCAATTCTTCTAATTCCTGAAGCGATACTACTTTCAGAGATAATTTTAAAACGACCAATGTCCCCTAATCTTTTAACATGAGTGCCCCCACAAAGTTCAACAGAAAAGTTATCATTACCCATTGAAAGTACACGAACAGAATCACCATATTTTTCACCAAAAAGAGCCATTGCACCTTTCTTCATAGCTGTTTCAATGTCAGTCTCTTCAGTTTTAACTTCTGAGTTACCTAAAATTTGTGTATTCACTATTGCTTCAACTTTATCCAATTCAGCTCTAGAGACAAGTTCATCATGAGAAAAGTCAAGACGTAACTTATCAGCCTCTACCAAAGAACCTTTTTGTTGAACTTTATCACCCAATATTTGTCTCAATGCCTCGTGTAACAAGTGAGTTGCAGAGTGATTATTCATAATATTTTTGCGTCTTTGTTGGTCGATTTTTGCTTCAACTTTACTGCCAACCTTCAATGAACCACTCACCAGACGACCATAGTGCTCGAAAGCATTGGAAGCTTGTCTTTGAGTATCATTAACCTCAAATTTTGCCCCTTTTTTTAACAATAAGCCGCTATCCCCAGTCTGTCCACCGGACTCACCATAAAAACTACTTTGATCTAAAATTACAATAGCTTCATCACCCTCACTAATTGAGTTTACTAATTGGTCATCCTTAATAATCACACTCACGGTAGCATTATTATTAAACAACTCATAACCCAAAAATTTTGTTTCATCATCAACAACAACGTTAGATTTTTTATCATTAAAATCACCTGCTTTACGTGCACGATCTTTTTGCTCTTTCATTTTAATTTCAAAGCCTTCCATATCCACTGTGAGTCCACGCTCTCTAGCAACATCGGCTGTTAAGTCTACAGGAAACCCATAAGTGTCATAAAGTTTAAAAGCTATTTCACCATCTATATCTTTGCCCTTTAATTCATTAATTGCTGTCTCTAGGATACCCATGCCAAGATCTAGTGTTTTAATAAAACGCTCTTCTTCCTTTTTCAATACTTTCTCAACATGAGAAAGATTTGCCATTAATTCTGGAAAAGCTTTTTCATATTGTTGAGCCAAAAGTGGCACCAGTTTATAAAAGAAAATCTCTTCAATGCCTAACTTATGACCGTGACGAATTGCTCTTCGAATAATTCTTCGAAGAACATATCCACGACCCTCATTATCGGGCGTTATTCCATCAACGATCATAAATGCGGTTGAACGAATATGATCAGCAATAACTCTAACAGAAGCGTTATCACCTTTTATTTTTGCTACTTTAGGTGTTAACTTAACAATCGCATTTGTGAGTTCTTTGAAGTTATCAATATCATAATTGTTGTTTTCGTTTTGTAAAACTGCTGCTAAGCGTTCTAGACCCATACCTGTATCAACACCAGTTGACTTTAGGGGGACCAAAGTGCCATCCTGTTGACGATCAAATTGCATAAAAACTAAATTCCAAATCTCAATAAACCTGTCACCATCTTCTTCTGGTGTGCCTGGTGGCCCTCCAAGAATATGTTCACCATGATCATAAAAAATCTCACTACAAGGTCCGCAAGGTCCAGTATCAGCCATTTGCCAGAAATTATCTTTTGCACCACAACGTGAAATACGATCTGCTGGGAAGCCAATCTCATTGATCCATATATCAGCTGCCTCGTCATCATCTTCAAACACGCTGACCCATAGTTTCTCCTTTGGAAGACTGAGTTCCTCAGTTAAAAAGTCCCAACAAAATCGAATCGCATCACTTTTAAAATAGTCTCCAAAACTAAAATTACCTAGCATTTCAAAGAACGTATGATGACGAGCTGTGTATCCAACATTCTCAAGATCGTTATGCTTACCGCCTGCTCTAACACATCTTTGAGATGTTACTGCTCGTTTGTAAGGACGTTTAGTGGTACCCGTAAATACGTCTTTAAATGGAACCATTCCAGAGTTAACAAACAACAAGGTATTGTCATTATGAGGAACTAAAGAAGCACTCGGCTCAATTGTATGGCCATGACTTTCAAAATAGTTTAAAAATTTCTGTCTTATTTCATCAGTTTTCATAACTAAGTCAATTTAACGAAAGCAACTAATTATACTCATAGGTCATTTACAGCGCAAAGAACTCTAAGAGGCAATCACACAACCTGAGTTGAACATCTGATTCCAGTTCACCTAACTTTTTTATAAAACGAAATTTATCAATTGTTCTCAATTGGTCAACCATAATATAACCTATAGCATTATCAAAACGACATTCAACTCTGCTTGCAAGAGTTTCACTTTCAGTCGTCATTGGTGCAACTATGAGGTTTGGTAATTCTATCAACTCATTTGGAGTGACAATAGCACATAGTCCTAAATTATCAACCACTCGGCCTTTTTCAGGATTTTTCATTACCAACCAAATATCAAAACGCTTCATTAATTCTTCCACCACTCCCAGGTTACCTTTGGTTTTATTTTCTCTTTGTTAATTTGCCACCCAACTCTAGATTTTTTTTCAGGAGTTATTAATAACCCTTCGTTTAATACAACAAAATCCAATTCTTGATTTTCAAGATTGGCAATTGAAACGATTGGTTTAGGAATTCTGACACCCTGAGAATTACCTATTTTGATTATCTGAGCCATTGATAAGAAACAACTTTTTAAATCATGTAATTATATTGTAATTACATGACAATGGCAAATAGTATTTAATTAATCAAATCAAGACTTCCTGCTCCTTGTCTTAAGATCAGTATCTCATCACCAGATAAATCAATCACTGTGGTTGGTTCAGGAGGACAATGACCTGAATCTATTACTAGTGAAACTGAACTGTTAAGTACCGCTTGTACATCATTACAGTTATAAAACTCATAACCCTTTATAACTAACGATACACTCATCATAGGTTCTTTTAATTCATTAAGAATAGCTTTCACGATAGGATGGTTTGAGATTCTTATTCCTATGGTTTTTCTTTTTTGATTCAACAAACGATTTGGTACTTCTCTGGCTCCTTCTAATATAAAGGTATAAGCTCCAGGCAGAATTTTTTTCATCAACCTGAATGCAGAATTATTAAATTTTGCATATTCTCCAACATGTGATAAGTCCTTCATCATTAGTGTGAAGTGGTGATGTTTACTCAACTTTCTTATATTTCTAATCTTTTCCATAGCGCGCTTATTACCTAGAGTACAACCTAATGCATATCCTGAATCTGTGGGATAGGCAATAACATCCCCCTTATCTAAAACTTCAACAACGTGTTTTATGAGACGATGTTGAGGATCTTGAGAATGAATTCTAATTACGTTCGACATGGTAAATATCTCCAGATAGCATTATCAGGATTAGGCAAGTCTCTCAAACATCCAATTTGAATTCTCTGGTTTGGCCAACCATGATAATCAGACCCACATGATGACAACAATTTGTTTTCCTTTGCCCATTTGTTACTTAAAGTAATTTCTTCATCAGTACTTGTCGCAGTAACAACTTCGATACCGTCTCCCAGAACTTCTTTAAAGTTTGTTAGCATATTTTTTATTTTGGTTTGAGTCATTCTGTAACGAAAAGGATGTGCTAATACAGCCTTACCACCTGCAGCATGAATCCAGCCAACTACTTCATCTATATTTTTCCATTCAACACGAACACCACCTGGTTTTTTTCCTGTCAAATAACGCCTAAAAACAGACTTCATGTCTTTACAATAGCCTTCTCTAATTAACATTTGTGCAAAATGAGTGCGTGTTAACATATCAGTTTTACTAAGGGCTTGTGTTTTCTCTAAAGCTTCTTTGATACCTGCTCGCCAAAGTCCAAGTGCTATTTTTTCAGACCTCTCTTTTCGAAGTTGTTGATTATGAGCTAGACCAGCTTGCAAAATATCGTTATTAATATCTATATCTAAGCCTATTATATGAATAGTCATATTTCGCCAAAATGCGGATATTTCGACACCTGAGACTAGATTAACTAATAATTTATCTGCAGTTTGTCGAGCTTCATTAAGTCCATCAGTTGTATCGTGATCAGTCAACGCAAACAAATCACAATCCGCTTCGTCAGCTAATCTAACGACCTCATTGGGCGACAACACGCCGTCTGAATAATAAGAGTGGTTATGAAGATCTACTTTCATGATCAAAACATTATAATCTAAAACTTGATTTGTCATTATTTCCACTAAAACTCAAATAATCCTAATTATTGAAGGTGATTGAATAATAACAAGGCAAGATACTCTCTATAATTTAACTAATTAATATATATTTTCATTATGTGTGGAATTGTTGGTGGTGTTACAAATTGTGATATTACTCCCCTATTATTAGATGGTTTGAAACGGTTAGAGTACCGTGGTTACGACTCATCGGGGCTTGTCGTCCTATCTAAAAAAAATTCCTTAAATCGCGCAAGATCAGTTGGTAAAGTAAATAATCTTGTGGAGAATTTAAAAACTAGGAAAAACAAGATTGAAGGAAATATTGGTATTGCACATACTCGCTGGGCTACACACGGGGAACCAGCCAAACACAATGCACATCCACATATTTCTAATCAAGTCGTTAGTGTAGTCCATAATGGAATTATTGAAAATTACTTAGAACTTAAAGATTCCCAAATAAAACAAGGCTATAAATTTACTTCGGATACTGATACCGAAGTTATCGCTCACGCAATTGAATTAGCTATGCAATCTAATAACACTTTGCTTCATTCAGTACAAAAAGCAATCAAAACATTTGAAGGCGCTTATGGACTTGGAATAATTTCACCTCATTATCCAAATACAATTATTGCCGCACGAAAAGGCTCTCCTCTCGTTATAGGAGTAGGTAAGAATGGTAACTATATTGCATCAGACCAAATGGCACTTTTACCAGTCACCAAAAAATTTATTTTTCTTGAAGAGGGAGATACTGCTGAACTGAATTTAGAAAAAATCACGATTTACGATATAAATGGAATCAAAGTTAAACGCCCTATAAAGACCTCAAAGATTAAGGAAGGCGAAGTTGGACTTGGAAATTATATACACTTTATGCAAAAAGAAATCTTTGAGCAGCCGCAAGCTATAAGAGACACATTAGAGTCTCGTGTTACCAAAGAAAGTGTTCTGGTTTCAGCTTTTGGACACAAAGCTAGGGATGTTTTCAAAAACATTAAACGAGTACAAATTGTTGCTTGTGGCACAAGCTACAACGCTGGTCTAGTAGCAAAAT
>AFHY01000018.1 GCA_000213395.2 gamma proteobacterium SCGC AAA007-O20
TAAAACCAAGGAAGCTGAAGAACAAAAAGATATAGCTGAAGAATTAGTCCGCAAAGCTCAAATTCAATTAATGGATGCAGTTAAGAAAAAAGCAGAGGCGGAGGCCAAAGCAAAAGAAGCTGAGGTTCAAGCAATAGAGGCGACTAAAACTAAAGAACTCGCAGAAGCAAGATCAAAAGAAGCAGAGAGGAAAGCTTTAGAGGCTGAACAACTGGCGCTAGAAGCTGTTAAGCAAAAAGGAATAATAGAGGCTAAAGTGAAAGTAGCTGAGGAAAGTGCACAGAAAGCTGCCAAACTTAAAGAAGAGGCTGAGGCTAAAGCTCAAGAAGCTGAGGCAAGGGCACAAGAAGCTGCTGAGCAAAAAGATCTGTCAGAAGCTAAAGCTCAAGAAGCTGAAGAAAAGGCAAAAGAGGCAGCGCGTCAAAAAGCTTTAGCTGAAGAAAGGACTCGTGAAGCTGAAGAAAAGGCACAGGAAGCTGCCAAGCAAAAGGAATTAGCAGAGATTCAGGCTCAAGAAGCTGAAGCAAAGGCACAGGAAGCGGCTAAGCAAAAAGAATTGGCTGAAGAACAGGCTAAAATAGCCAAACAGCTTACTGAAGAAGAACAACAGAAAAAAAATCAATTAGAAGCTGAAAGAGCCGCTGAAAAAGAGGCTTTTGCACAAGAACAATATAATCGAGCACTTGCTGAAGAAGTTTGGGGAGAAGAAAACCTTGCAAGACAACTCGTCATTGAAGATTTACAAAATGAATTGAAAAATGCTTATATAAATAATATTAATGCTAGAGTTTATAGCTTATGGAATTATCGAGGAGCAAAGGACGATTGGGGTTGTGATGTCTATGTCTTGCAAGATGTTGATGGCAATGTACAGGCTGTAGATGTTCAAAAATGTAATCTTGATGATAGTTCTCAAGCAGACGCATTTAGAAACTCAATTGAGCGTGCCGTACGTAAAGCATCACCGCTACCTTCTGCTCCTGATGATGCGGTATTTAGTAGAGAACTACTCTTAAAATTTCGAGTTAATTAGAGCTATATTTCTATTACTTTAAGTAAATTTTAGTGTTGTAGAGAGTTGCCATTTCTAATTTACAGGCTTATCTAGTCAATTATAAATCTATACAATAAGCTAAAATACCGAGCATGAAAACGCATGACTTTTTATTAGAGTTAGGTACTGAGGAATTACCCCCCAAGTTATTAACAAATCTCTCAAACTCCCTTAGAGATAATCTTGCTGAGGAACTTAATCAATTAGGTATTGCAATTGGCAAGGTGAGCGCTTTTGCCACGCCAAGACGTTTGGCCGTAAGTATTTTCAAAATTCAGAGTTACCAAGAAGATCAGTTAATTGAAAGGAAAGGTCCATCAGTGGGCTCACCAGAAAAAGCAATAGAAGGTTTTGCTAAATCTTGCGGTGTTGATTTAAATAGCCTAGAAAAACGCTCGCTTGGTGGCAAAAAATACTATTTTTTTCATGCCAAAGAGTTGGGTCAGCCAATTAAAGACTTGCTTCCGAGTGTCGTTGAAAAAGCAATTAAAAATATTCCAATTACAAGGGCGATGAAATGGGGAGAATTGGATTATTCTTTTGCAAGACCAGTTCATTGGTTGGTGATTTTGTTGGATGATGAGGTTGTGCCTGCAAATATTATGGGATTGGTGAGTGGAAAAACTACAAAAGGTTTAAGGTCCTCAGATAGTTCTTCTTTTGAAATACCTCATGCAAGCGAATATCAATCATTCATGAGAGAAAAAGTACAAATTGAGGTTGATTTTAATAAGCGCAAGGAAATTATTCGTGAACAAGTTACGTCAGTGGCCAAAAGCAGTAAGGCTCAAGTTGTTATTGATGAATCATTATTAGATGAGGTTTGCGCATTGGTTGAATATCCAAGAGCTTTTTCTGGAAAGTTTGATGAAAAATATTTAAACGTACCTGAAGAAGCGCTCATATCAGCGATGAAGTCGCATCAAAAATACTTTCATATGGTTGATAGTGAAGGTGCGTTGTTACCATCATTTGTCTCAGTAGCTAATATTGAATCAACGAATTTGAATTTGATTATTCAAGGTAATGAGCGCGTTATTCGTCCAAGGTTGGCAGATTCTGAGTTTTTTTGGAATCAGGATAAGGCAATAAGATTAGATCAAAGGCTAGAAGGGTTGGGTAGCGTATTATTTATGCAATCCTTGGGGTCGATGGCTGACAAAGCAAAGCGGATTGAAAAGCTAAGCAAACATATTGCTGGTTTGGTGAGTATTGACGCTCAAGCTTGTGCCCGAGCTGGACTCCTATCAAAATCAGATTTGATGAGTGAAATGGTTGGTGAATTTGCTGACTTACAAGGCATTATGGGTGGCTATTATGCCCTCAATGACGGTGAATCAAATGTTGTTGCAAAAGCCATTAGAGAGCACTATAGGCCAAGATTTGCTGGGGATGACCTTCCATCGACAAATGAGGGTCTTGTAGTGTCAATTGCAGACAAACTAGATACAATTACAGGGGTTTATGGCATTGGTGAAGCACCTACCGGCTCAAAAGATCCTTACGCTTTAAGAAGGCTTGCTTTGGGCTTGTTGCGAATACTATTAGAGGCACAATTAGATATCAATTTAAAAACACTTATTGATGTCTCCTTGAATTTGCATTCAGTGGATGTAGATAGGGAGGCTTCTTCCTCAATATATCAATTTATGATGGAACGACTGAAGGCGTATTATAAAGATGTCCATGTTGACGGAAATGTTTTTAAGGCTGTACTCGCTGTGAGTCCAGATTCTCCACTTGATTTTCATCAAAGAGTTGAAGCGCTCAATGAGTTTATTCAGAAAATCGAATCAAAAAGTTTGATTGAAGCCAATAAAAGGATCGCAAATATACTCAAAGATTTTGATGGTAATAATGTTGAACTAGATTCTAGATTATTGATAGAAGATTCTGAGCAAAAACTTTTTCAGGCAACTGAGTCAATTGCTAAACAACTATCTGAACAAAAAGACTATAAAGCTATCGTGCGATCTTTACTAGAGTTAAAAGAAGTAATCGATACTTTTTTTGATACAGTGAAGGTCAATGTTGATGATATAGAACTTAAGCAGGCGCGACTAAAGCTTATAAATCGTGTCAGGAGTTTATTCCTCTCTGTTGCGGATATTTCTTACTTATCGTCATAGTGTCATGAAGGCATTAATACAGCGAGTATCATCTTCTAGCGTGGAGGTTGAAGGACGAATTATTGGTCAAATTAAGAAAGGAATACTAGTTTTTATTGGTATAGAAAAAAAAGATGAATTAAAACATGCTGACAAAATGATCAATAAAATACTTTCTTATCGAGTTTTTTCTGATACTCAAGGCAAAATGAATTTAAGTGTCAGTGATATCAATGGTGGAGTTTTACTTGTATCTCAATTTACTCTTGCTGCAGAAACTAATAATGGCACAAGAGCTGGTTTTTCAACAGCAAAGCCACCAATGGAGGCGGAAAATATATACAACTATATGGTTGGAAGAGCTAAGGACCTAAGTCCTAATATTGAAAGCGGTATTTTTTCTGCTGACATGAAGGTTATTTTGGTTAATGATGGACCTGTAACTTTTCTACTGAAATGCTAGATATTGTATGAACAAATCTATTAAAGTTTATGGGATTAAAAACTGTGACACAGTCAAGAAGGCAATAGTTTATTTGAACGATTGTGGTATAGATTATGAATTTATTGACTTTAGGCATAATCCTATTTCTCAACAAGTGTTAAAAAAAATGGTTGACTCTGTTGGATGGGAGTTATTGATTAACAGGCGTTCAACAACTTATCACTCTCTATCTGAAGAAGAAAAAAGTAATATCAACTATGATTTGGTATTAAGTCTTCCTACATTGATAAAGCGCCCAGTACTAGTACTGGGTGAGAAAACTATGGTTGGTTTTAGTGAACAGCAATATTCCAAATTTATAGATGGTGTAAAATAGAATACTTCAGTTAGTAGAAACTTCTTATTGATTCTCAACTTCTTTTTTAACTTCATCCATGTTGATAGTTTTGGCTTTTTCAAGAAGATTTTCTAAGTCTTTTCCTGACAGTGATCCTGGTTGAGAAAAAATACCGATACCTTCACGAAAAATCATTAAAGTTGGTATGGAGCGAATTCGAAAGTGAGTACCAAGGGCCTGCTCTTCTTCAGTATTAATTTTGGCAAAAGTTACCCCTTGAACTTTCTCTGAAGTCTCTTTGAAAGTAGGTGCGAATTGTAAACAAGGTCCGCACCATGGCGCCCAAAAATCTATAATAACAATCTCATTGTTAGTGATAGTTTCGTCAAAATTTGATTGTGTAAGTTCAATAACAGACATAAATAACTCTCTTCAAAAAATTAACAAAGCATTATAGCTTTATTACTAAAATATTGGCTTGTTTTTCCTTAACTGATAGAATACCCTTATGAATATACTTGGCATTGATCCAGGTTCAAGAATTACTGGTTTTGGATTAATTACGGTTAATAAGCTTAAATTTACCTATGTCAGTAGTGGCTGTATCCGAACGCAGGGTGATTTAAATGCTCGTGTTGTCACGATTTATTCAGGTATTAAAGAAATTCTTGAAAAACATCAAGTTGATATTGTTGTTATTGAGAGAGTATTTATGCGCCCTGACAGACCAAATCCAGATGCTGCTATAAAGCTTGGTCATGCAAGGGGGGCTGTTATTGCAGCCGCTGGAGGGCAAGACTTGCCTATAGTTGATTATAGCCCAAATCAAATTAAAAAAACAGTAGTCGGAAAGGGTCATGCAAGTAAAGAGCAGGTATCCTTTATGGTGCAACAATTATTAAAACTAAGTAAGGCTCCTCAGGCTGATGCTGCTGATGCACTGGCTGGGGCAATCTGTCACGCCTACCATTCTTTGTGAGTTTTTGCTTCTTATAGTTTTCAGTTAAAGTAAACTTTGACCTCGCCAAAACCTGGAAGTTTTGCGACAATATCTGAGAGTTGAGTATTGATTTCTATAGCACTATTGTTAGCCAAATAATCAAGTGACAAGAAAAAGTCTACTAAAATTTCGCCTTCTAGATAATGTAATTGAGTTCGCTCAAATTCATAAGTACAGTCTTCTAACTTTAGTGCTTGATGTAGGATCTTCAAAGCTTGAGCTCTTTCTGGTAAGTCTTTGTAGGGGGCTTCATCTTGTTTCTCATCATCTTCAGGGTCGATATGTACCGTGACATCATCCAAACCTTCAATACATTCTTTTGCAACCCGCTCAACGCTGACACTAATGATATGGCCCTCACTTACCGATAGAAAAGGATTGACTTGAACATGAACATCAGCTGATTTTTTATGTCCAACCCTCCTTGTTCTTAGTGTATGGACGCTATTAACTCCTTTAATGTCAGCTAATGCTGAATGCAATTTTTTAATATCTTCATCATCAATAGAAGTATCAACTAGTTCCTTGGTTGCCTCGAATCCAAGTTTCCAGCCGATATAGATAATCATTATGCCAACAATTATAGCTGCTGCACTATCAAGATAATAGTAGCCATTAATAGCACCAACAATACCAATAATAACAACAACCGAAGAAAAAGCATCTGAACGATGATGCCAAGCGTTGGCTTTCAGCATTTCGGAATTAATATTCTTTGCAACTATAACTGTGTACCAATACAAAGCCTCTTTGCTAACAATAGACAAGCCTGCAGTTGCGATTAGCCAAACTTCATGATTCAAAGCGCCAGTATTTGTAAGTCGTCCCATAGCATCAAAAATAATTGCTGTACCGATAATCGCTAGAAATATACTTAACCCAAGAGTAGCTACAGTTTCAAAACGTTCATGACCATATGGATGCTCCTTATCTGGGGCTTCTCCAGCTTGCTTGGCAGCATACCAAGTAACCCAGTCTGTGAGTAAATCAGAGAATGAGTGAACACCGTCAGCAATTAAGGCGCCGGAATTTCCAATAACTCCAACAATGACTTTGAAGACAGACAGTAAAAAATCAACTACTGCGCCAACGATAGTAACTTTTTGACTTTTTTTAGTACGAGTAATCGAATCCATTTTAATTAGAGTTGTTTTGGTTTTATCTTTATTTTAAGTTATCTAATTATCTATGAGCATTAAACTATCTGTTCGTAGTTTCAACAACTATATTGTATTCAGGTAGGGCGCCCAGCAATTGTTTGCCATAGAATTTTGTTCTCAAACGATTATCAAAAATTGTAATCTTACCTGTGTCAGTTTCTGTTCTGATAAGTCTACCGCAAGCTTGAATCAGTCTTAATGAAGCATCTGGCAAGGAAATTTCCATAAATGGGTTTCTGTTTAAAGATTCAAGGTAGGATTGTGTGGTTTTTTCAATCGGTGAAGTGGGTACACTAAAACGTAATTTTGCAATCATGACATGGTTTAGATTATCACCCTTAAGATCTACTCCTTCTGCAAAACTGTCCAAACCAAAGATAACACTGCCTTCACCATTCTTGCGTTTTTCAATGTGCTTTTCAAGAATACGTTTTTTGCTATATTCACCTTGAACCAATAGCTCACACTCTATTGTTTTCTCCACTAGGTCAGCTACCATTTGCATTTGATTATTAGAGGCAAATAATACTAGGGTTGCAGCCTTTTGATTTATGCGTTTTTTAAGCTCCCTGGCAAGTTCTTGGGTGTGTTCAAATACTTCAGAAGGGCTTGCTTTAATATTAGCAACTATAAAATCAACTGATTTATGATTAAAGGGAGAAGCTAGGCGTAGGTATCGGTTTTCTTTTGCTTCTAAGCCTAGCTGTTGATTCATTCTATCGAAGCTACCAAGGGAAGTCAGGGTGGCAGATGTCAAAATTACACCTGCCGCTTTGGACCATATCAAACTCTGAAGATGATTTGAGACGTCAATCTTTGCTGTATTGAGATGATAATTTGTTTTTTTATTTGAAAGTTTTGATTTCACAATCCAATTACTGGTTGGAGGAATATCAGTCTGAGTATTTTTAGTGAAAGCATTTAAAAGAGAAACGATAGATGATAGATTTTGCTCGTTTTGACCTATTATGTTGTTAAGATTGTCCATTGTTGTTTGTTGAATGGTATTCCTTTTACAATAATCCTGCCAGTTATCTTTCTGATCTAACAGATTACCAAATGCGGTATTAAATATAGTTAATAAATTCTTACCTAAATTTACCACATCACTTGAAACGCCTGACATATCAAATAAATACACGTCATCTAAATATTCAAAATTAGTAATCACTTCGATGAGCTCGCCAATAGCCTCATCTGCCTTCTTAATGTGACTCTCAGACGTCTTTTGTTTTGTGATTTTTGAAATCTGATCGATTGAGCTTTGGGATTGGTAAATTGTCGTTTTCATAAATTCAGTACTGGCATTTATTGAAAAGTGAGCCAACGCTTTTTGGGAAAAATGATGAGCTTCATCAAAAACAAAAATACAGTCATTCACGTCAGGAAGAATATTATTTCCATTAATTATGTCAGCCAAAACAAGGTCATGATTGGCAATAATAACATCGGCTTGAGAAGCCTTTTTTCGTGCTTTAAAAAAAGCACAATCATTATAAAACACACAACTTTTTGCAGTACAAGTAAATCGATTGCAAGCAACTTTTTGCCAAAGTGAAAATTCTGGTGGACTTTCAAGATCATCAATCTCTCCACTCCAACGTGTTGAGGAGTAGCTATCTGTCATTTCACTTAACTTTTTTAGTTGGCCTTGACTTGGTGGTTCGTCCCAAAGTAGGGCGTCTTCAAATAACATTTGAGTGTTTGAGGTTTCCTCGGTAAGGTTGATTAAATTTCGAATGCAAACATAACGAGATCGCCCTTTTGCTATGGCAAATTCAAATTCTACAGAAGAGTATTTTTTTGCTTCAACGATGTCTTTATATAGAATCTGCTCCTGAAGAGCTACATTAGCACATGCAATGATTAGCTTTTTCTTGTTAGCTTTGGCAATCGGAAGGCAACTAATCAGATAGGCCATTGTTTTGCCAGTGCCGGTGGGAGCTTCAACACAAAGAATTGGATTTAATTTTGTGTATTCGCCAGACAGTGTTTTTGCTATCTCAGCAATCATTTTATTTTGCGAAGAACGATTACTAAAATTAGGTAATTGGATTTTCGCCGCTTCAAATGAGGATCGAATCTGTTTTTTAATTACTGCAGTTAGCATTAAATGTAATTAAGATGTTCGATTCAGTGACAATTCACATAATAGTTTGAGAGCTGAGAGATAGTCAGACTCTGGTATATTTTTTAATGATTCTAGTGCTTTTTGTGATTCGTTCTTTGCAATTTGTCGAGTAAATTCAAAAGCATTGACGCTACATAGAATAGTGACAATGTTATCAATATTTGATGCGTCTGCCGTTTTAATTGCATTTTTCAGGATCCTATTTTCTTCACCAGAGGTTTTTTCAAGAGCATAAATCATGGGCAAGGTAATCTTTCCTTCTGATAAGTCATCACCCACTTCTTTTCCCATTGTTGTTGAATCTGATTCATAGTCAAGAGTATCATCAATAATTTGAAAGGCTTTACCTAAATGCAATCCAAAGTCACCTAGTGAATTAATCGTCTTTTTTGAAGAATCAGATAGAAGTGCACCTATTTTGCAAGCTGCTTCAAATAGGCAAGCAGTTTTTTTCTCAATGACTTTAAAGTACTCTATCTGAGAAATATTAGTATTCCTGATATTTAATAACTGCAAGACCTCTCCTTCTGCAATCTGGTTTGTTGCTTTGGAAAGGATCCTCATAATTGCCATGGAATTAGGTTCTAACATGATTTCAAATGCCCTCGAATAAAGAAAGTCACCTACCAATACACTGGGTGCGTTGCCCCATAACTCATTGGCTGAATCTTGACCACGACGGGTTGTTGATTCATCTACTACGTCATCATGAAGAAGTGTTGCAGTATGAATAAGCTCAATCACAACAGCCATTGTGTGATGGTCTGTAACAGTATAGTTTGTAGCTCTCGCAGAGAGAAGTAATAGTAAGGGTCTCAGGCGTTTTCCACCAGAGGCAATGATGTAATGACTCATTTGATTAATGAGGTCAACATTTGAATTTAAGCGGTCGATTAGGATTTCATCCGTCTTCTCCATATCGCTCCTCATCAGGGCTTGAATTTCACTGAAATTTTGCATAAGAATTTATTTTAACTGACTTGCAAGTAGATATACTTCTTTAGATCTGGGGCGAGAAGCTTTTGGTTTAATGATTGAAACTTTTTTAAAAACTTTTCTTGCATTTTTAACATAGTTATCAAAACCATCACCTTGAAAAATTTTCACAATAAAGTGCCCATTTTTTGATAAAGTTTTAACAGCTAAATCTATTGCAAGTTCAGCTAGGTATATTGACTTTGGTTGATCAACAGAAAGTTGTCCACTCATATTTGGTGCCATATCAGATAAAACTATATCTATCGAACTTCCTTTAGTTAAAGTTATCAACTCATCATAAACTGATTGTTCAGTAAAGTCTCCCTGAAGAAAATTGACCCCACTAATTTTTTCGATTGACAAGATATCGCTAGCAATTACTTGGCCAGATTTACCTACTATTTTTGCAGCAACTTGAGACCAACCACCAGGAGCTGCACCTAGGTCTAATATTTTGTCTCCCTTATTGATAATTTGACTTTTTTCTATAATTTCAAGTAACTTATAGACTGCTCTTGATCTGTAACCTTCTTTTTGGGCTTTTTTTACGTATTCATCATTTAAATGCTCATGCATCCATCGACGTGAGCTTCCTTTTTTTGCCACAACTAAAAAATATTAATAAAGTATTGAAGTTATTTTATAAGAGTAAAGCTTCTAGTAAGCTTAAATTGATTTTGAATTAGATTGAGCTCTAATTGATTATTACGGGATAATATGCCATCGATTTTTAATGAGAATAATATTTAATGAGTAACAATCTAAGAAATATCGCAATCATTGCTCACGTAGACCATGGAAAAACGACACTTGTAGATAAACTACTTTCACAATCTCAGACTTTTGATGACCGTTTTCAAGCAACGGAACGAATGATGGATTCTAATGACTTAGAAAAGGAAAGAGGAATTACAATTAGCTCAAAGAATACTGCGATAAAGTGGGGTGATTACAGAATTAATATTGTTGACACCCCTGGTCATGCTGACTTTGGTGGCGAAGTTGAAAGAGTTCTTTCGATGGTGGATAGTGTATTACTTTTGGTTGATGCCGTTGATGGGCCAATGCCGCAGACTCGATTTGTTACAAAAAAAGCCTTTGAGCAAGGTCTTAATCCTATTGTAGTAATCAATAAGATTGACCGACCTAGTGCCCGTCCAGACTGGGTGATTGATCAAGTCTTTGACTTATTTGATCAGCTCGGTGCCACTGAAGAGCAATTAGATTTCCCAGTTATATATGCATCAGCGCTGGGTGGTTATGCTTCTGAAGATGATGGTGTTAGAGAGGGCAATATGACACCAATGTTTGAAGTGATTGTCAATAAAGTCCCAGCACCCAGTGTTGATCTTGATGGCCCGTTTCAGATGCAAATTACTGCTTTGGATTACTCTTCATTTGTGGGAGCTATTGGTATTGGAAGAATTGAAAGAGGTATTGCAAAGACAAATGTTCAGAACGTCTTAGTTGCATCTGATGGCTCAAAACGTAACGTTAAAATTGCACAATTATTGGGCTTTAATGGCCTTGAGAGGTATGAAGTAAGTTCTGCAAATGCGGGTGATATTGTAGGCATTGTTGGAATCGAAAATATTTCAATTTCAGATACAATTTGTGATTCTTCAAAAGTAGAAGATTTGCCACCATTAAGTATTGATGAACCAACAGTCAGCATGGCATTTCGAGTTAATGACTCTCCATTTGCAGGTCTTGATGGCAAATACATAACATCTAGAAATATAAGAGAACGCCTTGATAAGGAGCTTATCTATAATGTGGCTTTAAGGGTTGAGAATACTGAAGACTCTTCGGAGTTCTTGGTATCTGGAAGAGGCGAGCTTCACCTTTCGATTCTAATAGAAACGATGCGTAGAGAAGGTTTCGAATTATCCGTTGGAAGACCCCAAGTTATTTTAAAAGAAATTGAAGGTAAGACCTGCGAGCCTTTTGAAGACTTAACGGTGGATGTTGAATCTGTCCATCAGGGTTCTGTGATGGAGAAATTAGGAGAGAGAAAGGCAGAACTTACTAACATGACGCCAGATGGCAAGGGTCGCGTAAAGCTCGATTTTATAATTCCAGCTAGAGGCTTAATTGGTTTTCGAACTGAGTTTCTGACGGCAACCACTGGAACTGGGCTAATGTATTCAACATTTGACTCTTATAGACCTCAAAAAGTTGGCAAGATTGGACAAAGGACAAACGGCTCTCTAATTTCTATGAATCAAGGAAAATCAGTTGCTTATGCAATATTTAATTTGCAAAAAAGTGGAAAGTTTTTTGTTGGTCATGGGGAAGATATATATGAAGGCATGGTGGTAGGAATAAATACTAGAGATAAAGATCTAGTTATTAATGTCATGAAAGGTAAACAACTAACAAATGTCAGAGCTTCAGGTACTGATGAAGCAGTAGCTTTGACTCCTAAAATTACACTCGATCTAGAGCAAGCCCTAGAGTTTATTGATGATGATGAATTAGTTGAAGTTACACCCAGCAATATCAGAATTCGTAAAAGATTACTAACTGAAAACCAAAGAAAACGGGCAAGAAATTCATAGAATTTTCATTATTTCTTCATTTTTTGAATATATAATCAGCCCTTTCGCATTAAAAGATAGTTTTTATGGATTCTATTTTAGATTTTTTAGTCAGGCAAAAAAAGTTCGCTCTAGTATTTTCTCTTGCTTTTATTGCAATTGGTGTTTTGTCTGTGGTTGGGATGCAGCGAGATCAGTTTCCAGCTGTAGATTTTGAAATTCTAGCTGTAACAACTGCATATCCTGGTGCTTCTCCTGAAGATGTTGAGAAGAGTGTAACCAACGTAATTGAAAAAGAGCTATTAAGTGTTAGTGGAATTAAAGAGATTACTTCTACCTCTCGTGAGGGAATTTCAAGCATCATTGTCACCCTTGAGGCTGATTTAAAAGATGTTACAACGGTCAAAAATGATGTTCGAAATGCTGTTAATCGCGTTAAAAGTTTCCCTGAAGAGGTTACAGACTTACCTCAGGTGCTTGACTTTAACATAACTGAATTTCCCATAATTACTATTAACATTGATGGTGCAAATAGTGATTATGCCCTCGCCAGACAAATTACAGATGATCTTGAAACAGCTCTTCTTAAGATTAAAGGTGTAGCTTCTATAGATAAAAATGGCTATTTAAAAAGCGAAATTCAAATTAAAGTTGACCCCATTAAACTTGATAAATTTAACATTTCAATTAACGAGGTTATATCAGCAATTTCTTCTCGAAATGCTCGCTTCACTGTAGGTGGTAACAATCAAGAGAGTTTAGAGAAAAATATAGTCATTTTGTCAGAGTTTCAGAGTATTGATGAAATTAAAGATGTTGTCATTAAGTCTATCTTTGATGGGCCAGTTATTAGATTAGATGATATAGCCAAAGTATTTAGAGGAGAAGAAGAAGAAACCTCCATCACTAGAGTCAATGGAACCAAGGGTTTTGTCTTACAAATCAAAAAACAAGATCAGGCAGACATCATTAGGACAGTCAAAAGAGTCAGAGAGCGGGTTTCTGAATTACAAGAGAATTACCCCGACAATATAGATATTTTTTACACAGATGACTCCTCTGAAGCAGTTGAAAATAGGCTCAATATAATTATTAAAAATGGCTATATAGGACTTGCTTTAGTATTAGTCGTTCTGGGAGCTTTTCTTTCACTTAAAACAGCTTTTTGGGTTGCTGTAAGTATTCCAGTGACACTCCTTGGAACAGTATTTGGCCTTGGTCTTACAGGTAATACAATAAACTTAATATCTCTTTCTGGATTTATTCTTGTGTTGGGTATTGTTGTTGATGATAGTATCATTATTGCTGAAAGTATTCACCACTATAAATCCAAGGGAGGTGACCTATATAAAAATGTTGTAATGGGGTTAAAACGAGTCATTATGCCTGTTGTAACGACAATAATATCAACCATGCTTGTTATGTCTTCGTTTTTTCTCATGTCAGGCATTTTGGGCAAGTTTATCTACATTTTACCAGTCGTTGTTATTTTTGCTCTTGGTATATCTTTTTTAGAAATTACTTTCGCTTTACCGGCACACTTGTCAACAAATAAAGTCGAAAAACAAAGGACTTGGTTTATACCTGTAGAAAATTTTTACAATAGATTCATGCGATATGCCTTGAGGTGGAGATATTTAATTGTTCCTCTATTTATCGCTTTGCTTGTTTATACATCATTTTTTGCATTTAAAAATATTCCTTTTAATTTGTTTCCTTCTAGAGGTGCAACTGTAATTTTTGCAAATATTGAAGCACCAAATGGTAGCTCTGCAGCCTACACTGAAAATATAGTTATTGATGTTGAGAATATAATTGTTAACGAAATAGGCGAAGACCTTGATTCATTCACGAGCACTATTGGTAGCTACTTTACAAATGTTGCTAACATAGAAATTGCATTAACTCCAACAAGTGATAGAGAGAGAACTGCTGAAGATATGGAAGAAAAGCTTATAGCTTTAGTGGAAAATGTAGAGGGTGCTGAAAAAATTAATATTTCTTTATTAAGGCCCGGACCACCACAAGGTGAAGACATTGAAATTACCCTTGTAGCCGAAAATGATGCTCAGCGAAATCTTGCAGCTGATAGGGTTGAAGAAATACTGAAATCAATTGATGGTGTCGATAACATCAATCGTAACGATGAGATTGGTAAGCCCCGAATCGAGACGGTACTTGATTTTGATGAGATGGCTCGACTAGGAGTTGATTACCAGTCAGTATACCGCCATCTTAGAACTGCATTTTCTGGATCATATGTAACAGATGTTACGATTGCTGGAAAAGAAGAAGATGTAAGAATATATATAGGTAGTAACGACTATACCGAGAATTTTATTAAAAATACTACTGTCAAAAATCGTCAAGGCAACTCAATACCAATGAGTCAGTTTTCAACTCTTAGAGAGATTGAAGGTGAACCTGATTACAACCATTTTGACGGGGATCGATCAATCAAATTAACAGCAAGTATTGCCGATGGACGCCCGAAGAGAAAACCAAACGAGGTAAATCAAGACCACTACTTTGATGGGGATCAATCAATGAAAAGAGGGCCACCACCATCTAAGACGGCAATATTGTCAATGGCTCTAAAAGAACTTAATGCGCCAGTTGATTTTCCTCAAGTATCTATCATAACCTCGGGTGGAGCGCAAGAGTCGATTGAATCCTTGCAAGATTTTCTTAGGGCTTTTGTTGTAGCCATTATTGGCATTTTCCTTTTACTCGCAATACTCTTTAATTCATACTCACAACCCATGCTTGTATTAGCTGCTGTTCCATTCTCTTTGATTGGTGTAGTTTGGGCTTTTTATTTTCATGGAGAGCCGCTGAGTTTCTTTGCTTTAACAGGCTCATTAGCACTGATGGGAGTTATTGTTAATGACTCCTTGGTAATGGTTAGTCACCTTAACTATATAAAAGAAAAGAGTGCTGCACTGGAAGATAAGATAGTTTGGATTGCTAGAGGTTCTCGCGATCGTCTTCGAGCAGTAGTGTTGACTACACTTACAACAATGGCTGGCGTTTTACCACTTGCCTATGGAATAGGGGGCACAGATGTATTTTTACAGCCTATGGTTCTTGCTTTAGGATATGGTTTGATCTTTGGAACTTTTCTAACCTTAATTCTATTACCTTGTATGTATTTGATGAATTACGATTTTATAAATATGCTTGGAAGGATTAAGACAAAATTTTCTAGAAAGAAAGCAGTTGTATAGTTATTTATTTTGAAGAGCTAAACGAATCAGTTGCTCTGTTGTGAGGTCTTTGTCTTCAATTTTTGAAACCATTTTGTTGGCCTCTTTCGTCTTAAATCCAAGAGATTGTAGTGCCGCTAAGGCTTGCTTTGCATTTGGATTGTAACTCATTTTATGACCCATTATTGAAGTTGAAGCGTTAACCAATTCCACCTTATCAAGCCTATCTTGAAGTTCAACTATCAGTTTCAGTGCTGTCTTTTTTCCAATCCCAGGTGTTTTTGCCAAAAGATCTGCATCTTCACTCATAATGCAGTCAACAAGGGAGGATACCGAAAGATGAGACAGTATGGCGAGTGCCACTTTGGGACCAACACCATTCACTCTTATTAACTCTCTAAACATGTTTTTTTCATCCTTTGAGATAAAGCCAAACAATGTGTGTGAGTCCTCTTTAATGCTTAAATGAGTATAAAGTAAAGTGTCTTCGGATGAATTGTCTAGTTGGTAAAAGGTGGACATAGGGCAAAGCAGTTCGTAACCAATACCACCAACCTCTAAAAGAACTTCTGGAGGATTCTTGCTAATAATTTGACCTTTTATTTGACCAATCATAACCAGGGATATTTTTTAAAATGCTCTGCCTCAAATGAACGAATCTGATCTTCATACTGCAAAGTTAAACCAATATCATCTAGACCATTGATGAGTCTGCGTTTTCGCTCAGCATCAACTTCAAAATTATAGATGTTATCTTCTGTTTTAACACTTTGCTCTTCTAAGTTGATAGCAATTTCACCTTGGTATGCAAATAAAGAATCTACAATTTCGCTACTTAAAACAATTGGTAGAATGCCATTTTTAAAGCAATTATTGTAGAAAATATCAGCAAAACTGGGCGCAATAATAGCACGAAAGCCGAAATCTTCCAAGGCCCAGGGAGCATGCTCTCTAGACGACCCACAACCAAAGTTCATTCTCGTTAAGAGAATTTGAGCATCCTCATATTGTGGATCATTTAAAACAAAGTCAGGGTTGATTGGGCGTTTAGAATTATCCATACCAACCTCACCATGATCTAGGTAACGCCACTCATCAAATAAGTTGGGCCCAAAACCGCTGCGCTTAATTGACTTTAGAAATTGCTTTGGAATAATCGCATCTGTGTCAATGTTGGCTCGATCAAGCGGCATGGCGATGGAATTTAGAGAGGTAAATCTTTTCATAACTAAACCCCTGAAAGGCGACCTGCAATAGCACTTGCTGCGGCAATTGCTGGGCTAACTAAATGGGTAAAGGATCCCTGACCTTGTCTACCTTCAAAGTTTCTATTCGAGGTGCTTGCGCATCGTTCACCTACTTCAAGTCTATCAGCATTCATTGCGAGACACATTGAACAGCCCGGTTCGCGCCACTCAAAACCGGCATCAGTAAATATTTGATCAAGTCCCTCAGCTTCAGCCTGTTGCTTTACAAGGCCCGACCCAGGAACAACAAGTGCAAGTTTTATAGTTTTTGCAATTTTCTTACCTTTGGCAACCTCAGCAGCTGAGCGCAAATCTTCAATTCGTGAGTTTGTACAAGAGCCAATAAAAACTTTATCAATAGCAACAGAACTCATCGTAGTATTGGGCTTCAAATGAATATAATTTAGAGCATTTCGAATACTTTCAGCTTTGACGGAATCATCTTCCTTTTCTGGGTCAGGTGTTGAACCATTGATGTCGACTACCATTTCTGGTGAGGTGCCCCAAGTTACTTGTGGATTAATAAGGGTAGCATCTATTAAGATTGATTTATCAAAATAAGCGCCCTCATCACTGTGTAGGGTTTTCCAATAAGCAACAGCTAAATCCCAGTTTTCTCCTGTAGGTGCAAATGGTCTTCCCCTAACGTATTCTATGGTCTTATCGCCAACTTATCCACGAAGTAACCTCCCCTCAGGCATTTGAAGGCCTAACAATGTCAGGAAGAAAGCCTTGGCGAAATAAGGCCAACTTAGCAGTGCCCGATCACAATGTTCCAACAACTGAAAGATCAAATGGTGTTAGCAGTATTAGCGATCCAGTTTCCAGATTGCAAGTTGAGACCTTAGATAAAAATTGTGAAACCTTCGAAATCAATGAAATTCAAATGAATGATATCCGTCAAGGAATCGTCCATGTTATTGGTCCAGAACAAGGTGCAACCCTTCCAGGTATGAGTATTGTGTGTGGTGATTCGCATACCACAACTCATGGGGCATTAGGTGCACTTGCCTTTGGTATCGGCACTTCAGAGGTTGAACATGTACTTTCCACAGGTTGCCTTTGGCAAAGCAAAGCTAAAAATCTGAAAATTGAAGTGAATGGAGATATAGGAAAATATATCAGTGCTAAAGATATTGCACTTTATATGATTGGTGAAATTGGCACAGCTGGTGCTACCGGTTATGCCATTGAATTTTGTGGCACAGCAATTAAGAATATGAGTATCGAAGGAAGAATGACATTGTGCAATATGTCAATCGAAGCTGGCGCAAAGG
>AFHY01000017.1 GCA_000213395.2 gamma proteobacterium SCGC AAA007-O20
TTTTTCTGACCATTCTCATACCACAAAGTGAACTTGCCATCTTTTTTGCCGTCTATGTAATTTAACTCTAATTCAATCTGACCATTTTCATGCCATGAGGTCCACTTGCCATCTGTCTTGCCGTCTTTGAAATTTCCCTCTACCTTTTTCTGACCATTTTCAAAGTATTCGGTATGTAATCCATTTTTAGGGTGTTCTTTTTTCATAGTAGAGTCTTTTTTGAACTATGAGTTAATTCTACTACTGAAGTCAATCAAAAAGTATAGTATTTGACTGAGAACTTACCAATCTTGACAGGGAAGACTCTGTCTCTTATCTCTTTATTTGGGTTATACATGAGATTGTTAGATTGAATCTCAATAGTGAATTCTAGGCAAGGGATTGTGCCCTCTAAAGAGGTACTCTCAAATCTATTCCACAGTAACCGATTTAGCTAAATTTCTTGGTTTATCAATATCAGTACCTTTAATTAAGGCAACATGATAACTTAGCAATTGAAGTGGGATTGTAAAGATAATAGGAGCAGTTATACGTCCTAAGTTTGAGGTGATTGAAATTATTTCCATTGCCTTCATTGGTTTTACTTTTGAATCTTTGTCTTCAAAAACGATCATTTGCGCCCCTCTAGATTTGACCTCTTCTAAATTAGATTTTAGTTTATTTAGTAGTTCATCGTTTGGAGCAACAGCAATCACAGGCATGTTATCGTCTATAAGAGCAATTGGTCCATGCTTTAATTCTCCAGCTGGGTATGATTCGGCATGAATATAGCTGATCTCTTTGAGTTTTAGAGCTCCCTCCTTGGCTATTGCATGCATTGTACCCCTACCTATGAACAGAGCACTATTTTTATCTTTAAAGCGAATAGCAATTTTTTTAATTTGGTCTTCTTCTAACAAACATTCATTAATAAGTCCTGGTAAAAGCTTTAATCCTTCGACGATCGATTTTTCTCTTTTTTTACTAATTGTTTCTTTACTAACACCTATAGAACATGTGAGTAAGGCAAGAGCAACAAGTTGGGTAGTGAAAGCTTTAGTGCTAGCAACACCAATTTCAGGTCCTGCATGAGTTAAAAAAGTAAGATCAGATTCTCTTGTAATGGTAGATTCAGCAGAGTTACATATACAAAGTGTATAAATCTTTTTATTTAATTTCTTGGCAATCTTAAGGGCTTCTAATGTATCAGCCGTTTCACCGCTTTGAGATATTGTGACAAAAAGTGTTGCATCTAAGACGAGTGGATGTCGGTAACGATATTCACTAGCTACTTCTACATTGCAGGGTATTTTAGCTATATCTTCGAGCCAATATTTTGCTACTAGACCAGCGTTGTAGCTTGTGCCACAAGCAACAATTTGTACTCGTTTAATGTTTTTGAAAACATCCCTAGCTTTGTGTCCAAAAGCTGAAACCAGAACACTTTCTTTGGTAACACGAGACTCTAATGTGTCTCTTATAGCTTGCGGCTGCTCAAAGATTTCTTTTTGCATAAAGTGTATATAATTTCCAAGTCCAACTTCGCCTTCCTTAATCTTTGAGGTCTTTATAGGGCGTTTAACTTTGATTCCATTTATATCGTAAATCGTGATTTTTTCTAAATTCAGTTCAGCAGTATCTCCCTCTTCAAGAAAAATAAATTTTTTGGTGACTGGTAAAAGTGCCATTTGGTCTGATGCAATATAGTTACCATTCTTACCTACTCCTATAACGAGAGGAGAGCCTTTTCGTGCGGCAATAATTGTATTTGGATAATGAGGTGAAATTATTCCAAGTCCATAAGCGCCTTCAAATGTTTTGATTGCTTTTTGTACTGAATGAAGCAAAGTGTTATTAGATTGCATAGCTAATTCAATTGCGTGAGCGATAACTTCGGTATCAGTATCCGAAGTAAATTTATAGCCTTGTTTTATTTGGGAATCTTTAAGTTCTAAGTAATTTTCAATAATTCCATTATGGACTACACTAACGACTTGATTAGAAATATGTGGATGTGCATTGTGTTTGGCTGGTTCCCCGTGTGTAGCCCAGCGAGTATGTGCAATACCAATATTTCCTTCAATCTTGTTTTTCCTAGTTTTTAAATTCTCCACAAGATTATTTACTTTACCAACTGATCTTGCGCGATTTAAGGAATTTTTTTTAGATAGGACGACAAACTAGATGGTAAATATACTAAATGGCATGAAAATGGTCAGATTGAATTAGAGTTAAATTACAAAGACGGCAAGAAAGATGGCAAGGGTACTTGGTGGCATGAAAATGGTCAGAAAGACGTAGAGAGGAATTTCAAAGACGACAAACTAGATGGCAAGTGGACTGAATACTATGAAAATGGTCAGATAAAGATAGAAGCAAATTACAAAGACGGCAAGCAAGATGGCAAGTGGACCTCATGGCATGAAAATAGTCAGAAAAAGTCAGAAGGCAAGTTCAAAGATGGCAAGAAAGATGGCAAGTGGACTGAATACTATGAAAATGGTCAGATAAAGTCAGAAGGCAAGTTCAAAGACGACAAACTAGATGGTAAATATACTAAATGGGATGAGAATAGTCAGAAAAAGGAAGAGAGGAATTACAAAGACGGCAAACTAGATGGCAAGGGTACTTGGTGGCATGAAAATGGTCAGAAAGACGTAGAGGGGAATTACAAAAATGGCAAGCAAGATGGCAAATGGACTTGGTGGGATGAGAATGGTCAGATAGGGGCACAGGCAATCTACAAAGACGATGTGTGTATTAGTGGGGATTGTCCTAAGTAATAATCGTGGTCAAAAAGAGGAACGAACTGTTCTAATCCGTTACGGTGGAGTAGTTTTGCGTGCTACCCTTTAGCAAATCAAGATAGTCCTACAGCCTCAGTAGAAAGTGTCGTTCTTTCTGGAACAATACCTCACTTAGAATTCACATTAGAAATACAATCAAATAATCTTACCTATCAAGGTAATTCATACACAAAGTATCAACAATTTCTCTACACACTCATCAAGTGTCTGCACGACAAGGGATACGGATACAGACGAATTGCACACAAGTTAAATAAGTGGAATGTTAAGACTACAAGAGGAAATACTTGGTTTAACACTTCTGTGAGTTCTGTTCTTAAAAGGAAACACGAAAGAGATGTGAGAATACAAGAGATACGCAATAAAGAGTATCCAATCAAGATAGGTAAGTTCGCAATCAAATACTATACTTATTGATTAATTTCAGTAGTAGAATTAACTTTTAGTTCAAGAAAGACCTTTCTATGAAAAAACTACTCATACTTTTATTCTCAATACTGATTTCATTTAACTCTTATGGTGAAACTAAAACTGACTATTACGAGAATGGTCAGATAAGATCAGAGGAAAATTACAAAGACGGTAAGTTAGATGACAAGAGGACTGAGTGGCATGTGAATGGTCAGAAAATGACAGAGGAAAATTACAAAGACGGTAAGTTAGATGGCAAGCAGACTAAGTGGGATGAGGGTGGTCTGATAATGATAGAGTGGAATTACAAAGATGGTAAGGAAGATGGTACGGCAACTAGTTTTTATGCGAATGGTCAGAAAATGAATGAGAAAAATTACAAAGACGGTAAGTTGGATGGCAAGTGGACTTATTGGCATGAGAATGGTCAGAAACGGTTAGAGGAAAATTACAAAGACGGCAAGCAGGATGGCAAGAGGACTAATTGGTATGAGAATGGTCAGATAGAGTCAGTGAAGAATTACAAAGACGACCAGTTAAATGGTAAGGCGACTTTTTGGCATGAGAATGGTCAAAAGTTTTTTGAGGGAAATTACAAAGACGGAAAAAAAGATGGAAAGTGGACTTTTTGGAAAAAGAACCGGAAGGATGAAGAGAGAAATTACAAAGATAATGATTTGGTTGACAAAACTATCTTCAAATATAGTTATTTTACTGGTCGCTTAAAGTCTGAGAAAAAGTACAAAGATGGTAAGTGTATCAGTGGGGACTGTTAACTAAAAAATATGGTCAAAAACACTAACACGCAACTCTCTTCTGTTACTGTGGAGTAGTCTTGATTGTAACCCTTTAGTGGCGGGGTTTTAGCAAATACGGTTATTGTTGTTCAATAAAATGACCCTCTACAACCCCTACTCCAACAACACTTTTACAGAGTTTGTACCAACTTTGTACCTAGTCATGATTTCGAAAATCTATACTTTTAATAATTGAAAGAGTAGAATGAACTCATAGTTCAAAAAAAACTTTATTATGAAAAAACTACTCCTACTCTTTTTAATAACCTTCTTGCCAACTCAAGGTTTTGCAGTAACGTTCTGTCCTGATGGTAGTATGCCAACAAGGGCAATTTCAATGGATGGAAGTTATTACGAATATAAGTGTGTAGGTAAACAAAATAAACCTAATACGACCACTAATTATGGACCAAAGCGTCTATTTGATCGAGGCACAAGTTGGAGTTTCAATCTTACTGGTACACTTCGTGGCACTAATGGAATGGTATGTAAAGGTTTCAATAGGATGGTTGGTACTTGTAATACTGGTGTTAATTATAGTTTTTGTAGTCTTAATGTCGGTGCTGATATTTGTGGTACAGATGGGACAAATTATACAATTATTATTGATGAATCTATCCGGTCTTCTTTTGGTTCATATTGTCCTTTCAATGCGACGAGTACGGAAGTAATTTTTACTTGTCGATAAATATGAAAAAACTAATTGTAATGGTTCGTGTAGTGCAGGAGACTGTTAACTAATTAGAGGTCAATTTTTGCCCTTTTGATTAATTTCAGTAGTAGAATTGACTTCTAGTTCAAAAATGACTCTATTATGAAAAATTGTCCATACTGCGCAGAAGAAATACAAGATGAAGCGATTAAGTGTCGTTACTGTAATTCAACTCTAATTCAAGAAGAAGAGAAAGAGGAAAAGAAAGATGATACACCCATAATTGTCAAGAAACACAAAATTATCGAGCATAGAGTCACCGCTCCAACCACGAATGTATTGGCGGTTATCTCCTTGGTACTGTCGCTGCTTGGAGTTTTTTCAACCTTTATAATCCCATTCGTTGCCCAAATTGCCGCAATTATATGTGGTCATATAGCGAGATCCCAAATTATGCAAAGCAGGGGATCCCAAACAGGATCTGGGATGGCGCTTGCTGGATTGATAATCAGTTACGTGATGTTAATTTTTTCTGTGATTGCAGTTGTTTTCTTGGGTGTTGGATTGTTGGCACTATTTTCTCAATTCTAAGTCATTGATTTAATAGGTTTTTAATACACTCATTTCAGGGTGGTTCTAATACACTATCTATTCTTGAAATACTCAAAGGTGGTCGTGGAAAACTTGCTAAAAAAAGCATCGGAATTGATATGGTCAAAAAGAGGTACTCGCAAATCAATTCCGTTACTGTGGAATAGTTTCGGGCGTTCCCCTTTAGAAGGAACTATTCCTCATCTACAATTCAGTATTGAGATACAGTCTAACAATCTCATGTATAACCCAAATAAAGAGATAAGAGACAGGGTCTATCCAATCAAGATTGGTAAGTTCTCAGTCAAATACTATACTTTTTGATTAAATTCAGTAGTAGAATTAACTTCTAGTTCAAAAATGACTCTATTATGAAAAATTGTCCATACTGTGCAGAAGAAATACAAGATGAAGCGATTAAGTGTCGTTACTGTAATTCAACTCTAATTCAAGAGGAACAAAAACAAACTATTCAAGAAGAAGAACAGACTATTGCAAAAAAGACATATGTACCTCAACCGCCTTTACGCTTTAATGAAGCAGTTGGCACTTGTTTTCGTAAGTATTTTGATTTTACTGGAAGAGCAAGAGGATCAGAATATTGGTATTTTTTTCTCTTTTGTGTTGTAATATTTATTGTTGCAACAATTCTAGATATAAATCTTTTTGGTATACCTATGGAGGATTACGGACCAGTATATTTGATAAGTTTTTTGGGTCTTTTGATTCCTTCAATATCTGCAGCAACAAGAAGATTGCATGATACTGGCAAATCTGGATGGTGGCAATTATTGTACTTCACCATAATTGGTTCTTTTTGGGTATTGTATTGGTTAATCAAAAAAGGTGATACTGATAAAAACAGGTACACCCAAAACTAATCAGTCACCGTTGAATGAATTTGTATGGCACCCTCCTAAGGTAGGTTTGGTCAATTAAAGTGTTTAGTTAACACTCATTAATACAAATCTTACCGTTTTTGTAATTTTCCTCTCTTTTTATCTCACCATTGAATTGAAACCACTCAATCAATTTGCCATCTAATTTGCCATCTTTGTAATTTTTCTGTTTTACCTTTTGACCTTTCTTATTCCACCAAGTCGATTTACCGTCTAATTTGCCGTTTTTGTAATTTGCCTCTGATTCTTTCTTACCACTTTCATACCAAATAGTCCATTTGCCAATCAATCTGCCGTCTTTATATCTTCCCTCTTTTTCCTTATGACCATTATCATATTTACATAAGTATTTTCCAGAATAAGGATAAGTATCATTTGGTAAAAAAACAATATTTTGACCACTTGTTTCAAAACAAACAGTTTCATTAAAGATCCCACCATAAGATTTCATTGAGATAAATATAGAGAATAGAAGTATTATTAGTTTTTTCATAGTTTTATAGATTGATATATTTCTTCATAAATAATTCCTGCTACATAAACAACTCCTCTTTCGACTTTTTCAACAAAATATAATTTCATACCGTCATTAAATCCTACATATACTAATACACATTTGTAATCGACCCAATTGCTTTGTTTGTAGCAAATTTCATTATTCAAAGTTTTCCATTTACCTCTATAGGTTATGCCATTTACCGTGATTTCATAATCTCTATTTTTATAATGTATTTCTTCTACAGAACCTCGATAATCACCATCATCATAATGACCAAATAGTTTATTCCCAACAAGTACTTTTATAATCTGATGATTATAGAGTTGTGTAAGATCACGAATACTAACACCAGATATCTCTGCATTAATATTTGCAGATACAATAAATATAAGGAGAAATATACTGAATTGTTTTTTCATAGGTTGTGGTCTATTTTGATTTCTAAATGAATTCTACTACTATAGTCAATCAAAAGTATAGTAATTAACCTCTATGTTTGATATTTTGGCCAGGAAATGTTGATTCCTTATCTCTTCAATCCTAAGATCATGTTCATGTTTTCCTTTTAAGACTTAGATAACGGAGGAATTAAACTATTTCTTGCCATCTGTTTTATAGTCTATGAAATTTCCTTCATATTTCTTCTAGTTGATTACTGATAACTCTCTTCAGAATACTACTTGGATTTATGATATATAACGCAAGATTTATACATGGAATTTTTTTCTAAAAATTGTAATGCAAAATGCTAGTGATACAAAAGAGATAGTTATAGCAATCATATTTAAGATTATCGATGTCTCAAAAGTTCTTAAATTCCCAAAAACAGTAAATGAGAACATAATCTGAAGAAGAGTTAGAGAGAGAAATGTTTTGTATTTTTCATTTTTCAAATGAATTAACAAATATTGAGTAGCATAAAGTAATACTGGAAGATACAATATAGACATAATCCTTAAAGTATCAGCTGCATAAAAAGTTGCTGAAATTGTTATCAATAATAAACCAGCGAAGGGATATACTACAGATGACAGGCGCTTTATTACAACAAAAAATAAGCAAAACAACAATACAGGGCCATATGCTGCATAAATACGAAGAGCATGCTTTACACTTCCCCCGGTGTATTCCAGTATTGATATGACAGGCGAACCTAAATCTGAACCAGGTAAAACATTTATAAAAAAACTCCTTGCAATTATCACAATAAATAACGAGCCAATTGAAATGATAACTAACTCATAAAACTTATAGTTCATTCCTCCTGTTAGTTTCCCAGAGAAAATCTTATCTAACCATAATGCAGGAATTGAGATAAGAATCATTTCATGGAAAAAAGTGCCAAATGAAATTAGAATTAACAATATAGTTGCAGAAACCCTATATTTTGATAGTAAAAAAATTGTTGCCAAAATTAACAACATTGGAGCATCAGCACGGATAATTGCGGTACTGTAGTAAACAAAAGTGTAAGAAATCATCCAAAAAAAGATTAAAAACAAAATGTCCTTAAGTGTGAAGCCAATTTTCTTGCCGTAAAGCGAAAGTACTCCAGTTGTGAGGGCAATACTATTGATAGAAATCATGGCAAAATTAGTTTTAACATCCCAAGGTAAGAGCTGTGCAAGAAATGGAGTCATAATCCTATAGCCCCATGGTGCTGGAGCTAATTCACCATTATAAACCGATACATAATGAACAGCATCGCCAAAAATTTGCCAAGATTCTCCAAAACTGAGCCATATCACGGCACCAATTAATCCCATAATATATGTTAGTGGGAATAATATAATAGGCCTTTCCAAGATTGTCATTATAGGGACATTCTTTTAAAAAGCCATTCTGGAAATATTTTAATAACAGTCATTATCCATTTCCATACCCACTTTGTATATAAAACATTTTTTTTGCGTTGCTGAGCAATATATATATCCTCAGCAATATCTTCTGGGTAGGAAGTAAGTTTATTTGGTAAGTTCATTTCTTTTGTCATTCTTGTATTTACGAATCCGGGTTTAACAGTAAGTACATTTATATTAGAAACGTGCAGTCTATTCCTAAGACCCGAAAGATAATTTGTTAGTGCAGCCTTAGAAGAGCCATACAAATAGTTACTTCCACGGCCTCTATCTCCCGCAACAGAACTAACTCCAACAATAAAGCCATTCTTTTGTTTTTCAAAATCATCTGCAACAATATTTAACAAACTTACAGCACCAGTGAAGTTGGTATCAATAATTTTATGTGCCTCCTCGAAGTTACTTTGAGCATCAACCTGTATGCCGAGGTAACCAACTAAGAAAATAACACCTACAGGTTTCATTCTTAAATTATCATAAAATCTTTTGTGCGAAGAATAATCCAGAATATCCAGTTCAATACATTTGACATCTCTTGATGTTCTGATAATAAGATCTTTCGCAAAAGCATTTAACTTACTTGATTTTCTAGCCGCCAGGTATAGATTGAAACCATTCTCCGCATATTTTCTGGCAACAGCCATTGCGATATCACTCTTTGCACCAATAATTAATATATAACCCATCTTAAATTTCTAGACGTCGAGACTGTAAGGAATTAAATTTTTTGTCAAGATCGTATTTTCTTCTCAATATTCTAAATTTTTCAATTTTTGGATAACCACACTCAAAGACTTCTTTGTTTACTCTGGCATCTTTTGCTAAATAAATACGACCACCATTATTTAATATAATTTTGTCTAGTGTTTCAAGAAATTTAAATAATTTTTTTTCAATCTTAAAATCTACCGCCAAAGTGTACCCCTCCATTGGAAATGATAAGTAGTTCTTATTACCAGCACCAAAAAGCTTGAGAACTGCTAAAGGTGGAACGCTGCTGGACCTTGATATTAGTTGTAATATTTCCTCTAAACTTGAGTAACTAGTTTTTTTTGGTAAAACAAATTGATACTGAATAAATCCATTTCTTCCATACACCCTATTCCAATTAAGAATCGAATCAAGAGGGTAAAAAAAACTATCTATACTAACAATTTTATTTGATATTTCATCTCTAACCCTCGCATAATATAAAAGATTAAAAATTTTAACAGTTAGTCTATTTAATATAAATGAAGGAAAATTAAAAGGTATTTTTTTCTTTTTTCTGCCTGGTAATCCAAGTCCCCGTCATTACTAAAACTACCTGCGGTAATTAAACATTTTCCAAGTTTTTTATCTTTAGCTAAACAGTCTATCCACGCCACTAAATATTCTTTATTTGCATACTCTTCAAAAACTTCAAATGTTTCTTTTAAATTGGCAGTTTTAATTGTAACTTGACTTATATTTGTTGATTCAATCCTCTTTAAGAAAATCTCTACATCAATAACAATCCCAGTAAGCCCCATCCCACCACAAGTTGCTTTGAATAGTTCTGAATTTTCTTGTCTACTGCACTTGATAATTTCACCATTCGACAACATTAATTTGAAGGCTTTTACACATTCACTAAAACAACCATTTAGATGATGATTTTTTCCGTGTACATCACTAGCAACAGCACCGCCAACTGTAATTAATTTAGTACCCGGGGTTATAGCAAGAAACCAGCCCTTGGGAATAAAAATATCAAGTATATCTGACAACATGACACCGGCTTGAACATGTAACAATCCGGTTGACTCTTCAAAATTTAAAAAATAATTATGATACTTAGACTTAACAATATTTCTACTTAATGCACTATCCCCATAACTTCGACCATTACCATAAACAATTAAATCATTATGCTCATTAAGTATATTTAAAAGTGTCGAACACTTATCAAATTTAAATATTTTGCTTTTTATTTTAGGATAATTACCCCAACTAGAAAGACTCATGATGCATGAATCCTGAAAACGTTTTTCCTGTCAAGAAAAAATTTAATTATATAACCTATTGTAAGCCCAATAGTTGCTCCAATATATTTTGCTATATTGAAATCAAAAATAATATCAAAACCTATCTCAAATACCCAAAAAATAGCTGTAGTGAAAACACCTGTTAAACTGTATAAGAAAAAAATTTTAGCTTCACTTTCATTATCTTTATTTACATAATAGAAGATGTAATTCTTGTCAAAAAAATATTTACTAGCAAATCCTATAAGAGTACCAATCGACATTGCAATGTAAAGACTTCCAAGCCCATCATAAACAATAAAACTAAAGTATTGAAATAAAAGGTTTAAAGCTGTTGAAATAACAGCAAAAACAAAATATCTAACAATTATCATAAATAAATCATAAAAGCAAAAGATAGAATCCAAAGAAAAATCGTTATCTGGATAAATTTATCCTTGAGAATAATCGCTACTGGGGAACCAGTATTACCAATAACGAAAGACAAATGTAAGTAACGCATGAGGCCAAGTATTACAAATAGAACGGTACAATATAAGTATTCGTTTTGAATTTGTTGTTGAACTTCATTTGAAACTGTGTATAGAATATAAACTACAATAATGACTGACGATACAATAGTCATTGCACTATCAATATATTTGATATTGTAGCCATCTACTACCTTTCGCATTTTTTTACCTGAATCAAGAAATAAAAGGACATCATCACGTCGTTTTGCAAGCGCTAAAAATAGAGCAATTAAGTATGTCATAATAATTATCCATACAGAAAGCAATGTTCCAGTTACAACTGATCCAAGCAAAATTCTAAGTACAAAACCTAAAGCTACGCTAGTAACATCCAAAATAACTACATGCTTAAGATAGAAACTATATGCTATATTTAACAAAATATAAATAATTAAAATAGTTAAAGCTTTTAACAAAAGCAATGCTGATAAAGACATGCCTAGAGTAAGAAGTAAAACCATTATCAGAATAGCATTTTTTTTGCTAATTTCCCCAGATGCTATAGGTCGAAATTTTTTTCTTGGGTGTTGGAGATCTGCTTTTACATCCTTAAAATCATTAAGAATATAAACTGCGCTAGCTATACTAGAAAAAGCTATAAAAGCAATAATTGTGTTTAATAATAAATCTAAATTATTAATTTTGCCGGCAAAAAATAAAGGCATAAAGATAAACAGATTCTTAATATAATGATGTGGACGGATCAATCGCAAGAAACTATTTAGTTCTTTTTTTTTCTGATTAATAAGAATATTCATTTGTGCAACAAACCACTGTTATTAGCAATCTTTCTAAAAGTTATCCACAATGTCCTTAGCGATAAACAAGATGATTGTTGTAAAAAGCCTTCTATTGATGATAGAAATGAATCTGAATTCTTCATTAAGTGAGTTGATATAGTTGGTTTATAGTCATAATTCGAGCGAAACCTTGATATTTTTTATAATTGTATTATTTTGATTATACTTAAATACGAAAAGCTATAATCAACCAAGACTTTAATCTGGTATAAGGTTCTTATCATCAAGTATTTGAATAATTAGTGTATAAATAATGATTAAAAAATGTCTATTTCCAGCAGCAGGATATGGAACCCGTTTTCTTCCTGCAACTAAAGCAGTTCCAAAAGAGATGCTTCCAATTCTCACCAAGCCTCTATTACAGTATGGTGTTGAAGAAGCATTATCCGCAGGTATAAACAACATGGCTATTGTTACAGGCAGAGGCAAGAGATCAATTGAAGATCACTTTGATAATGCTTTTGAACTTGAATCACAACTTAGCGGTACTGAAAAAGAGTACCTTCTAGAAGAGATCAAAAAGGTTATTGAAAAAGCGACTTTTACTTATGTTCGTCAGCAACAAATACTTGGATTAGGCCACGCAATTCTTACAGGTGAACCTCTTATTGGAAACGAACCATTTGCAGTCATTCTAGCAGATGATTTATGTGATTGCGGTGCAAATGGAGTAACTTCCCAAATGATCGAAATTTATAAAAAATATAAATGCTCAGTGATAGCCATAGAAGAAATTCCATTCACTCAAATCGGAAAGTATGGAGTTATTTCTGGTGATTTAATTGATGGTACCAGTAACACTTATAGAGTAACTAATATGATTGAAAAACCAGACTCACATGATTTGATGAATTTTGTGGAAGATAGAGTTGATTTAAATAATGTGCCCAGCTTTAATGCAATCATAGGGCGATATATTCTAACACCTGATATTTTTGGGATTCTTAAGAAAATCAAACCTGGCAAGAATGGAGAAATACAAATCACCGACGCTTTACTTTCTCAAGCCAAGCAAGGTAAAGTTATTGGCTATAAGTTTAAAGGTAAACGTTTTGATTGTGGAAGCGTTAAAGGATACGTGGAAGCTACCAATCATTTTGCAAGATCACTTGAAAATAACAATATCTAGAAGTTAATCAAACTTTAAAGAGATTATTGATCAAATAATAAGTCTACAATTGGAGATTGAGGCATAAATTCTGGCACTATTTGTATAAGTAACTCTCGAATTTTTTCCTGATCGGTATTTTTTGAAGCCTCTTTGAGTTCATTTAATATTGGTTTTAAAGTTTCCAAATCTATCATTTCTTCTTGAACACGCATAATCAAATCATTCTCTGTTTGAGCAATATTACTGCCAACCAATAGCTCTTCATAAAGCTTCTCACCAGGTCTTAAACCGGTAAATTTAACTTCTATATCTCCATCAGGATTATCATCATCAAGCACTTTTAGACCACTAAGATGAATCATCTTTACAGCTAAATCATAAATTTTCATGGGCTCTCCCATATCTAAAACAAATACTTCGCCTCCTTTACCCATAGCACCAGCCTGAATTACTAATTGCACTGCTTCAGTTATAGTCATAAAATAACGAACCATATTTACATCAGTCACTGTTATCGGGCCGCCTTGACTAATTTGTTTTCTAAACAAAGGAATAACTGAGCCACTCGAATCAAGCACATTACCAAAACGAACCATCGTCAAACAAGTTGTATGAGGTGTTTTTGCAAGTGCCTGAAGAACTAGTTCAGCAACACGCTTGGAGGCACCCATAGTGCTGGAAGGCCTTACAGCTTTATCAGTTGAAACTAACACAAATGTCTCAACTTTTGCAGCTATTGCTGCTTCAGCTGTTAACAATGTGCCTATCGAATTATTTAATATCCCTTGTGATTGATTATATTCAACTAATGGCACATGTTTATATGCAGCAGCATGATATATAGTTTGAACTCCATAATAGTTAAAAATATTTTTCATTCTATTGTCATCTACAATAGAACCTATCACTGGAGAAATTATTATGTCATTCATATCAAAGTTACTAAGCTCTTGCTCAATTTGATAAAGAGAAGATTCACTAACTTCAAAAAGAATTAGTCGCTTAGGTTTTAACAAAACTATTTGACGACAAAGCTCTGACCCAATCGAACCTCCAGCACCAGTAACTAGAACTACTTTATCTTTAATATTAAGGGACAGTAACTCATTATTTGCAGGAACACTATCACGACCAAGCAAATCCTTAGCGCTTATTTCATGTAAATCAGAAATTTGAATCTTACCTTGAGCTAATTCTGATACACCAGGCAATGAGCGAACTAGGACTGGATAAGGAGATAAAAAATTAATAATCTCAATTCGAAGTTTACGGCTTATTGACGGTATGGCTAACAAAACTTCAGATACATTTTTATTATCAATCAAACTTATTAATTCTGATTTAGAATATATTTTAATTCCATTTATAGATTGCCCACAAATATCATTTTCATCATCAATAAATGCCACTGGGTTATATTCAGTTGACTGGGTCAAGGCAATTGACAGCTGCCTACCTGCTGAACCTGCTCCATAAATTACAACATTGAGGCGTTCTAATGAATTTATGTTATCCAAACAAAGAGACAAAAACCAACGACCAGTTATACGTAAGCCAATTATAAGCACCAATGCCAACAAACCATTAAGTACAATAACTGAACGTGGTATGGCTTGAATAAAAGCATAGGGGCTTGAAGTGATGTATAAAAATCCAACAATACTCCAAATTAATGCATACAAAGAAACAGCTTTTCCCGCTCTCCATAAAGATTCAAAACCAATAAATCGTATTATGTCTCTATATAATCCAAATCGAATAAATATAGGGATAGCAATTATGGGAGCGCCAAGTACAACCCAAAATATATCATTACTAGGCCAAAACCAATAACCTAATCTAATAGAAAATGAAATCAAAATGGAAGCAATTAATGCAAGCGAGTCTATTATTATTAATATTAATTGCTTATAAGACCGAGAAATTGATAATAATTTATTTAGCAAATTCACCATATAGTTATAACTTAAAAAAAATTACAGATAACCCATCACAAACTAGACGAACATAAATACCAACAGTTTAATGTGAAATACCTTTAATATTTATAACTTTCAATAAAGTCATCCACAAAATTTTTGAATCAAACCAAAATGATTTTTTTTGCATATATTCTACCTCAAACGTTACTTTTTCAAGAATTGATAAATCATCACGACCATTAACCTGCGCCCAACCAGTTAATCCTGGCAAAATTTTATGCAACCCTTTTTCTAATCGTAAAGCAATTAAATCGTCTTGGTTAAATAGTGCAGGACGAGGACCTACAAAACTCATATCACCCTTGAAAATTGAGATAAGCTGAGGCAGTTCATCCAAACTAGTTCGTCGAATGAACCCTCCAATTGGAGAAAGAAAGTTTTCAGGGGCTAAAAATAAATGTGTTGCCACTTCTGGTGCATCTACTTTCATAGTTCGAAATTTTGGCATTTTATATATTGAGTTATTAATTCCGACACGCTTAGACCAGTACAATGCTGGTCCTTTTGATGTAAGACGAATAGCTAGAGCAATCAATAACATTGGCACTAATAAAACAATAATGAGTATAGTTGCCAGAATTAAATCAAAAAGACGATTCATTCATTTCCTTAAGTGAACACTGAGGTTTAAATCCAATTGATTGAAGTTTATCTGATGAATAACACTCATCACCAAATAACTTATTAACTTTATTTTTAATATTTTGGTTCAATAATGCAACTATATCAAAAATAAACTTCGGCACATGCCATTGAGGAGGGGTTTTGCCTGAAATACTACACATAGTTTCATATATGTCGCGAGAAGAATAATCCTTTCCATCGGATGCAATGAAGATTTCTCCATTTGTACGCTCATCAGTTGCAACAAGTAAAAGTGCTCTAATTAAATCATCTACATGAATCATAGAACGATTATTATTTAACTTGGGTAAAGGTGGAAACCATCCTTTTTTAATTCCAGATAACATAAGCCCAAGATTTCCTTTTACCCGAGGACCATATACCAGAGTTGGCCTCACAATTACAACATTCATATCTGAATGCTTATCTATATCCAAAAGCTTTAATTCTGCTTCACGTTTAGTCTTTCCATAAATATCTTCAGTTTCATTCTGATCAATCTCTGACATACATTTACCATGAAAAGCTTTACCACCAGCTTTAACACTACTAACATAAATAAACTGTTTCACATCATTTTGTACTGCAAGCTCAGCTATCTGAACAGTAGTATCAACATTAATATGACGATAATAATTCTCAGTTTTATTATTATGGGTATCATGAGCACAACCCGCTACATGAAAGATTGTATTGACGCCTGTAAAAAAAATCTAAAGGAACTTTTTCGTGCAGTAAATCACATTTTATTTGTTTATGAGAAACTTCTTGATTAACAGTTCGAACCAGCAATATTAAATTATTTCCTGTACTACTTAATGCAGATACCAATCTTGCACCTATAAACCCAGTAGAACCGGTAATTGCAACTACTTGATTACTAAAATAATTCATTATAAAAAAAATTATAGAGAATATATTTTATTTTTGACTGTTAACGGTTATCCCCTCTATTCGGGGTAAGAAATTCTTTTTCCAAAACAGCAAATTAGACCCTCTCTTTATTCTCCATCACGAACGGTTTCCTCCAAAGGTAATGTGAGGGAATAACTGTTCTAGAAAGGAGTGCGGTACTTGTGCCAATTATGCTGTCATCATATCGCTCTAATTGATCTTGAATAACGTCATGTTGTTCATTTGTAAACCGAAACTCAATTTCTACCTTTGAAGGCGACCTAAACTGAGCTAACAATAAGGTATTAGTACTATCATTCAACCACTTCTCAATATCGTAAAAAAACTCGTATTTCGGGTTCGTTGACATCCTGTTTTTGCTTAAAGGATTAAAGGAAATGCCTCGACTATAATTGGCAACATCCTCAAATTGGATACTTACATCTCCATCAAACCGTTTCTTTTCAGTTAGTAGTTTCTCTAATACTACAAATATGAACTCAGTCCATTCACTCATGTAGTTCGATATCACTATTGCTTGATGGTGATATAACACATTGATACCAGCTTCCCCATTTAATAATTTTTGGTACTCAGCATCTTGTTTGTAGTGAGAAAATATATCTTCAGGGGAATCCCACAACTCATCAACCGTTGCACGTCTATAGTCTTTACAGACTTCTTGGACACTATCAGATGCACTTCCTAGTGACTGAAACAACTTATTTACCAAATCGAACATCCCTATATTCTGTTCTTTTAAAAACTTCTTTAGGGGCGAATAAACAGTATCACTATTCGTTACAGAGAGCACAAAATTAAACAAACGTAAATCAACATATTCATCAAATGTCAAGCTATTAGAGGCTACAACACATTCCTCAGTCTCTATCACAATCGTACCGTCATTCAACTCACAAAAATCTCTCGGTAAAACTCTATGTTTCGTCTTTAACCCCCATTTTTCGCGCTCTGTTTGTAGATACATCTCCGACCCAGGCAACATCATACACGTAAAAACCAGTATCTCATCCATGCCCGCCTTAAGGAGGGTTTCAAGTGTCTTTAAATGACTATCATAGGTCTCACCTGGTAAACCAAGAATAACTTCACTTTTTGTTTGTAAACCGCTCTCTCTGATTGTTGGAGCTAACTCCATCATGTGTTTTTCTCTAATATTCGACCTGCGAATATTGTCTAACACTGGGCTGTGCATAGATTGAACAGCCATCGTAAGTTTTAAAGAGCCTTGTAGCTTTTTAATCGCATCGATAATTCGTTCCTTTGCATTTTTTCCCGTAGCCGCTCCAACGATATGTGGATAGTTATATTTCTTTTGGATTTTTAGGATCGCATCGCAAATTTCTAAGTCTCCTCGGTACATCCCGAAGTTTAGATCCTGTATAGATAGG
>AFHY01000016.1 GCA_000213395.2 gamma proteobacterium SCGC AAA007-O20
TGGTGGCCTGAGTTGGCTTAATATAGCCTCCACCACACTCATTGCTTTAACAGCAATGTTAGTGATCGCCGTTGGTGTGGCGGACTGCGTCCATGTAATGAGTTCTTATCTATTGTTTAGGCGTTCTGGTAATGACCATGAACAGGCTTTGTCGCAAGCTTATGGCAAAGTTGGGGTGCCAATCTTGCTCACCACTATCACAACAATGGCAGGCATGTCTTCACTGGCAGTGACAGGAATGCCACAGTTTGTTCTGTTTGGATTCTCTTCTGCGGCAGGAGTTGGTCTAGCTTTTCTATATACAATTTATCTATTACCAGTGTTACTGGATTACTGGCATCCAATGCAAGACAAGAAAGTTTCAAATGTCGTTCAACACAAGAAAACTTTAATAAGCTTAATTAAAGCTTTCTTTAAGTTGATTCAAATAAAGGTTTTAAAGTTTTTATGCTTTTTTGCGAAGCCAATAATAAATTTATCACAAAGAATTGGTTTAACTTGGTTATTAGGGGCAGACTGGTTGCAGCCATTATTAGATAAAATTCCATCCTTCGTGCAGCGTTTTCGATATGCAGTAGTTGTGATTTTTTTTGGCGTGTTTGGAATCTGTTTGTACGGCGCAACTCAAGTCAAAATTGACTCTAACTTGGTTGAGCTTTATTCTGATGATGTTCCTATTGGCCAGGCATATGATATCGTTGATGAGCACATGATGGGTACAGGTAATATGATTATTGTGGTTAATACCGGAGAGTCTGATGCCATCACGGACCCTGCAGTTTTAAACGCAATGAGTCGTCTCCAGAGCCAAGTCAAGGAAAGTTATGGCAAATATATTATTCGTACTAACTCGTTAGCGGATCTGGTTAAAGAAACTCATGCCATTATGCAAGATGATGAACAGTACCGAACGATTCCTGACAGTCAAATCACGGTATCACAGTTGTTGTATTTGTTTAACAGCGCTAACCCCGAAGAACGTCGAGCCTTGGTAAGTGATGACTACAGTAAAAGCCACATTAGCATTCAGTTAAAAAATGCAGGGTCAAATGAATACGCAGAATTTTTTGAAGGCATCCGAAAGGACATAGACAATGAATTTGATACATTAAAAGACCGTTACCCTAATTTGGACGTTGAAATTACCGGTACTTTTGCAATGATGATGAGACTTGCAGATGATTTAAGTAGGAACCAGTTCAAGAGTTTAGCCATCGCTGCTGTAGTTATTAGTTGCTTGTTGATGGTGACACTGGGCTCACTGCAGGCAGGAGCTATGTCGATTGTCCCTAACTTAATCCCAGCCACTCTGGCTTTTGGCCTAATGGGTCTTTTTGGAATCCCACTCGACACAGATACCCTGATGATTGCACCTTTGATAATAGGTATAGCGGTAGATGATACGATTCACTTTATTAGTCATTATAGAATGTCACTAGCTGAAAACAACAACATGCGATTAGCCTTGGTTGGGGCAATAAAAGAGGTAGGTCAAGCGGTTACATTTACAACATTAATACTCGGTTTTGGTTTCTTTATGCTTACGTTTAGTGACTATTTGGGTTTGGCAAAGATAGGCGGTTTTGGATCATTAGCTATATTTGTCGCCCTGCTCTGTGACTTGCTCTTTTTCCCGGCACTGATTATGATATTTAAACCAAAATTTGGCCAGAAAGATGTTGAAGATAATTTAAATTTTATAGAGGTTGCAAAATGAATCGATTACTAGTTACTTCAAATTACTCATTACTCGTTATTGTACTGAGTGTTTTTTTAACACTTTCTAGTTTTCAGGTCTATGCTGAAACTGACTTAAGTGCAAGAGAAATTATGGAAAAAGTTGACGAAGAAAGCCGTAAGTCTTCAGACTCTGCCTTCACTCGAATGAAGCTCACTACTTGTAAGTATGGTCTTAGTGGAGGAAAGGTAAAGTGTGCCGAAAAAGCGCGTGTTAAGTTAGTTGAGAGTGCACAAATTAATACCGGTAAAGATAACAAAGACTCTAAGAGTATTGCCATCATCCTTGAGCCTTCAAGTGAGAAAGGTATTGGTATGTTGTCTTACAGTTATGACGATAGTGATCGAGACAATGAAACTTGGTTGTATCTCTCTGCTCTTGGAAAAGTGAAGAGGATTAGTGTCAGAAACAGTGACGACGAAGAAACTGAATCAGCCAGCATTTTTGGAACAGAGATGACAACTGAAGATCAAGAGACAGGGAAGCTTGATGACTATACTTATAAGCTACTTGGGCAAGGGGAATTTAGAGGAAGAGAGGTTGCAGTAATCGAGTCAATACCTAAGCCACACCGTCTCAGTAAAAGCAGCTATGGGAAGACGCAAAGCTGGATTGATACAGAAAGGTTTATAACTCTTAAAGTACAAATGTTTGATAAATACAATAATCCTATTAAGAAGCTTGAGGTAGGTAAGGTTGAAAAGATCAATGATGTTTGGATGGGAAGAAGTCTTACATTTTTTAATACAGTCAGCAACAGGTTAACCAATATGAAACTTGAGGCGATTAACTTTGATATGGAAATTAAAGAAGACTTTCTTACTCAAAGAGCATTGACAGATCAAGCTTTTAGGGAAAAATTTCTCAAAGATTTGCGCAAGCAGGCTAAATAATTTCTAAGTAAGTTATGGCTAAATTAATCAATAAACTGATTATCTGTGTTTTTTTTGGCATATCGCTTACTCCTTTAGTTTCGGCCGATGAGTTATTATTTGAAGATGAAGTACTTTTTGAAGAGTCTAGTCAAGAATTTGATGAATGGTCAGATGATAGCGATCTCTTTAGCGATGAAATTAAGAATGCAAGACTTTTTGCCTGGTTAAATATTGGGGTTGCACAAAAATGGGGATTCAATCCAGCAAGTGATTGGAGTACGACGAAGGAGAGGACTGAGCTTATGCTTGGAACGACCGGCTCTGTTTCTGACGCCGGATACGGCGAATTAGAGCTAAAGACAACCAAATACTGGCCAAGTGATAGTTACCATGCGACTAAATCCAGCGATATCGAGATAGAAAGAGCCTTTCTACAGTTTAGTTTTGATAAATGGAGCACTAAGCTAGGCCGATACACCATCGGCTGGGGTGAGCTTGAAGGCGGTGCGCTAGACGTTATCAACCCATCTGGTGGCTTGACTGATCCAGCGATAACATCTCAGTGGCTTATGAGTGCTACTCGATATGGGGATAAAAATGATATTAGTGTTTTTTATAATCCTAATCCTAAGATTACGAATAGCACTTTATTATCGCTAAAGGATGAAAGGCACCGTGAATTTGGACTGCGTTATGGAATCAATACAGAGGGTAGTGACATGGCATTCTATGCTGGCCAATTGATACTCAATGACGCATTAAAGAACCTTACTGATGGGATGGCCTATGCTAGTTCATATGAGTTACTAGGGTTTGGTATGAATAAGGTATTTGATGACTACTTACTTAAATTTGATATAGCCTATAAACGCAACCTACGCCAAAACCGATTAGGGCAATTTATAAAAGCTGATAGAGTAGATTGGGATCTTGCTTTCGATATTCAAAATGATGATAGGCAATATTTAATTTCAATTAATTCGCAATATTGGTTGGATTTTTTCAATGACTATTTAACTCCTACTCTGCTAGGAAGTGTCAGCTCTGAAAAAAATAGTATGACCTATATGGCTAATGTAAGTGACAAGTTCGGTGATTCTGATTGGAGCTGGAATTTATCCAATATTATTGCTGTCAACAATGACCTTTCATTAATTACTGCTGGTCTAGAATGGGATATTAGTGATAACTTAAATGCCAAATTAAATGCCACTAGGGCAAATGCTAAACTTGACCGTGCATTTAGCTTACTCGACGATTATCAGCGAGTTAATTTAGAGGTTAAATTCCAGTATTGATTTTGCCAGACATATTTGGTTAGTGTATTGAGTAGACAATGAGTCGTATCAACCCCTCTAATAGCATAGGACATAGTATAATTTGCGTAAGTTAATTTTGGGCTAAGTAATGTTAGATAGTAAGCTTTTAAGGGGCAATATAGATTTTGTAGTTGAGCAACTCAAGAGGCGAAATTTTACTTTTGATGTTGCTCAATATAATAAGCTTGAAGACCAAAGAAAAGTAATTCAAGTGCAAACTCAAGACTTGCAAAATCTTCGCAATACAAAATCTAAGGCAATTGGTCAAGCAAAAGCTTCTGGTGAAAATATGCAGCCACTGCTTGACGAGATTTCAGAGTTAGGACAAAAACTTGACGATGCCAAATCTAAATTACAAGATATTCAGGCAAAGATTGAAGAAATAGTGATGGCGATACCAAACATTCCTCATCCCTCTGTACCAGAAGGTGAAAGTGAAGATGATAATATTGAGATATCCAAGTGGGGTAAGCCAGCAACGCTAGATTTTGATGTAAAAGATCATGTTAAGTTGGGTGAAATGCATGGAATGGACTTCGCTGCTGCTGCAAAAATTTCAGGGTCAAGGTTCGTTGTTATTATTGGACAACTCGCTAAACTACAGCGTGCCTTAACTCAGTTTATGTTAGATTACCATATCGAGAAAAATAGCTACACCGAAACCTATGCGCCCTACTTAGTTAACGCAGACTCTTTGACGGGGACCGGACAATTACCAAAATTTGAAGCTGATTTATTTAAAACCCATCTGCATGGTGAAGAAGGCGAAGCAAAGGCGCTTTATTTAATACCAACAGCAGAAGTGTCAGTGACTAACATTGTGCGTGAGTCAATTATTAAGGACTCTGAACTACCGCTTAAATTTGTTGCTCACACACCGTGTTTTCGTTCTGAAGCTGGATCATATGGAAAAGATACAAGAGGATTGATTCGTCAGCACCAGTTTGAAAAAGTTGAATTGGTGCAAATTTCTAAACCAGATAATTCTTATGAGGTGCTTGAAGAGTTAACTTCACACGCTGAAGGTATTCTGCAATTATTGGAATTACCTTATCGTAAAGTTAACTTATGTACCGGTGATCTGGGCTTCGCTTCAGCTAAAACCTATGACCTAGAAGTTTGGTTGCCGGGTCAAAAGGCGTATCGTGAAATTTCTTCATGCTCATGCTTTGAAGGATTCCAAGCGAGACGTATGCAACTCAGATGGAAAAACCCAGAGACCAAGGAAACAGAATTTTTGCATACCTTGAACGGTTCTGGACTAGCGGTGGGTAGAACTTTGGTTGCTGTGATGGAGAATTATCAGAATGCTGATGGCAGTATTGCCATTCCCAAGGTCTTACAAAGCTACATGGGTGGTGTAACTAAGATAAAATAACCCCTTTATATTTTTTTGGAGTCAAAGATGAATTTACCACCAGAGCTTTTTTTGGTAGCAATGTTTGTGTTGATGTATTTTTTGTTAATCAGACCACAACAAAAGCGCGCTAAGGATCACAAAAAATTACTGAGTGAACTTAAAAAAGGTGACGAGATTGTTACCAATGGAGGTGTTGTAGGCAAAATTAACTTTGTTGACGAGTCTTTTGCAGCATTAGAGATTGCTGAAGGTGTTGTTGTGAAAGTGCAAAAACAAGGCATCAACCAAAAAATGCCAAAAGGTAGCGCTAAGCTTTAACTTAGAAATAATTAATTTAGATGAATCAATACCCTATCTGGAAAAATACTCTAATTGTTTTTTTCCTATTTATCTCAGCTTTATATGCATTGCCAAATATTTATGGCTCGGACTTAGCTATCCAAATATCTGGCACTGGTGATTATGTTGTCCAAGATCAAGACGTCAAAAACATTAAAAACTCATTAGAAGCTAATGAAACTGACTATAAATCTATAGGGTTAGTCGATAGACGTATTATGATCCGTTTTGAGGATTCAAAATCGCAACTCTCTTCCAAGACTTTGTTAAAAAATACCCTTAGTAGAAATTATGTAGTTGCTTTGAATCTGGCGCCTTCAATTCCGCAGTGGCTATCAAATGTTGGTGGAAAAGCTATGTCACTGGGACTAGATTTAAGGGGCGGTGTACACTTTTTGCTTGAAGTCGATATGGAAGCTGTAGTGTCAATGGCTATAGACCGATACTATAATGAGTTAAGAGCAGCTCTTCGTGAAGACCGCTTATACAAAAGCATTCGCAAAGAGGGCAACCTTTTGGTGGTTAGCTTTAAGACTGAAAACCTTAAAACTGAAGCTAAAAAGCTCATCAAAGATAAGCTGTCTGATTTAATTATTGTTGAGGGAAGTGAAACCGATCTGCAGTTGAGTTTGGAGATTTCTTCCGATGCACAAAGTGCAGCTAAATCTAGCGCTTTAAAACAAAATATCACAACACTTCGAAATCGTGTGAATGAGTTAGGTGTTGCAGAGCCAATTATTCAACGGCAAGGCTCAGAGAGAATTGTAGTGCAATTACCTGGTGTACAAGATACTGCCAGAGCTAAAGAAATTTTAGGCGCAGTTGCAACGCTTGAGTTTAGGTTGGTCGATGAGAAAAATGATTTGGATACGGCTGTTCAGTCAGGAAAAATTCCAGTAGGTTTGAAGCTCTATAAATTTAAGAACGGCACACCATTGCTTCTTAAAACTAGCGTTATTGTGACTGGTGAGAACATCGTTGATGCGGCCTCAAGTGTTGACCAAGATAACAACCCGATGGTTAGTATCACCTTGGACAACGCTGGTGGACGAACAATGCTTGAAACGACCAAGGAATTTCTACATCATCGTATGGCTGTTGTCTACATTGAGAACAAAGTTGAGACGATTGTTGAAGATGGAAACACAGTAAAAAAACGTAGTAAAACGCAGGATATTATTAATGCCGCAACCATTCAAGGTACTTTTTCAAATCGCTTCCAGATAACAGGTTTAGATAGTGCTAGAGAGGCAAGAAATCTTGCCTTGTTGTTAAGAGCAGGTTCACTATCAGCGCCTATTGAAATCATTGAAGAGCGAACTATTGGACCTAGCCTAGGTGCAGATAATATTCAGAAAGGATTGATATCTGTTTTAGTAGGATTTGCTTTGGTTTTACTTTTTATGGGCTGGCGTTATAGAGTGTTTGGGTTGGTGGCAAATTTAGCTTTAACACTTAACTTGGTGACAATTGTTTCCATCCTTTCTATGCTACAGGCAACCTTGACTTTGCCTGGTATAGCTGGCATCGTCTTAACTGTAGGTATGGCAGTTGATGCCAATGTGCTAATTTTTGAACGCATCAAAGAGGAATTACAATTAAATAAAAATATTCAAAAAGCGATTTCTTCGGGATACGCAAAAGCACTATTAACGATTGCCGATGCCAACATTACCACACTGATTGCTTCATTGGTTTTGTTTAGTTTTGGTACAGGTGCAGTTAAAGGTTTCGCCGTAACCCTATCGATCGGAATTATTACATCGATGTTCACTGCAATCGTTGTCTCTCGGGCAGTGATTAATCTCATCTATGGTGGAAGAAAAGTTGAGGAGTTAGCAATATGAGTCTGAGATCATTAAAACTGCCAACAATAGATTTTGTCAATAAGCGTAAATACGCAATGATATTCTCTGCATTTTTGTTGATTGTGTCAATCATCTCACTTGGTTTACAAGGACTTAAACTTGGAATTGACTTTACTGGTGGAACCTTAATAGAGGTGGGTTATCAGCAGACAGCAGATCTTGAAGATATTCGTACAAAATTAGCTAGTGCTAACTATTCGGGCACAAATGTACAGTACTTTGGATCGGACACGGAGGTATTAATACAGTTAGAACCTCAGTCTATTTCATCTGCTAAGCTTAGTTCGTCAATTATTCAGATGCTTGGTGACGGTATTGATGTGCGTCGAGTAGAGTTTGTAGGACCCAAAGTTGGTGAAGAGTTAACTAATGATGGTGGGTTAGCTTTGCTTTATGCTCTTATAGGTATTTTGATATATGTCGCTTTTAGATTTGAATATCGTTTTGCACTAGGCTCGATTACTGCGCTGATTCATGACGTTATTATTACACTGGGTGTTTTTTCAATACTGCAAATTGAATTTAATTTAACTGTATTGGCTGCAATTCTTGCTGTCATCGGCTACTCTCTTAACGATACGATTGTGGTTTTTGATCGGATTCGGGAAAACTTTCTTTCCACTCGACACATTGAGCCTGTTCCGATTGTTAACGATGCTCTAAATCAAACATTAGCACGCACATTAATGACATCATTGACGACATTGCTAGTTCTTTTAGCTTTGTTTTATTTGGGTGGTGAAGTGATACATAGCTTTGCAGGTGCTCTTATAATTGGTGTAGTTATTGGTACCTATTCTTCTATCTTTGTTGCTAGCTCAATGATTTTAGCACTAGGAATATCCAAAGAGGATATGTTGCCTTCTGAAAAAGAAAAAAAAGCAATTGACGCCAGACCATAGTATAGCCTCAATGTATAAAAAGAAAGTTGTGAAGATTTATTGACTAAATCGTTCAAATACAAGGCAGGCATTTGTGCCACCAAACCCAAAGCTATTTGATAGTATGCGATTGAGCTTTAATTGCGTTATTTTTCTAACAATAGGCATTCCTTCTGCTTCCTCATCAAGTGTTTCAATGTTCACCGATTCGGCAACGAAATCATTTTCAAGCATCAGCAATGAGTATATAGATTCATTCACTCCCGCAGCGCCTAACGCATGTCCAGAAAGAGATTTGGTCGAGCCTATAAGTGGAATCTTGTTATTAAAGACCTTTTTAATGGCTTGTAACTCTTTCATGTCACCCGCAGGAGTTGAGGTGCCGTGAGCGTTGATGTAGTCTATAGAGCCGTTGACTGTACTAATTGCTAACTCCATACAACGTTTTGCGCCTTCTCCAGAGGGCGCAACCATATCATAGCCATCAGAAGTTGCACCATACCCAACGAGTTCCGCAATTATATGGGCACCGCGAGCTTCTGCATGTTCTAAAGACTCAAGTACGAGTGCACCACCACCACCAGAAATGACAAATCCATCTCGATTGACGTCATAGGCTCGAGATGCTTTTTCTGGAGTGTCATTATATTTTGAAGACAATGCCCCCATTGCATCGAATAACATGGTTAGCGACCAGTCTAACTCCTCACCTCCACCAGCAAAAACAACATCTTGTTTTCCCATTTGTATTTGTTCCATGGCATTACCAATACAATGGGCGCTTGTCGAGCAAGCTGAACTGATTGAATAATTGATGCCTTTAATTTTAAATAGGGTAGATAGACAGGCTGAGGTTGTTGACCCCATGGCTCGAGGGACACGATAAGGGCCCACTCTTTTAATACCTCTTTCTCGTAATATGTCTGCAGCCTCAACAACGTTCTGATTAGAAGCTCCGCCAGAGCCCATAATCAGACCAGTCCTCTCATGAGAAACCATTTCCTCACTGAGTCCTGACTGTTTGATTGCCTCATCTAGGGCAATAGCATTAAATATTGCGGCATCTGCCATGAAACGCAACATCTTGCGATCAATGACATCTTTTGTGTCGATTTCAGAAATTGAGCCGTAAACATGTGATCTGAGCCCCATGTCCGCATATATCTCACTAAATTCGATGCCTGATTTTGCTTTCTTTAGTGACTCAAGAACTTCAGATTTATTGTTACCCAAGCTGCTAATAATACCCATTCCGGTTACAACAACGCGTTTCATCAGAATGAGGAAGTGTCAGTAAACAAGCCAACCTTTAGGTTGGTAGCTTCATAAATCAATTTTCCATCAACCTCCATGGTTGCATCCGCAATACCCATATAGAGTTTTCTTGCAACAATTCTTGAGAGGCTCACTTTGTAGGTTATTTTTTTGTTGTGTGGTAAAACTTGGCCTGTAAATTTAATTTGCCCCGCACCCAGAGCACGCCCTCTTCCAGGACCCCCCAGCCAACCCAGGTAAAAACCGACTAATTGCCACATTGCATCCACGCCAAGGCAACCTGGCATAACAGCGTCTTCGTTGAAGTGACAGTCAAAAAACCATAGGTCTGGATTGATGTCTAATTCAGCTGTCAATCCACCCTTGCCATATTCTCCGTCACTTTCACTAATACTCGTGATACGGTCAAACATCAGCATTGGTGGTTGTGGAAGCTGAGCGTTACCAGGCCCAAATAATTCTCCTTTACCACAAAGAATTAATTCGTCATAAGAGTAACTGTTCTGCTTCATAAGGCTTGATATATCAAATATAACAAGGATTTTAACATAGTAAATTTAAGATAGAAATTCAACTATGGCTTCAAGTCATCGATAATATCGCTTATATCTTCTAGTCCTACAGAGATACGAATAAGGTTATCCGAGATGTTGCTTTGCCGTCTTTCATCTTCTGAAAGTCGAGCATGAGTTGTTGATGCAGGATGAGTAATGGTGCTCTTGGTATCTCCTAGATTTGCAGTAATTGAAATCATTTTGGTATTGTTTATGAGGCGAAAAGCACCTTTCTTTCCACCAGATACTTCGAAGGAAACAATACCACCAAAATCACTTTGTTGCTCTTTGGCGACTTGATGATGAGGATGAGACTCTAGTCCGAGATAGTGTACTTTTTCTACAAAAGATTGATCATTCAACCAATTTGCTAATTGCCGTGCATTTTCACAATGTGCCCTCATTCTCAAAGGCAGTGTTTCAAGACCTTTGAGAACAACCCAAGCATTAAAAGCACTCAAGGTTGGACCTGTTGTTCTAATAAAGCTACTGATTTCCTCCAGTAGCTCAGTACTTCCTGCAATAGCACCTGCGAGACATCGGCCCTGGCCATCAATATACTTTGTTGCAGAGTGAATGACTATATCAGCCCCCAATGCTAATGGTTTCTGAAGGGCTGGCGTCATAACACAATTATCGACAGCTAATACGATATTGTGTTTTTTAGATATGGATGCAAGTGCCCACAAATCAACAACTTCACATAGGGGATTTGATGGTGTTTCAAGAATGAATAACTTTGTGTTGGACTGAATACTATCCTTCCAGGTGACTAAATCGGGTAAGTCTACAAATGTTACTTCAATACCAAACTTGTTGACAATGGTATTGAGAAGTACAGTAGTGGTGCCAAACATTCCACGAGATGCAACAATATGATCTCCGGGTTTAGATAGCGTCATAATGGTGGCAAAAATAGCCGACATACCGCTAGCGGTTGCAAGACATGATTCAGCACCCTCTAGGGAGGCTAATTTATCTTGAAAAGCTTCCACAGTTGGGTTAGTAAATCTCGAATATATATTACCTTGTTCTTCCTTCGCAAACCTTTGGGCAGCCTGTTCAGCGCTATCAAAAGTAAAACTAGAGGTAAGAAAAATAGCAGCAGAATGCTCTTGTTCTTGGCTAGCTTTATAGCCTTCACGGATTGCTTTGGTTTCAAATTTATTATCTTTCATTTAACTTTATAGTTGGTCAATCAACTTCATTGTAGATTAATTCTGAGTTTTCATTCGTAATATTATTGTTTTGCTTAGCCTTATCGGATCTAAGGTTTTCAATATTTTCCAGATAAGATGTATCAATATCTTTAGTTAGATATTTACCGTCAAAACAAGAACAATCAAAAGATGAGATATCTGGGTTGCCTTGTTGGACAGACCAAATCAAATCCTCTAGATTTTGATAAATCAATTTATCAGCACCAATTGTTTGGCATACTTCATCAGTGGTTTTATTGTGTGCAACAAACTCATTCTTGCTGGCCATATCAATTCCGTATACATTGGGATAGCGAACCGGCGGTGCAGCTGATGCAAAAAAGACTTTTTTTGCACCCGCAAGTCTAGCCATTTGTACGATTTCTTTGCTAGTTGTACCACGTACAATAGAGTCATCTACTAAAAGAACGTTCTTTCCCTTAAATTCGAGCTCGATTGCGCTTAGTTTTTGACGTACAGATTTTTTCCTTTGTTTTTGTCCTGGCATAATAAAGGTTCGAGCAATATAGCGGTTCTTAATAAAACCTTCACGATACTTAAGATCCAATTCATTGGCCAGCTGAAGGGCAGCTGTTCTTGAGGTGTCAGGAACAGGCATAACCACATCGATTGTTTCATCTGGCCACTTTGACTTAATCTTTTCTGCAAGTCGTTCACCCATTCTAAGGCGTGATTTATAAACAGAGATTTTGTCAATAATGGAATCAGGTCTTGCAAAATAAACAAATTCAAAAATACAGGGAGATAATTCTGAACTGTCTGCACATTGCTTAGAGTGAATATTTCCTTTACGATCAATTACAACAGCCTCTCCTGGTCCTACATCACGAGTAATTTTGTAACCAAGTGCTGTTAAAGCAACACTCTCAGATGCAACAATGTAACTAGTGCCTTTCGCTGTAGTTTTTTCTCCAATTATGAGAGGTCTTATTCCGTGAGGGTCTCTGAATCCAAAGATGCCATAGCCTGGAATCATTCCAATCGCTGCATAAGCACCCTTGACACGTTGATGAAGTTTTTTTACTGCTTTAAATATATCCGTCTCGTTAATTCGATGTTTTTGCTCTTTTGCTATTTCACTTGCCAATATATTGAGCAATATTTCTGAATCAGAATTGGTATTAATATGTCTTAGATCTTGCTCAAAAAGCTCTTTCGCTAGTGCATCTGTATTGGTTAAATTACCATTATGTGCAAAAGCAATTCCGTAGGGCGAGTTTACATAAAAGGGCTGAGCTTCAGCACCTGAAGAGCTTCCAGCTGTTGGGTAGCGGATATGTCCAATTCCCATATCGCCTATCAACTTGGTAATATGTTTTGTTCTAAAAACATTGCGCACCATGCCATTGCCTTTGCGCATATAAAAGCGCCCTTTACTAGCTGTGGTTATTCCTGCAGCATCTTGACCACGATGCTGGATAATAGTTAGTGCGTCATAAATATAAACACCCACATCTTTTTTTGTAGTGGATAGCATTCCAACAATACCGCACATAATTTAATCCCCTAATATTTCGCTTTCTATGAATGTAACAACTGCGTCGCCAGGCTCGAGTTTAACAAATAACAAATGTTCTGACAAAAAAGGTTTAATGTTAACTGCCCAATCTTGAAAAGTTCTCAGTGCTCCACTGGTTTCAACCCATGCATGATTTTGGGTTACCCAGCTTAAGCTTTGAAATATAAGTACTATTATTAGAACAAAAATTCCGCCCTTAAATAAACCCAAAACTGCACCAAGAAAATTATTCTTTATTCCACTAACATTGCGAGCATTTATTAACACATCAAAAGCTTGAAGAATGTTGAGAATTCTTTCAAATACTGGCGCCATCGGGCAAGGCTTTTCAGTATCAATGGTAATATTAAGAAGTTTTGATAAAGCCATTACAGCAGTAGTAAGGGCGACAAAAACAATTACAAATGATACAAAAATACGAAATGAATTACTACTCATAATGGATTCCATTGTTTGGAGTTCAGCAACAGCTCCCATGTAGTGGTAACTCAGAATGGCGATCAGTAAAGTTATTATTATCTTGGTGAATGAACGATTAAGCTCACAGGGATTTTCAACTTGTGAAGAAGCTTCCGCTGTCTTGTAAAGTGCCCTCTTGACGAACCAAATACCTATAAATATTGCTCCAAACGAAAGCGCGAAGATTGATCGGCCCTCCGAAGTGGTTGGGTCACTCAATAAGGTGACGGCTAAATTATCATAGTAAAGCCAAGCAAGAGCAATCGCCAGAATGACAAATAATAGGCTAATAATCTCCTTTGCAAGGCCCTGTATAAAACCTCTAATAACAAAAAAGACTAGAATGAAGAGGGTGAGCCAATCTGACCAAGCCAGCACACTTATCGTGTTCCAAAAGTTGTCAAAAAAATTGCTCATGGTCTCCCTGATTGCTAAGGCTAATTTTACAATAGTTTCTTAGGGCAGGGCACGAACTCCATTAACTAATAATACTCAGATTTCTTTAAAATAACACTGGCATCGGCTACCGTATAGAAGGATCCAAAAATGACAACCCTTTGAATCTCTTTCAGAGCAAGTGCCTGCTCTATAGCGCTAGCCATACTAGGGCAAACCGTTGTTTTCTGAGAGTCACCAAACTTATCTTCAAGGGCTTCCATTTTAATAGAGCGTTCAGCTGAGAGTGGCACTAAAAACCAGTGCTTAATATTAGATGAGGCCAACTCAATCATGTCATCGATATTTTTATCAGCCAGTGCGGAAAAAATAGCCACAGTCTCCATGGCTGAGTCTGACAATGTTTTGATAAGAGTTTTAACGGCTGCAGGGTTGTGGGAAACATCAAGAATTACAGTTTTATTACCTACACTGACTTTTTCAAATCGGGCAACAATTTGGGCTTGTTTGATTCCACTTTGAATCATTTCTTTGGAAACAGGAAATTTGTCACTGATTGCTTTGATGACTTTGATAGCAACAGCTGCATTCATTTTTTGGTGATCACCTTCTAGTCCTATTTCGCCTTCATATTTTTCCTTGATGAGTGTTAATGGAACGTTTATCTTTTTGGCGTAGGCAAGTACACTGTTTGGCGGGTCTTGATCACCACAAATACAAGGCTTTGCAGTACGCATAATGCCGGCCTTTTCAGTACCGATCGATTCGCGCGTGTCACCAAGGTATTCGGTATGGTCTATTGCAATATTGGTAATAACACTAACATCGCTATCGACAACATTGATGGAATCTAGACGACCTCCAAGTCCCACTTCCAGGAGAGCGATATCAACATAAGCTTCAGAGAAAATGATTAATGCTGCCAATGTTGAAAATTCAAAGTAAGTTAAAGAGATGCCTTTCCTTTTTTTCTCAATCGCTTCAAAGGCCTTAATGATTACCGAATCATTAACGATCTCTCCGTCTATAGTGTAGCGCTCGTTGTACTTAATAAGGTGCGGTGAAGTGCAACAACCCACTCTATATTTTGATTCTCTATAAATACTATCGATAAAGGCGATCGTTGAGCCTTTGCCATTTGTGCCACCAACTGTAATGGCAAAAAATGGTACTCCATCAGGGAAAAGGCGTTGATAGACCCGTTGAACTCTGTCTAAGCCGAGAAGTATAGTTTCTTCCATCAGCTGCTCTTGCCAGCTTAGCCATTCATCAAGAGTTTTTTTGTTGTGCATAGTGAGAAGTTACTATACCTAATCAAAAACTAGAAAAAAATCTTTAATCTTCCCAAAATTCACCTTCGATAGTTTCATTTTTATTGTTGATCGTCTTCTCTTGATTTTTAGTTCTGTGAATAAAAACTGAATTTCTTTGGCTAAAAAAACGTTCAGCATTTTTCTCAAGGATGTGATTAATAAAATATCGTCTAGTCCAAGGCATTAACCCTAACAAACCCAAACCATCAGTAATAAAGCCAGGCGTTAATAGTAAAACACCTGAAACAAGAATAACGACACCCTCCAGCATCTCTAATGCGGGTGTTTTGCCTTCAGCTATGCTCTGTTGAGCCTTTGCCATCGTTGACCAGCCTTGTTGCCTTAAAAGGGTCGAGCCAATCAGTGCAGTCACAATAACGAGTAGCACTGTTGACAAACCGCCAATAGCCTGCCCTACAGTCACTAGGACGTAAATTTCAAGAAGAGTCATCACCACAAAAATAGCGAATAACATTTAACCTCCTTTCGAGTTAGTAAAAATAATATCCCAGACACCGTGGCCTAATTTTTGACCACGATTTTCAAATTTGGTCAACGGCCGATGTTTGGGTCTTGGGGAATATATATGGTCACCCATGGTGTTTTTAAAGTGCTGATGAGATTCCAGTGTTTCCATGATGTGCTCTGCATAGCTTTCCCAGTCAGTGGCTATATGGACGATGCCATCTGTTTTTAGCTTTTTTGTAAGAGTGTCAAGAAAGCTAGTTTGTATAATTCTACGCTTGTGATGTCTCTTTTTATGCCAAGGATCTGGGAAAAATAGTTGAAATTTAGAAAGGCTGTGGTCAGGAACATGATTTTGAAGTACTTCAACAGCATCCTCTTTAATAATTTTCAGGTTGCTTAGTTGGTGTTTGTTGGCTTCATTGATGAGCCTACCAATACCAGCCTCATAGACCTCAATTCCTAAGAAGTTTTGTTTTGGTTGTTGGATTGCCATTTCTAACAAGCTATCACCATTACCAAATCCAACTTCAAGGGTTACATCATGTGAATTCAAGAAGAGTTCTACGAAGCTGATCTGGTTGTCTGAAAGACCGACACCATAGTTTGGCCACAATTCATACAAACCAATTACCTGAGCTTTGGATAGTCTCCCAGAGCGCTTAACAAAACTTTGAATTTTGCGCAAGGACTTAACCTCAGTCATAAGTTGTAATCCATAATGAGAGGAGAGTGATCAGAAAAACGTTCTTTTTTATAGATTACACAAGCCGTCGCAAGACCGGCTAAGTTTGAGCTTACCACTTGGTAATCGAGACGCCAGCCGGTATTGTTTAGCCAGGCTTGACCTCGGTTGGACCACCATGTGTATTGAAATTCATCTTGATTAATTTCTCTGAAAGCGTCGATATATCCCACCTCGTCATAGAGTTTGTCCAGCCAAGCCCTCTCTTCAGGAAGAAATCCAGAGTTTTTTTGGTTTGATTGCCAGTTTTTTAAATCAATCTTTTTATGAGCGATATTCCAATCACCACAAATAATGTACTTTCTGCCATCTTTTTGTAATTTACGTAAGTGTGGCAAAAAACGTTCAGTAATAAATTCCATTTTGAAGGCTTGCCTTTCTTCCTTTGACGATCCTGAGGGTAAGTAGATAGAGATGACGCTTAAATCATCAAAGTCAGCTTGAATAATCCTACCTTCTGAATTGATATCTTCCCATGGGCTATAAGTAATTCTATCGGGTTTAGATTTGCAATATAGGCCTGTTCCGCTGTAGCCCTTTCTCTCAGCACTATGGTAGTAAGTATGCATATCAGATGGATAAAACCGCTCATCCAGTTGATCTTCTTGGGCCTTAATTTCTTGCAAGCAGACAACATCTGCATTTTGTTTTTCCAACCAACTAAAAAAACCTTTTCGCTCAGCCGCGCGAATTCCATTGACATTAATTGTTATAATTCTCATTGTAATTATTTTAATAGTTTAGGAATATTTGATGGAACAGTATCAAAACGATTTTGTAGACTTTATGTTGGAAATCGGAGCCCTTAAGTTTGGAGAATTTACACTTAAATCTGGTCGGGTGAGTCCTTATTTTTTTAATGTAGGTCAATTTAATCAGGGTAACCATTTATCCCAGCTCGGACAATTTTATGCTCAAGCCATCGAAGCCAGTGGCATCAAATTTGATGTTCTATTTGGCCCCGCATATAAAGGAATTCCACTCGTAGCTGCAACAGCTATAGCACTCAATGACAGTTTCAATAGAAGTGTTCCCTACAGTTTTAATCGAAAAGAAGCCAAGGATCATGGTGAAGGTGGAAGTATTGTCGGTCACCCACTAGAGGGAGATATTCTAATCATAGATGATGTCATAACCGCAGGAACAGCAATCAGAGAAGCAAAAGATATTATCAACGCCAATGGTGCCAAAACGAAAGGTGTGGTTGTTGCATTAGACCGACAAGAAAAGGGCAAAGGCGAACTCTCTGCCATTCAAGAGGTGGAACAAAATTTTGGTATTGCGGTTGTGAGCATCATTAACTTGTCTCATATCGTTGATTACCTGAAAGCCAATAATGATAAAAATATCATCAGCAGGATTGAGAGTTACCGTTCTCAGTATGGTATTTCTTAATTAAATCGATTAGCTAGTTTCTTTAAATGGTTCGACTATAAGTGTCGAAGAGTCAGTATCAATGATTTGAACTTTTTGTCCAACACTCATTTCACAGCCCTTTGCAAACCATAAAGACTCACCCAGCCTAACTTTGACAATATTGTTTTCAATAGATACAACTGTGCATTCTTTTCCGATGTGGGCTTTAGAATTAAGGCTTAGCTCATCATCAACCGTTTTCACTGGGAAGTATTTTTTTGCTAAAAATGTGGAAACTGCTGAGAGCAATATAAAACTTAGAACTTGTAATCCCCAGGAAACTTCTGGGTACAAATAGAACACAATACTGATTGTGATAGCAGATGTACCAATCCAGAGCAGGAACATTGACCACAAGAAGAGTTCAATGATGATCAGTACGAGTCCAAATACAAGCCAATGCAAGTAGTTTAGGTTGTCTAATAACATTTCCATGAAGGTGATTTTATATTCTTTATGGGGGAGTAAGAAAATTTTCCTTGGTGTTCGTCTAAAAAATATTTATTTTTTTTGCATTTTAGGTCATAATGCAGATACTGCTGGGGTCTTTATGGAAAATGGAAAACCTATAAAAAATATAAATTTGGTTGAAAAGTTTCA